>DATGHS010000113.1:0-3199 GCA_035307785.1 Gemmataceae bacterium
ATAGGGCCGCGAGCGCTGCCGGAGCCAGTCGATAATCTCTTGGCGGCCCGTCGTGAAGCCGCCGCTGGCCCCGCCCAGTGTTTTGCCCAAAGTGCTGGTGATGATGTCGATTCGGTCCAGCACTCCAAGCTGTTCGGCGGCCCCGCGGCCATTCGGGCCAATGAA
Source organism: Gemmataceae bacterium (assembly GCA_035307785.1). Lineage (GTDB taxonomy): Bacteria > Planctomycetota > Planctomycetia > Gemmatales > Gemmataceae > DATGHS01. The sequence goes on from DATGHS010000113.1 coordinate 166, forward strand.
GCCGGTGGCATGGCAATCATCGATCATCACCGCGGCATCGAATTCGTCGGCCAGCGCGCAAATCTCCGATAGTTTCGCAAAATCGCCGTCCATGCTGAAGACGCTGTCGGTGGAAATGAGCCGAAAGCGGCAATTCTTCAGTTCCTCCAGGCCCTTGCGCAGATCGGCCATGTCGCCGTGTTTGTAGCGGTAACGCTGCGCTTTGCAGAGCCGAATGCCGTCGATGATGCTGGCATGGTTCAATTCATCGCTGAGGATGGCGTCGTTTTCGCCAAGCAGCGGCTCGAACAAACCGCCGTTGGCATCAAAGCACGAAGTGTACAAAACCGCGTCTTCTTTCAAGAAGAACTTCGCGATCGCTTGCTCCAACTGCTTGTGCAAGTCCTGGGTTCCGCAAATAAAGCGAACCGAAGCGAGTCCGTAGCCATAAGCCCGCAAGCCCTCTTCGGCCGCTTTCACGACGTCCGGATGATTCGCCAGGCCGAGATAGTTGTTGGCGCAGAAGTTGATGACTTCCTTGCCGCCCACGCGGATAAGCGAATTCTGCGGCGTCTGAATCTGCCGTTCGCGCTTGTAAAGTCCGCGCTGTTTCAGGTCATCGAGTTGCGTGCGTAAAAACTGCCGCATGCTCCTGTCGCTCATGGTGCTTCTCACGAAAAGCGAAATGTCGATGGAATGGTAGTATTGTAGAAAAGTTGTTTAGCGGGGGACCCTTCGGGTCCCCCGCTAAACCCGTATCACGCTTTCACAAGAATTGCCCCTTCGCCATTCCGCAAGCTCACGCTCGTGACCAGCGTGCTCAGCGTGCCGTCGCTTTGTAGCAGTCGATAGGTTCCGTTCAGTTGAAAGGTCGTAGCCGTGGCATTGGACAGCGTTCCTGTTCCCAAGCCCGCGGCATACGACAGCGGCTTGTACAGTACGAGCCCATTCGCGTAGGAGCGCTGATAAACATGGTACGCGAGGGCCGTATTCGCCGGGTCTTTGCCGCTGGCGAAGAGCGACCACTTACTGGTCGGCTGGCCAATATCGTACGCCGCAGCCGGGATCCAGTGCTGGGTCCACGACGTGTTGGGCGACTGGCCGCCGCCGTAAAGCAGAAACGTGGAATTTGGATCGCCGACCAGATAGTAGTACGCCAGCGTGGCCATTTGGGTGCGCGGGTCAGTTGCCGAACCGCCCGTCGTCATGCTATCCAGCACCATGTAATGGGCCGGCGTGGTGACCGACTGCCAATTCGCGACCGTGTTTGCCAAGTCCTCGAACTGCTGCCAGTTGCTGGCCAAGGCCCGAATGGCCGATTCGTCAAACGTTCCGGCCGTATTGGTTACCACGGCTGCGGTTTCACTCCCGCCGCCGGAAACATTGGCCATAAGCCAGTGCGGCGCAATCTGGCTACTGATGCCGCCGAGCATCGTGCCGTAATTGGTGCTGTAGTTATCCGTCGGCTCCAGCACATGGATGCCGGCAAGCGGAAAATGGCCGCTCGAATTATCCACGAAGAGGCCGTTTGCCAGCGGTTGCGAGGCGAGCAAGCGCACTGCATAGTTCGCCGCCCATTGCTGCACGTCCGAATCTCTCGGATTCAGCACATAGCGCATCTGGCCGTAATACGGATAGAACATCCGGCTTTGATAGGCAAAACGAGCGTTGTCTCCCGGAGTCCGATTGGCGTATTCGGCATCATTCAGGTAGCCGTCGTGGTCCTTGTCCGCCGAGTAGTCAAAAACCGGAATGGTCCCCTGGGCAGCGCCATTGGCATTCACGTAGTCGGCAGCCAGGATGGTAGTGGCGGCCGGAGACGTTCCTGCTGAAGTCGTGCGAATGCGCACATAATACATCGCCCCCTGCGAGCCGATCTGCGACATCGTCCAGTCGGCTGGCGGGTCAAACGTGATCTTTCCCGACTGCGTGAAGCCGCTCGTGCCGTCGTTCTTCACCGTTAGCGGTTTCCAGTCGGTCGGCGTGCCATTGCTGTCCACAGCGCTGGCGTATTCCAGCACACCTTTCCAGCCGTTGGCCGCGCCTCTGTTGAGATTGAAATTGATTTCGTTAATCAGGTCCGGATAGCCGAGGTACAGCGACTGGCCGAGGCTGCCGAAAGACACGTCGCCGGTGGTGCTGTCGTGCGCTGCTGAAGTGAGATTCGTGAGTGAAGTCAAGGAAGAACCGCGGCCCACGTTCCAGAACCACGTCACCGGCTGCGAGGAAGCGCTGGCTCCCGTAAACGCCGTCGGCGTTGTCACGTGATAGAAGGCATCTTCCGGATTGAGCCCGTGGCTATTCGCATAATCGAGCCAGTCGAGCAGCGCCTGCTGGTATAGATTCGAGAAGTTCGTGTAAATCAGTTGTGGCGTGTTGGGATTTACGCTGTGAATGTACGACAGGTATTGCGGGTTCGGAATCACCAGGTCCACGCTGCTTTGCAGCAACTGTTGCTCGAACGTGGTTATTGGCGTGCCGGTGTAGGCCAATTCGGCAATCCGTATGTTGGGGTAGTGCCGCGGAATTGTCGGCAAGGATCCGCCCGAGTTTTGAACCGAGAAGATCAGCGTTGCCGAGCCAACGTTGCCGGCCAAATCATACGCGCGAACGAACAGCGTGTGCGTACCGGAAGTCAACGTGGTCGTATCGAGCGACATGGTATACGGCGCTTCCGACGTGCTTTGGCGAACCTGGCCGTCGATCAAGAATTCCACGTGGTCGATGCCGCCGTTATCGGTCACATTGGCCTGAAACGCCGTGGTTCCCGTGAGAACGGCGCCCGGAGAAGGCTGAATAATGGTGACTTGCGGCGGCTGCGTGTCAACGGTGGCGAACGTCACGCCAAAGTCGTCGATGTAGACCGCGCTGGCGTACTTCGCCGGCCGCTCGATCCCGACCGCCCCCATTGCCGAAATCGCGCCCTCCGTGCAAGTAAGTGCTGTGGTGAACTGGTTTTGCCAGTTGCCGGCGGCATTCAAGTATTGCTGCGTTGCCGGATTGTAGACGACGGCCTGAATTTGATTGCCGATAACGCGCAGCGCTACCTTCAGCC
>DATGHS010000114.1:0-2665 GCA_035307785.1 Gemmataceae bacterium
TCCCCGGCCTGCCCACGTTCTACGCCACGACGATCCCTCGCCCCGGCTGCTGTTTCCCGGTTATCGTGGAAAGCCACGAAGGCCGGCCCACCAAGATCGAGGGCCACCCGACGCACCCCTACAGCCGCGGCGCTAGCGACATTTGGGCGCAGGCGTCGATCCTGGACCTGTACGACCCGGATCGCTCGAAAACGGTGCTGCGGGACGGCAAGCCGTCGAGCTGGGAGGAATTCGACGATTGGGCGAGCAAGCATTTCGCGGAGCTGAAGAAATACCAAGGCGCAGGATTGGCCTTCTATGCTGAAGACACCAATTCGCCGGCAATCAGAATGTTGAGGGATTACGCCCGGAAGACATTTCCGGGCGCCATTTGGTACGACGACGACCACACAGGAAATGGGCCGGGCGAATTGCCGTTGCCGGGGAAGGACGCCAAGTATTGCACTCCGCACTACCAGTTGGAGAAGGCGGATGTCGTACTTAGTCTGAATTCGGATTTCCTCGGCACGCACGCGGAGGCTGTTCGCCAAACCCGCGACTTCATGGCCAAACGCCGGTCGCCGAATGGCAACCGGCTTTATGTAATCGAATCGCATCCGACAGTTACGGGGGCCGCGGCCGATCACCGTTTGGCTTTGCCGGCTACTCAGATTAATGCATTCGCCGTTGCTTTGCTGAATAAACTCGGCGAGTCGTTGCCCTTGCCGGAACCACTACGCTTGGAGTTAGCAAAGCTCGATTCCAAATTGGCAGTTTCTCAAAGCCGAATCGATGCGGTCGCGGCAGATCTGATTGCCCACCGAGGCAAATCCGCTGTTGTGTCGAATGAAGGCGCTTGGGGCACGACCACCAAGCTGGCCTTCTTCCTCAACGAGGCGCTTGGCAATAACAATGGCGTCATTGAATACCGGGAGCGGCCGGACAACAAAAGCTGGCTCATCGGCGAGATATTGCAGAACATCACCCACGGACGAATCGACACGTTGGTGATTCTGGGCCGAAATCCTGCGTTCGAACCCTCGTGCCGGGGCCCCTTTTTTCTCGACGGAACGAATAACAACATTCCGGATGCCTTCTTAGTGGATGTTTCTACCGCATCCTTCTTCTGGGATTCTCTTACCAAGGTGCCAAACACGATTCATCTCGGTCTGTACGTAGACGAGACTGCGGAGAAATGCCACTGGCACCTTCCGGCGGCGCATTACCTGGAGTACTGGGCCGACGCGGAAACGAGCGACGGGACTTACTCGCCAATCCAGCCGCTGATCGCGCCTCTGTATGGCGGTCGGTCGCCCCTGGAAACACTGGCTCGCCTCCTGCATTACGATTTGAGCGACGCTCACGCCATCGTGCAGCGATCATTCGCACAACTCACCGGCAAACCGAATTACGAGGCGGCATTTCGGCGCTGGTTGCACGATGGCTTTCTTGCGAACAGCTCCCGCCCGGCAGTTAAGCCGATACTTGATCCCAAGCAATACGAAGGTGCTTTTCAAAATGACATGCAAGGAAATCCGCTATCGAGCGATAATCTGGAAGTAACCTTCCATCCCGACAATCGACTTCTCGACGGTCGCTATGCCAACAACGGTTGGCTGCAGGAATTGCCGGACCCGATTACCAAGATTACATGGGACAATGCAGCCATCATAAGCCCCACCACCGCGCAAGCGCTCGGTGTCGAGTTCGGCGATTCTATTCAGATTTCCGTTGGCAAAGAATCCGTGAGCATTCCTGCATTTATTCTCCCCGGCCAAGCCGACTACTCTGTCGCTTTGCCCTTTGGCAATGGCCGGCGAAGAAGTGGTCGCATTGGGACAGGCCACGGCTTCGATGTCAACCGCCTGCGTCCGAATGGCGCACCATATTTTCTGGCGGCAAAGATCGAAAAAACCGGCCGCCACTTCGATTTCGCCTGCACCCAAGACGAAGGCCGCATGGAGGGCCGCGACCTCGTTCGCTTCCGCAACGCGGGTAACCCCGGCCCTCACGGGCCGGGTTCGCCTAACAAGCGCATCCCCCTTGATCTCGCCACGCAGGCCAAACTTACCTCGCCGTACCAATGGGGCATGGTGATCGACCTTACGGCGTGCACCGGTTGCTCAGCGTGCATGATCGCGTGCCAGGCGGAGAACAATATCCCCATCGTGGGCAAGGGCGAGGTGCAGCGCGGGCGGATCATGCACTGGATCCGGCTCGATCGCTACTTCGTCGGCGACGAAAGTAATCCGGAGATCGTCCACCAGCCGGTGATGTGCATGCATTGCGAGGCGGCCCCGTGTGAACCGGTCTGCCCCGTGAATGCCGCCGTGCATTCGCCGGAAGGCTTGAATCTGCAAGTTTACAACCGCTGCATCGGCACGCGCTATTGCTCGAACAACTGCCCGTACAAGGCCCGGCGCTTCAACTGGTTCGATTATCACCAGCGGCCGCTCAATGAATTGCGGCTGGGCCCGCTGGCTGAAAAAGGCTCGCCGGAGCCGTTACCGATGCAGAAGAACCCAGATGTCACCGTGCGCATGCGCGGCATCATGGAGAAGTGCACGTTTTGCGTACAGCGGATCGAGCGCGGCAAGCTCGGCGTGAAGCTGGCGCATGCCGGCGAGCCGGGGCCATTCCTGGTGCCGGATGGAACCATTGTCCCGGCTTGCGCGCAGGCCTGTCC
>DATGHS010000115.1:0-18037 GCA_035307785.1 Gemmataceae bacterium
TGCTGGTGGCGCACGCAACAGTCGAACGATCTTTATACAGTTCCCGGCTCGTTCATCTCGATGTACGGGTATGAGCGCAGCGTGCCCTACCCCAACGGCCACCGCAACGTGATCTGGACTGAGCGCGGTCATAGGACGCTGCCGCTGCCCAAAGTCGGTGCGCCCGCGGGACTGGCGAACGACACCGCCAAGCTATACGACTATTTGCGCGCGACCGGCGGCATCTGCACATTGCACACTTCGGCCACCAGCCAAGGGACTGACTGGAAGGACCCGCATGACCCGGAACTCGAACCGTTCGTCGAGCTTTTCCAGGGCTACCACGCCAATTACGAGGCGCCAGACGCGCCAAAGGTCGTCACCGACAAGACCGACCGCATCCACGGCAAGTTCGAACCGGCAGGCTTCGTTTCTCTTGCACTCGTCAAAGGCTACAAGCTTGGCTTCCAGTCGTCGAGCGATCACATTTCGACGCACGTCAGCTACGCTTGCATCCTCGCGGAGGAATTCAGCCGTAAGGGGCTGGTGGACGCGATGAAAAAGCGCCACACCTACGCCGCCACCGACAATATCGTCCTCGACGTCCGTTCGGGCAGCGCGATCATGGGCGACGAAGTGAAAGCCGACAAACCGAAGTTCGATGTGATCGTGCTCGGCACCGGCCCGCTAGCTAAAGTGGAGGTGCTGCGCAATAGTGAAGTAGTCCACTCCGCGAAACTGGACACGAAGACGCCGGCCGAGGCGCGTTTCTCCTGGCACGACATCGCCCCGCCGGCGACGGAAAAACAAAACTACTACTATGTACGCGTGATTCAGGAAAACGGCCAGATGGCGTGGTCCTCGCCGATTTGGGTGGAGAAATAGGATAGCTGTCCCTACGGTTTGGCGAAGGTTGCCACCAAAATCAGCGTGCGATGACGAATCGTAAGGGAATCGCCGCAGCCCTCCGGCGCCAACCCGGTCAGGTCTTCGCCGATGGGGCCGAACAATAGCGCCTTGGCTTGCTCGTTCCGGTCGCCGGCACCGGCGGCCGACATCCATTCTGCAAAACTGGTGGGCTGCACGACCATGCAACGCCGCACGACCGTCAGGCCGGTAGATTGCAACAGTTCCACTAACTCGCGTTCGCGATAGACCCGTACTTTGTTTGGTGTGCGCAGCTTTTCAAGCCGGTTTTGTGCGGCGCATTGAGCCGGATGGTCACTTGTGACCCGATCGATCACGACAATCAGGCCCGACCTGCGGCATACCCGGCCCATCTCCACCAGCGCGCGCTGAGGCTCGGCGAAGTAGTGAAAAGCCAGCTTGCAGGTAACAACATCAAAGGCCTCGCAAGCAAACGGCAAGTCGCAGGCGTCGGCCGCAACGAGATGATGGGCCGGAACGATTGGCCCCAGCGTCGATCTTGCCGCGCGCAGCATGGCGTCGCTCAAGTCCACGCCAAAAACTTCCGCACCCAGTTCCTGGTACGTTCGCAAGAGAAAGCCGGCGCCGCAAGCGACATCGAGCAGTCGCTGGCCGGGTTGGACCGGCGCCAAGGCCGCGATGGCGTCGAGCACCGTCCGATCCGCCATCGGGCTGGATGCAAGGTAATGTGCAAACTGGCGCTCAAATTGCTGACGAACAGGCGATTCGCACCATGCGCGCATGGGAAATCCTCAGCACGCAATCAGCATCTACTTTTTGGCGTTGCGCGGATCATCGTCCGGGTTGAGGTATTGAATCGACCACGGCCCCATACCGTGAAACTGCAATACGGTTTCACCTTTGGCCCAGACAAAATGCTTCATGCCGGCCGGCCAGTAGCCGTATGTGCCGGCCGGCATGGGCCTCGTTGCGCTCTGGTCGAATTTGTCACCCATCCCAATGTTGAAAGTGCCCGAGATCACGGTGACGCGCTCAGTCTTGGGATGCGTGTGCAGCGGCACGCGGTATCCATCGGGAATCTTCACTCGGAAGACAAAAGGCCCTTCCTTGGTCGGATCGCCTTCCAGTACGGCAATCATCGCGCCCTTCGGCAACGACGTGGGTCCTGCTTGCCACTTGATCTTGTCGACCGGGAAAAGGTCGATTTCCATAGCCTCTTTATGTGCCGGATTCGGTGGCTCGCTTCGTAACGCCGCCGAAAACAACAAGGTGCCAGACACGGCCAGAAGTGCACAGTGCCAACGCATTTCCAGTTTCCTCCTGAAGAGAATTCAGCGGCGCTCTTGGCGCCATGCCAATTGCCAGCGCCTTCGTTGCATCACGGCGCCACCATTCCAACTTAGCGAGATTGCAAGCAATGCGTTGTAGACAGCTTCTAATACTTGAAGCCCAGACCATAAGCGCTGCTTATCGCGCTTCGGCCAAATCGGGATGCGATTCCAGAAAGAGGAGAAACAACCGGGCCGGCAGCGGTTGAACGCGCCGCCGGTCCACCACGACGAACATTTCCCGGTCGCAGTGCAGACCGGAAATCTCCAAGACGTGTAATTTGCCGGCTTCCTGTTCCTTGCGCACAGCATATGTAGAGAGAACCGCCACGCCGACATGCCGCAAAACCGCTTCTTTGATGGCTTCGTTGCTGCCCAATTCCAGGACAACTTGCAGGTCAGCCATGGAATGCCCGGCCTCGTTCCAGGACTTCTCAAAGCAGTGCCGTGCGCCCGAACCAGGCTCACGCAGAATGAGTGGATATTTAATTAGCTGTGTCAAGGATACGCGCTTCCGGTTGCTAAGCGCGTGCCCCGACGGGACCGCTAGAATCAGGCGGTCGCTGGCAAGATGGCGGAATTCCAGGTGCGGATTGTCCGTTTTACGGCCGACGAGGCCGATGCTCACATCACCGCGCGCCACTTGAGCCATCACCGTCATGCTGTCGCTGATGGCGGCGTGCACGCGTATCTGCGGATGCTGCTGCCGAAATGCCGGCAACAAAGCAGGGAGCAGATGTTCGCCTGGAATGGAACTGGCGGCAAGATGCAATTCGCCACGAACAAGCTTGTTCTGCCCCGCAAGTTCCCGGCGAACTTGCTGATGAAGTTCGAGAATGCGCTGCCCATACTCGTACAGTTTCTGACCCGCTTCGGTGAGCAGGACGCGCCCTCCTTGCCGCTGAAACAGGGCACAGCCCAGCGTTTTTTCCAGCGCTTGCACGCGCTGGCTGACCGCTGCCTGGCTGACCCGCAGTGCCTTGGCGGCCCCGGTGAAACTGCTCATCTCGGCTGCCAGCGAAAATGTTTCCAGGTACGGTAGTTCCAACTGGTCCGGTGGTTTGCCGGCCCCGGTGCTTGCTCGCGATTTGGCTTGAATTCTTCGCATCGAATGGTCGCATCCGACCCTTTTTGACTACTGTTCATCTCCGGATTCGTCCGTCACGACTTTGTCGAAGCCTAGCCCTAGCGCGCGCAGCTTGTGCCGCAAGGTCGCTCGATTGATGCCCAGAAGCTCGCTGGCCTGCGCCTGATGACCATGCGTCTCGCGCAGCACCCGGGGCAGCAGGATTCGCTCCACGGCTTCCACTGCCTTACGATGGATGTCTTTTTCGCCGCTTTCGAGCAAATGGTCAATGAGATTACTAAGATCGCCAGACATGGTCCCAGCCGGGAGCGCGCTGGCCGAGGTAACCGGCTGGTTCTGCAATTCCACCGGCAGAAACTCTCGCAGAATAATCTGGCCCGAGGCATTCAGCATTGCTTGCTTGACAGCGCTTTGTAATTCGCGCACGTTCCCCGGCCAGGAGTAATGCTCCAAGAGTTCCAGCGCCTCCGGAGCAATTGACTGTAAGTCGATGCCCAGCTCCCGATCGAAGCGGTAGAGAAAGTAATGAGCCAATTCCGCCACGTCGTTTAAATGTTCGCGCAACGGTGGGCAGCGGATAGTGACCACTTTCAGCCGGTAGTACAGGTCCTTGCGAAAGCGGCCGGTCTCGACGAGTTTCTCCAGATCCTGATTGGTGGCCGCGAGCACGCGCACCTGCGTTTGCACTACCTCATTGCCGCCGAGCCTTTCGAAACGCTGCTCCTGAAGAATGCGCAACATCTTGGCCTGCAGCGCGGCCGGCATGTCGCCGATTTCGTCGAGGAACAGCGTGCCGCCGTCGCATTGCTCGAATTTGCCGATGCGCCGCCGGTCCGCGCCCGTGAAAGCGCCTTTCTCGTGGCCGAAGAGTTCGCTTTCCAGCAGCGCTTCCGGAATGGCCGCACAGTTGATGGCCAGGAACGGCTTGTCGTTGCGCTTGCTGTGGTGATACAGCGCACGTGCAACCAGTTCCTTGCCGGTGCCGCTTTCGCCGCGAATGAGCACGTTGACATTCTGCGGGGCGATCCGGCCAATGGCCTTGCACATCTCCTGCATAATCGGGCTGCGGCCGATGATCTGATCGCTGGCAACGTCGGTGGGCAGCGTGGCCGGCACATTCATGAGTCGGGCCGCGTCAAAAGCGCGCTCCACCACATGGCTCAAGCGCTCGAGGTCGAGGGGCTTGATAAGGTAGTCGAATACGCCGCTCTTCATCGCCTCGATGGCAGTTTGCGTGGTGCCGTGCGCAGTGATCATGATGATGGGCCGCTTCGCGTCGAGTTCGCGCAACTGTGGCAGTAGGTCCATGCCGGAGCCGTCGGGCAATTGCAAATCGACGACGATCACAGTCGGCGTTTGCTCCCGAGCCAGCTTGAGCCCCTCCGCACACGTGCCCGCCGTGAGCACTGTCACCTGCTCGCTGGCAAACACCCGGCGAAAGCTGTAGCAGACGCTTTCTTCGTCATCGATTACAAGGAGGGTTGACATCTTTCATTGATCCTCAATTGATTTGCAGGGCGGCCCGGCATGAGTGCGCCCACCCACCGCTCGCGTTGAGGCGGGTGCCCTCGCTTGGCCCGGCAGCATGCCCAACTCGTTGCCGAGCGCGCGCGGTGGGTGCACTATTCGCGGGCAACGAAGGCAACGAAGGCAACGAAGGCAACGAATCGGACATCCATGACGGTCTATTATCCCAAATCAATAGCCAGCAATGATTTGCGCCAACGGTGACCGTTGGGCTCCGTGACCAGCTTTCGTTGCCGGTTCCTGCAACCTACGTCGCCAGGGCCAGCGCCGACAACGAGTTGACCCCAGTGGCATGTCAGTGCCGGATTACGACCCCGTAGCTGACCGGTCACGCGGTTCGCTGCGGATGGGTATGCGGCAACTCAGACAAATTCTCGTGCATTGATTGTTTTTTCAGGGCGTCCTCTTTGATTTGAGATTGCGGCAAAGAAATCATAAAGCACGCGCCACCTTCTTTCTGATTCCCGGCGGTAAGGCTGCCGCCATGTTCCTCGATAATTCGCCGCGAAATGCTGAGCCCCAAACCGGTGCCGGTCGGCTTGGTGCTGGCAAACGGCGTGAACAGGCGCTCGGAGATTTCCGGCGCAATGCCGGGGCCGGTGTCGCTGACACGCAGTCGAATGCCTTCCCGGCGCTCGGCAAGATTGAACTCCAGACGGCCGCCTTTTGGCATAACGTCCAGTGCATTGAGGCCGAGATTCACAAGCACCGTCCGCAGCTGTTCGGCATCCACCATAGTCGGCACCGCTTCCGGCGGGCAACGGCTTACAATCTCCACACCCTGTTGCCGGGCCCGAGCACGCAGTAACCCGATGGCCTGCTCGACGGATTCGCGCAAATCATGCTCGGCGCGCTTCGGCGTCGGCAGGCGCGCCAAGTCGAGGAAGCCCTGCACCGTGCGCTCCAAGCGCGTGACTTCTGCATGCATCACCCGCAGATCGTCGGTAGTCAGCGGTTTCGGATCACGTGGCCGTAATGCAAGTTCGATCAACATCTTGATCGACGTTAGTGGGTTTCGCACTTCATGAGCCACACCCGCGGCCAACTGCCCCACGCTGGCCAGTTGCTCCGCACGCAACATCTCCCGCTGATGTTGTTGCGTGCGCTCGGTCACTTCCTCAACGCGCTTCAGCACGTGCTGCAATTGCTTATCCAGCCCGTCGATATTGCCATCGGCCACGATGGCAACCGAAGCCACGTCGCGGTCGAGCCGCTGGGCGATGTCCTGCACGCGCACGCTGAGCCGGAAGATCGACCGGCTCACCATCCGGGCCAGACCAAGGCCAAAGGCGAAACCGCTCACGGGGCCGAAGATGCCGATGAGGAGCAGCACGGTGCGCGCCTGCCGGCCGACGCGTTCATTCTCGCGCCAGCTGCGATTCAGTGCCTCCTGATTTATTCCTACCAACTCATGGCACGGATCCGTGGCATAGAGAATTGGGTGCGCGTCATATAACTTGCCCAAGTCTTCGTGAGGTTTTCCGGAAGCGGCGTCATCAAGGAGCGGCGCGATCTCCTGCCGATAGCGTGCGAACCCTCTGTCAATTTTGTTCACCAAGTCGCGCTGGCGCGCGGTAAGGGCTGAATCCCCCGCCCGGCCCAGCGCGTTTTGAAAATCGGCATCGTCGGTTTCGATTTTTTTGCGGAAGTCGGGACGAGGATGGGCGAGGTAGACAAACGAGTGAAAGCGCAACTGCCGCAAGGCGATTTCGAGATCCTGGGCGGCCCGTAGATTCTCCACATTACGCGAGACTTCCTGGGCCTGGTTCACTTCCATACGGTGGGTGTACCAGACGCTCACGAGGCAAGTGACGCAAAGCACCCCGCTAATGATCAGAATCGGCACCGTGATCGGAATTAATATGCGCCGGTGCATGAGGCCCCTCCACGAGCAAACGATGCCTTTATTGTAACGGATCGCGCCGCCGGTGTGGGAGAACCGTACAAATAACGTAGGTCAGGATTCCCAGCCTGACGCGACGCCGCGGCGGTCCGCTTCGAAAGGCTGACCTACGATTGAACCAGCCTTTGGTTTCCCAACGGAGGACAGACCATGCTCGTGCGTATCTTCTCCACGTTGATGGCGGTTTGCATGATTTCGCTTGTCGTCTTTGCCTCGCTGCTACATGCCGACGAGCCAAAGCCCGCTACGGCCGATTCAAAGATCAAGCAATTACAAAAAGAGCGGCTCGCCATCTTGAAAGATGTGGCCCGCCTGGCGAAAGAACGAATCCGCGTCGGCCAGGGAACCGTCGAAGAGCTACGCGATGCCGAGCGCATGCTACTGGATGCGGAACTCGAACTTTGCAGCACCGACAAAGAGCGCGTGGAAGTTCTCGAAAGGCATCTCAGCCAGGCGCAAGAGATTGAACAGATGATGGATAAGATGGCGAAAGCCGGCATCGTCCGCACCAGTTCGTCGCTGCTCGCCAAGGCCGACCGGTTGCAAGTGGAGATCGCCCTGGCCCGCGCGAAGGAAAAGATGGATCTGCGTAAATAACAAAAAGCCCAGGGACTTCCGTCCCTGGGCTTTCAATTTCTGACTTCTGACTTCTGTCTTTTGACCGCTGCTCTTTCATCCCTTCGGCGGCAGGCCCTTCTTGCCTTCCAGCTGCTTCGGGAAGCGGTATTTCAACGCCTGCAGGAAGTCGCTGATTTCGGCCAGTTCGCGGAAATGAATCGTCGCCTGGTTGCGGTCCTTGATCAGATAATCGGTGTGGTTCGTATTGCACCACTTGATTGCGTTTTCGATCAACTGCACCACGTCCTTGAACTTCTTCATCAAGTCTTCCGGATTGTCGGCATCGGCGCCCAGAAAGTCGGCCACATCGGCAATGCGCCGCGGCTCATCCGGGTCATCGCGCCACTTCACGAAAACCTGGTGCTTCACAAAGCGGGAGATGGCATCGTACTGGCCGAGGGGCGTGGCCTTGCGCTTTGTCTCCGGTTCGTTGCTGTAGCGCAGCCGCACCGCTTCGGACCGGCCCATCGAGGTGAGACGGTAATGATTCGGCCGCACCTTCTCCATCAGGCCAAGCAGAATCGGGTTCTGCGGCTTCTTGCCCATGATTTCCATCATCACGCGTTTGTGATCGGGGTACGATTCCTGGTAGCCCCGCAAGCCGAAGCGCTCACGGTCGCGCTTCCAGGCGGCGAGCGTGAGTTCCCATTCACTGAATTCGCTTGCTCCTTGCGCCATGAGATCGTCGGCGGCCAGCAGAATCACTTGCGCGGCCGTATACCGAGGCGCGGTCTTTACCATCGACATTCCTCTGAGGGGGCGAGTGGGACGACTATTACGTATTGGAGTAGAATCTTATGCTTTCAGATTCTTCGATACAAGATTGTTGCGAGTGAAATAACGATTATGCCGTGTAGGGCGGTTCCGGATTTCCCGGTTGGATGAAGATTCGCAATTCCTAACAGCTGCTTGGGCCAAGATATTCGTGAATAGCGTTGGCGACATTCGATTCGCCAGCTGAAGCAGCTGAAGTGCTGAAAGTCTGTTTAGCGGCCGCCCCGAAGGGGCGGCCGCTAACCGGCACGTTATTTCACTTTCACTTCCTCCCCGCTCACGATCGTGAAATAGAACCCATGCGGATTATTTCCATTCGCGATTTTGAGTATGATCGTGTTGGCACCTTTCTTCAGCTTTACGGCCACGCGGGCTTGCTCCGGGGCGGCAGCGCGGGTGACTTTCTCCGAATACACCTGCTTGCCGTTGACGTAAAGATTCGCCCCGTCGTCGGTGCCGAGCAGGATTTCGGCATCTTGATCCACGGGTGACTCGATTTCACGATAGGCGAAGGACACCGAATCATTCGCCGCGTCGCCATGGAAAGCCGCCAAGTCAAGGTAACCATCCGGATTGCGGCGAACGGTGCGCCAGCCTTGTTTGCCGGCCTTCGTGTCGAACTTCGCATTCGCATCGAACGGCATCTTGTCCGGCGGATATTCCCTATCCAGCCCCGCATTGTTCTTGCCACCGGGGAAGGGGCCGGCGATGAGCCAGGTCTCCGGCGTCAGCGACGCGGTCTTGAGCGTGAGCAGGTATTCGGCCACATCGAGCAATTCCTCCTCCGTGAACGCGGTGGCGATGTTGTCGGGCATGATCGACACCAGGCTCTTGTTGCGGGTGTCGATGTCTTTTTTGGCAATGCGGTAATCCTTGGCATTGGCGTCGCGCAGCAGGATCGAATCGGGCGTTTCCTCGATGATCAAGCCAAGAATCTGCTGGCCCTGTTTGGTTTCGATTTGCCACTGGATGTACTGATCGGCGATCGCCTTGCTCGGCAGCAGGATCGATTCGAGGATGTTCTCCCGGCTGCCCTTCTTGCCGATCATGCTGAGGTCCGGCCCCACGTTGCCGCCGCTGCCGCGGATAGTGTGGCACTTCAGGCACTGGGCCTCGTTCTTGGCCGAAGCCGCGACTAGTTGGCGGCCCTTGTCGGCATTGCCGGTGCGCTTGGCGAGTTCCGAAATTGGCGGCAGCTTTTTCAGGTCGAGCTTGCCGGGCGGCGGGAAGAGCAGCTTAGCCTGGTTGCGCTGCGCTTCGAAGGGGCAATTGCGCAGCAAACGGGCGGCCTCGGCTGAAACATCTTCCGGCAACTCATTTTTCTGTTTGAGGTAGAGAAGGAAAAAGCTGCCGTGGCGATTGCCGGCCAGGGCCGTGACGGCCGCGAGCCTTAGGTCCTTGCTGACTTTTGTGTCCTTGGCTAGCCCCTGTAGTTTCTTCAAAGCCCGGTCTTTAGCATGCACGTAAACCTGGGTGGTCGGCAATTGCTCGGCGAGCGCTTTCACGCATTCGATGGAGAATTCATTCTCCGGCTCGCTGATGGCAATGAGCGTGTCGATGGGCCGGTCATCGAGAACATCGGTGAATTTGGCCAGGGTGCGAATCGCTTCGACCCGCAGGTCTTTGGGCCCATCCTTGGCGACCTTCAATACGTCGTCAAGAAATGCGGTGTCTTTCGACGCCGCGATGAGTTGCAACCCGACTGCCGCTTGCGGCGAAGCAAGAAGCTGCCGCACCAAATTCTTGAATTCCTCGGATTTCGCGAGCGCGCTCCATTTTCCGGTGAGATTTGTGCGCAGTGCGGCCCAGGCCCGGTCACGAATCGCCGGCCCATCCACTTGCTTGCGCTGCGTGCTCAGGAGCGAAAGCAGCGCCTTGCCGGCGGCGGGGTCGTCACTGCCGGCCAGGATATCGACGATCCGGCCGCGCTGTTCGGGCTTGAGGCTGGCGTCGGTCAAATGCTTTTCCAGGCGCGCCGCGGCCCCTGGCGGCCGCAGCTCCCAGATCAGGTCCAGCGTCTTGTCGTTGAGTTCCGGGAAGTGCTTGTCGAAGTCGGCCAGAATCTTCGCCCGCCGTTGCGGATTGGTCCCGCAAGCGATGTTAAGCGCGGCCCGGTAGAAGAGATCTTGACCGTCGTATCTCTTCGCTAGAGCGTAGAAGAGCGGCAATATCTGGCCTGGATTTTCTATCTTTCGCATCCAAATGAGCATTTCACGCATCACTTCGTGATTGTCGTACTTATCGAGCCATTTGACGTCAGTCTCAGTGAATGTGAGTGATCGATTGGTTGGGTGATCATTCCAATGGAATTCTTCAATCAGACGTTCCGCCATGGGGCGCAATTTCGGGTCAGCGGCTTGCCGATACGTCGACACCGCTTCGATCCAAAGCGGGTATTGATAGCCTCGTGCCATCAACAGGATTAGCCGAGCGGATAATTCGCTGTCCTTCGCGATTTCTTCTCGAGAATCGGCCAGTTTTTCAGCGATCGCATCAGGTCCAAGACTATACATCAGACTCCGCGTCGCGAGGTTTGCCGACCGCGCAGCGGCAAGTAATCCAGCAGTGCTGTTCAGGTCTACCTTCGGCACCTTGTAGCCCACATGCCCCTTCGGCGTCACGCGGAAGATGCGGCCGCGGGTCCAGTCGCCCATGCCGTGGCCGCCGACGCCGGGGTCGTACCAGTCGGCCAGCATCACGCTGCCGTCCGGGGCCACGCACACATCCGAGAAGCGGCACCAGCTATCGCTGCTCGTGACCAGGACTTCTTTCTCCAACTCGTAGCCGGCCCCTTTCGGCTTGATGTGGAAGCAGCGGAACTCATTCGGCCCAGCATCGACGTGCAGTAGCTGGCCCTGATATATCTTCGGCAGAAGCTGGCCTTCGTAGAAGCAGATGCCGGTTGGCGAGCCTTGATACGTGCGCAGCACCTTGTGGACAATGCCCGGCTGCTCTTCGTGCCAGTGGCTTTGGCCGGGGCCGCGCGGGTAGTAGCCGTAGTCGCCGCCGGGCATCACGTAGCAGATGCGCGTCTGCTGGTTGCCGTCGTCGTCATTGTCGCTGAGCCAGATTTCGCCGAAGCTGTTCACGCAGCATTCGTAATTGTTGCGGAAGTTGTGGGCGATCAGTTCCAGGTTCTTGCCGTCCATGTCGCAGCGCCAAACGGTGCCGGCCCGGCAATCGGTGTTGTTCGACTTCCACTTGCGGCCCTTGCCATCGGATGATTGAAGCCCATCCACGCCCTGGTCGCCGACGGTGAAATAAAGCTTGCCGTCGGGGCCGATGTTGATGCCATGGACGCCGTGGTCGTGGTCGAAGCCCTTGAAGCCGGTGAGGAACTTCTTCGGCGGCCCATCGGCTTTGCCATCGCCGTCGAGGTCTTCGAAGACGAGGATATCGGGCGACTGGCAGACGAAGACGCGGCAAGCGCGAGAGCGATCACCCCCGCCCTTACCCTCCCCCGTCGATGGGGAGGGTCTCTTCTGTTCCCTCCCCCCTTGTGGGGGATTTGGTTCCCTCCCCCCTTGTGGGGGAGGGTTAGGGTGGGGGGTATTCTTCCCGTCACCCCCACCCTTACCCTCCCCCGTCGAGGGGGAGGGGATAGGAACTACGCAAATGCCGATAGGCGCGATGATCTCCTTCCCCTGGTAAAACACCGTCGCCTTGTCCGCTTTGCCCACGCCCTTAGTGTCTTCGAGAATCACAATGCGGTCGCCCTCCGGCCGCAGGATTGGCCGGCCAAAGTTGATGCGCCGATAGTTCACCGCCTCGCAAACCCACACCCGGCCCAGGTGATCGACGTCAATGCTGGTGGGGTTGATGACGTCGGGCTCCGACGCGAAGAGTTCCACTTGCAAGCCTTCGGCGACCTTAAGGGTGGAGACAGCCTTCTCCGGCGGCACCTGGGCGAGAGCAACGGCGGGGATGGTGGCGGCGAGGAGGGAGAGTGTGCGGCGAAGCATGGGAAATTGGCTCCGAGGCAGGATGGAATGCGGATTGGTGGGTATTGTAATGTATTCGAAAGCGAAAATAAGAGCGGTGATGCGTAACTCGCTGCCGCGAGGAGCCATGTTCGTAATGGGAGGTTTCGAGCGATGCCTAAACCCCCAACGGGGTTCCATCACATAGCCCAGGGTTGCCGCGCTTCGCGGCTACCCTGGGGAGCAGACCGCCATTCATTCCGCCCGGCGATTGGCTGATTCCGCCGCCAATTCGGTCGCGCGCTTTCGTTCCCGCGCCGACAGCGTCATGAACCAGGCGCCGGCCCCAGCGAAGACAACGAACAGAATCATGTTGCACACAATTCGATATTCCGGGCTCGGTTCCAACGACAGCACGGCGACGACGGCAAACAAGCTGAAGAACAGCAAGGCCATCAGGCTATAAAACTCATCTCGCCGGACGCCGATGGATTCCGATTCGCTGGGCATGGTTGACCTCGCTTGGAACTCATTAATCTTGTGCCACTGCACAATGGAATGATAGCTCACATTATTCGAATTCCTCGTTCGGCAGCAAGCGAGTTGGCAAGAAGTTGGAATCAAGGAGAATTCGGTCAAGACCGCCACGAGTTGTAGCCGAAGGCTTTAGCCTGCGGATACCGACGCAGGCTAATGGCGTTCAACAATTTACTTGGACTTTCAATCCGGCTTTTTACCGCCGAAGGCGTTGCGTCTCGTAGCCCGGGGTTGCGGCGCTTCGCCGCTACCCTGGGAAGCCCAATGCAACCCTTTCAGGGTAGACCGTTAGGAAATGCCCACTGCTCCCCAGGGTAGCCGCGAAGCGCGGCAACCCTGGGCTATGATATCGAACCCTTTCAGGGTTCAGTCCCCGCCATGCTCCCGCCTGGGAACAAGTTAACTCATGTCGGGTGCGTGCTAAGTCCAGCGCTTACGGCTGCCCCGGTGTGCCATTCGCCGGCGCCGTGGCATTGCTCGGTGTGCCGCTCGGAATGTAATTCGAAGACTCGGCCGGCGGTTTGTAGAACCGGCTTGGCCGGCGGCCCGGCAGCAACTTGCCCGGCGGATAGGCCTTGCCATCGGGAAACGCCGGCGGCCCTGCGGGATACAGGTGGCCGTCTTTGCCACGGTAATAGCCCGGGCTCGAAAAGTAGTAGGGGTAGAATGGATCCCAGTGGGGCGAATAGGGATCCTGAGGGCTGCCGACGCCTATCGCCCGGGGGTAGCCGTTTTGAGCTTGCGCCGGCGAAGTCATTGCCAGCGCCGCCAGCAGGATTGCTGCTATCACGACTATCGCTTTGCAGCGCATTTTCGTACCTCCAGCAAGCACGGTGCGGATCGTGGTCACTTCCTGTCATCGGCCGGTTCCCATTGCACCCTCAAGCAAAGCCGCCGGTAATCAAATTGAGCGCGCCCGATTTCCGCTTTCTGTCGGTCAAGCACGAAGGGAAGGGCAATGCGAGTTTCACAATCGTGTCACGAGCCGGCGTGGCTGCAATGGCTCTAGCTGTAGCCGCAGGCTTTAGCCTGCGCGTTGGGCTTCCGCGCAGGCTAAAGCCTGCGGCTACGGCCAAAAATCAAGACAGCAATTTCAAGTGAATTAGTCGAATTAGGCCAACAGCGCGAGAAAACTGGTTACAATCTTTGACATAGCCAAACTCGGCCGCTTTGGTGGCCGCAAGGCCCTGCGGACCCTGCAAGGGAGGAGATTCTCATGCAAGCTCGAACTTCCCTTGCCCCGGCCATCATTCTCTTCGCCCGTCTGCTGGCATGCAATTCTCCGGGGGAAGCGCAGGAGCCGAACAGCCCGAAGCTTTTAGGGCAGACAGGACCGGTCCTGGTCCGTGCCTTCATGTCGTCTTCCAAGTATGGGTTTATCGACCACAAAGGTCGTCCTCAAACCGAAATACGACGATGCGAGCGACTTCTTTGAGGGACTGGCAATGGTTCGGCAGGGTAAGAAAGCTCTCTGCATCGACAAGGAAGGGCGCACCCAGTTCGGGTTGCCCGACGGCACATCGACGAGCCGGCACTTTTCCGAAGGCTTGCTGTGGTTTGAGGATGACGAGAAGCGGCAATGGGGGCTTTGCGACACCAAGGGGACGATTATCATCTCGCCAAAATACGACGATGTATTGGATTTCTCGGAAGGGTTAGCTGCCGTGAACCTGGGTGCGAAGTTTGGCCTTACTCCTTGGCGGCAAGGCGGCAAATGGGGATTTATCAACACGCGCGGCGAAGTGATTGTTCCCCTTGAGTTCGAGAATGTGCATTCGTTTTGAGAGGGCCTGGCCCAGGTCACCAACGACAAACGGACGAAATTTATTGACCAGTCAGGAAAAACGGTGCTCGATGTCGGCGACTCGCCTGTCGGTGACTTCCGCGCCGGCGTGGCCCCGTTGTACGTGGACAATTCGGGTCATTGGGACACGGCTTTCATCGATAAGAAAGGAAAAAACCAATTTACCGTCGAAGGATACGCATGGGAGTATTGTGAGGGGCTTGCTCTCGTTTCCGTGCAGCAAAAATCCGGAGACCACCTCTACGGTTACATAGACCGCCAAGGCAAATTCCTGATTGAGCCGAAGTTCATGGAAGCCGACTCTTTCAGCGAAGGCCTGGCCGGAGTGGCGCTGAAGAAAGCCGCTCGCTGGGAGAAAGGCGAGGAATGGGGTTACATTGACAAAACAGGCGCCGTCAAGATCGAAGCGAAGTTCAATGAAACTCGAGACTTTCGCAATGGTCTGGCTATCGTTCACATTGGCGGCGAACGCGAGATGGCTCGCCACGTGGGTCCCATCTGGCAAAGCGGAGAATGGTGGCTGATCGATCGCGAAGGCCGAAAGCTGCAGAAACCGTGGTAAGTCCTCGTTGCTCGGTAATCAGAGAGAAAAGTGGCTCGAAGGGGAACGCCCGGCAGCTATAGTGACCGGTCGCGCCGGCCCGGCAAGAGAAAACCCAAAGCGGAGGTCAAAATCCTTTAACAGTTCCCCCGAAATATCATGGAGTTTGTAACCATGAACTTGAGACGCGAGAAGCTCTTTGCAGTGCTAATCAGCCTCGCGTTGCTCGAATGTCCGCACGACGGCCGGGGTGAGGAACCGCAGGCCACCGCAACCAAATTGTTCCCCTTTCACGAGGGCGGCAAAGACGGCAAGTGGGGTTACATCAACCGCAACGGCGAAGTGGTTGTGCCGCCGCGCTTCACATACGCAAAGGACTTCAGCGACGGACTTGCAAGGTTTGTTGACGGGACAAGCCGCGGTTTTCTCGACACGCAAGGCAAAGTTGCCTTTATGCTTGAAGGGGAACTGAAGGATGTCTATTGGGTCTGGCGGTTCTCGGAGGGCCTGGCCGAATTCTCGAAAAAGGACAAGTGTGGGTTCATCGACCGCAAAGGCAAGATCATGGTGCCGGCAGAGTACGACAAGAGCGATTCATTTTCCGACGGCTTGGCCGGAGTCAACATCGGAGCGAAACCGGACAATACACCGCCGCGGCCGACGCTGAAGGTCGGGGGGAAATGGGGTTTCATCGACAAGACCGGGGCGTTGGCGATCCCCATCCAATTTGAGTATGTAGATCGTTTTTCCGACGGACTTGCCCTGGTGCGAATTGGTGACAAGTTTGTGTACATCGATAAGACCGGTAAGACCAAAATAACTTTGGAGTATGAACAGGATGACCCCATGCGCTGGATCGGTAGCGCAGCTCCGTTCTCCGAGGGTCTCGCTCGTATCAACATCATGGGCCACAAGGATCAGTTCAACGGGTTCATCGACCAGAGTGGCTCCTTCGTGATCCAGCCACAATTTGAATGGGCGGGCAACTTCGCCGAAGGATTGGCCCCAGTGGGCGTGAACAAAAGGTGGGGATACATGGACAAGAGGGGCCGCATCGTCATTCCGCCAAAGTTTGACGATGCACGCGCCTTCGCGGAAGGACTCGCAGCAGTCCAGAAGGGCAAGCACTGGTGTTTCATCGACAAGACGGGAAAGACGCTCATCAGCGGTCCATTCAATGATGCGGACCGTTTTTCCGGCGGTTTAGCGCGTGTTCATGAAGGTGGACGTTTCGACCATTATCCCGATGGCCCGGCTCAATGGTCCGGCGGAGCGTGGTATTACATCAATTCGAAAGGCGAGAAGATCCGCCGCTGCCGCGAAGACGACGTGTATGGAGCCGATGGATATGGAAGAGAAGTGCGCTGAGATGCAATGGGAACTCGGCGTCAGTGGTAGTTATTTTTCGTGGTAGCAATGGCCACCGAAGTTCGCTCGAAGCGAACGCGGCGCGGCTGTTGTGGTTAGCCGCGCCGCCCCTGTCAGAGCCGGCCCAATGCGAAGGTCAAAACGAAATAGAAGTGCCCTCGATTTCGTAAGTTGGTCGCCTCGCTTGTCTATCTTTTTAAGCCCGAATGTTGCCGAATACGATTGAAAAAATCCTCGGTTGCAATCTTCGACCACGCCTCTGGGTCAATCCTCTCGATTGCATTCTCAAGTTCCAAAACCACGTCAAACTCGCGCCGGTCGATGTCCGCGTCCAACGTTTTTTGAAGGGCGGGCATCGCACCTTTTGCTTCAGGGCCAATTCTGCACAATCCTCGCGCTGCCAGCAAACGAACGTCGGGGTCGCGGTTATCCAACAACTCAATCAGCACGGCGACCGCACGAGGATCGCCATCGGTAAAAGGTACTTCTGCCTCAGAAACATCGACATACGAAGTGGGTTTGCCTTCCAGGTAGTCAAGCCAATCC
The DNA here is from genome assembly GCA_035307785.1 of Gemmataceae bacterium. Taxonomy (GTDB): domain Bacteria; phylum Planctomycetota; class Planctomycetia; order Gemmatales; family Gemmataceae; genus DATGHS01. The sequence continues at coordinate 16,821 of DATGHS010000115.1, forward strand.
CAGACGGTATTGCTCGGCCGCGAATACTCCCGAACTACATGGCTCCCTGCGCTTTGCACATCGAAACCAGCGTATCCCGATACAGTAATTGCTTGCAGTCTTTTACTCCATACCCTCGTGGGCTGGCCTTTGTATGACGCTTCACCTTTGATGTGTCCCAACAAGGTCCAATGTGCGCCCGAAAGCCACAACAGTGCGACGATCAGACAAATCGCAAACACAAGAAAGACGCGACTTGCTCTGATCTTACGGAACATTTCAACTCACCAGTTTAAGGTCAGAGAATCCAGGAGCACAGCTAATTGTTACTCGTGACGGCGAAAACCGCCAGATCCGGTCCCAAGGGAACATGTGGCGGCTATTGTGGCCGGCCGCGCCTGCCGGACAAGAGCCGACCCAATACGAAGGGCAAAACGAAATAGGAGTGGGCGCGATTTCACCGGCGGAGGCCACCGAATGGTTGCCCCTTTGGTTGCGCGCTACGGCAAAGTGCATTTGCGAGCTACCGATTCTCGATTAAACGCAAATAAACCGGCCGGTTGAAGTGATTCCCGTCTCCCCAAATGGCTTCGTACACCTGGTCGGCATCGGCCTTGGTCCCAACCACATATACCCAAATGTGATCTTCCCATACCGGCGTGATAAAGCGAAGTGCGATCGAATTCGGTGCAACGTTGCTCATCCCGGCGTCGACAACCGTTGGAATTTCCACTCCATTTCGGTAACGAGAGTGGAAATGATCGTAATAGCATACCCGTTCGATTAGTCCGGTCTCTTTGATCTGCACACGCCCGTTCTCCGAAGCTTCATAAATGAATTCACGGTTCCGTGCCGGAACGGGCGGCGAATCGTGCGATGCAAAATGCAGTGTAAGCACCCCTCGGTAATCGTTGGGAAGCAACAAGGTCAATTTCGCCTCAGGGTTCTTGTACATTTCGAGCACAACATCGCCTCGCCATCCAAATGCTCCCCTGGAAACCAACTTTTTCTGAATAATTGATCCCGAAATGTTCGGCTCTTCGTGGTAACCATCCGCATTGGCGTCGACGTTCAGGAAAGCCTTTCGCGGATCCATTACTAGTGCCTCATCAAGTCTTGAATTTGGGGTATAGTCGCTTCAGTTTTACACGGGCGTCGTCGATGCGGAACTGCCAGTCGACTCCCCTTTGTTTCGCGTTCGTTTTCTCGGACCAAGCGGTGATCTCGTTTTGTAGTTC
>DATGHS010000116.1:0-6804 GCA_035307785.1 Gemmataceae bacterium
CACCGTTCAGAATCCGGGCATGCTGCCGGAGAACATCGCTGCACCGCAAGGCGTCGGTGATGCTCGCCAGATTCGTCGTAAGCAGCTCTTCGGCTCCATTGAATCGGAATTGAAGACGAACACACAGACCGACGCGGTGAAGGCCCACAATGACATCTATACCAAGGCGTTCAGCTTGGCGGTTTCCGATCGCCGCAATGTGTTCCAGTTCGACCAAAAGGACAACGCGCTGCTGCCCAAGTACGGCAACAACAACTTCGGCAAGGGTTGCTTGCTGGCTCGGAAGTTGGTCGAAGCCGGCGCCGTAGCGGTCGAAGTCGACCTGGGCGGCTGGGATAATCACCAGAACATCTTCAACGCTCTCCACACGACGCAAGGCACCGGCCGGGCCGACACGCTTGACAAGGGCATGGCCGCGCTGGTGGAAGACCTGAGCGATCGCAAGATGCTCAAGGACACGGTTATTGTGTGGATGGGCGAATTCGGCCGTACGCCGCGCATCAACCAGAACACGGGCCGCGACCACTTTCCGCGCGTCTGGTCGGTGGTGGTGGGCGGCGGCAGCATCAAGGGCGGCCAGGTTTACGGATCGACCGATGCCACGGGCGAAGCCCCGAAGGACAATCCGGTCACCACGCTGAACCTGTTCGCCACGATCTACAAAGCTCTCGGCATCGACCCGACGCCCGAGACGAATGCCAGCATCCGCGACAACCTGGGCCGCCCTTACTACATGGCCGGCGACAAGCCCAAGTGGATTAAGGAACTGGTTGGTTGATCTTCTGAACCTCATGAACGAAGCAGCCCATCCGGATTTCCGGATGGGCTGTTTGCGTTCCCGAAAGCCACTTGCGGTTTAGCAGGCATCACTCTGGCAGCATTTCTTTCACCGCGTCGCGCTCTTCCTCGAGTTCTTTCAGTGTAGCTTTGAATTTCGCCTGGCCAAATGCATCGAAGTTCAACCCTTGCACAATGCTGAAGTTCCCTTTGCCGTCGCTGCGCACGGGGTAGCTGAAGACCAGGCCGGCCGGCACGCCATATTCGCCCTTCGACACGAGGCCGGCGCTCACCCAGTCGTTTGCGGGCGTCGACCGAACCCAGCTTTTCACATGGTCGATGGCCCCGTTTGCGGCCGACATGGCGGAACTCATGCCGCGCGCCTTGATCACGGCCGCGCCGCGATTCTGGCACTGGGTAAGGAACGTCGTTTCGAGCCAATTGCGGTCGGTGATGACTTCCGGAGCCGGCTTGCCATTGACCTTGGCATTTTGGAAATCGACCCATTGCGTGTTGCTGTGATTGCCCCAGATGGTCACGCAGCTAACCACGTCGTTCCCGACGCCGGCTTTCTTCGCCAAGGCAGAAACAGCGCGATTGTGATCAAGCCGGGTCATAGCGGTCCAACGGTCGGCCGCAATATTTTTGCCGTTGTGGTAAGCGACCAGGCAGTTGGTGTTGCACGGATTGCCGACCACCAGGATGCGCACGTCGTTGGCGGCATTGGCAGCCAGCGCTTTCCCCTGGCCCACGAAGATTTTGCCGTTGATGCCGAGAAGTTCCTTCCGCTCCATGCCGGCTTTGCGCGGGAACGAGCCCACGAGCAGTGCGTAGTTGCAGCTGCGAAAGGCCTTGTTCGGATCGTCGCTGAGTTCAATGCCGGCCAGCGTGGGAAAACCGCAGTCGTCGAGTTCCATCGCCACGCCTTCGAGAATATCCATGGGCTGGAGGCCTTCCTTGCCGGCCGCTTTGGGGATTTCCAGCAGTTGAAGAATCACTTTTTGGTTGGGGCCGAAGACTTCACCCGAAGCAATCCGGCCGACGAGCGAGTACGCCACTTGCCCCGCAGCTCCCGTTACCGCCACTCGTATGACATCCGACATGCTTTCTCCTTGGCTGGAAAAACGACGACAATCGTCCCTCTGGCAAAATCAGAGTGCGCTTAATAGGCTATCACCCGACCTTGGCGTTGGCTATTTTTTCACCTGATGAAATCGGTGAAAGTGCTTCTCTGAGCGGAGTAGATCGCATCATGGCAGTGAAAGTTGGCATCAATGGCTTTGGCCGCATCGGTCGCTTGATTTTCCGGGCGTTGGTGGAGCAGGGACTTCTCGGCAAAACCCTCGATGTGGTAGCCGTCAATGACCTCGTTCCGGCGGATAACCTGGCTTATTTGCTGAAGTATGACACGACGCAGGGGCGTTTTCGCGTGCCGGGCTCCGGGACCGGCATGCGTGATGTTGTCGTGTCGAGTGAGAAGTCTCCCGGTGCAGTGGAAGACGACACGTTAATCGTCGATAGCTACAAAATCAAATGCCTGGCCAAGAAAGAAGGCCCCGCCGCGCTCCCCTGGCGCGAATTGAAAGTCGAATACGTTATCGAGTCTACCGGCCTGTTCACGGATGCCCATCTGGCTGCTGGGCACATCGACGCCGGCGCGAAAAAAGTCATCATTTCGGCTCCCGCGAAGAATGAGCATGCCACGCTGCTCATTGGTGTCAATCACGAGAAGTATAACTCGAAGGAACACAATATCGTATCCAATGCCAGCTGCACGACGAACTGTCTGGCACCGTTGGTGCACGTGCTTTTGAAGGAAGGCTTCGGCATCGAAGAAGGCCTGATGACCACGGTTCACAGCTACACGGCCACGCAGAAGACCGTTGATGGTCCTTCCAAGAAGGACTGGAAGGGCGGCCGCGCCGCGTCTCAGAATATTATTCCGTCCACTACCGGCGCGGCAAAAGCGGTGGGGCTCGTTTGCCCCGAAGTGAAAGGCAAGCTCACCGGCATGTCGTTCCGTGTGCCAACGCCGACCGTTTCGGTGGTGGACTTGACCGTGCGAACTGTGAAACCCACGAGCTACGAAGAAATCAGCAAAGCCATGAAGCGGGCCAGCGACACCTATTTGAAAGACATCCTGGCGTACACCGAAGACGATGTCGTTTCTTCCGATTTCATCCACGATCCGCATTCGAGCATTTATGATAAGGGCTCTGGCATCGGCTTGAACGAGCGCTTCTTCAAGCTGGTTAGTTGGTACGATAACGAGTGGGGATACTCGCACCGCTGCGTCGATTTGCTCATGCACATGATCAAGAAAGACGGCGGGCGCTAGCAAGTAGGTTGGGCTTGTCAGCCCGACCTACAACATTCTGAGCAATTCTCTTATGGCCAAGAAGACCATTGCCGATTTGCCCAAGAATTCTCTGCGCGGCAAGCGCGTGCTGGTTCGGCTTGACCTCAATGTGAATATCGACGAAAAGACCGGCGCGATTACCGGCGATCGGCGCATTCGCGCCGCTTTGCCCACGTTGCAATATCTGGTTGATGCCGGCGCTTGTGTCATTGCCCTGAGCCACCTGGGCCGGCCGAAGCTCGGTGCTGATCCGGCCAAAAACGCGCCCTTCCGAATGGACAACGTGGCCAAGCGGCTCAGTGAGTACTTCAAACGCCCCGTTCGGAAGCTTGATGAAGTGGTGGGCGCATCAGTTTCCAAGGCGGTTGCGGAAATGAAACCGGGCGACGTCGTTTTGCTGGAAAACATGCGTTTTCATCCCTTCGAGCAGCCGAAAAAAGACGGGGCGCCGGAAGAAATCCAAAAACATGAAGCCGGCATGAAGGAGCTTGCCGCCGATCTGGCGAAACTTGGTGATGCGTATGTAAACGATGCCTTCGGAACGTTGCAGAATAAAGATGTTTCCGTTCTCGAATTGCCGAAAGCAATGAAAGACAAGCCGCGGGTGATCGGCTTCCTCGTGGAAAAAGAACTCAAGAAAATCGACGATATCTTCGCACACGGAACCGAGAAGTTGCTGGGCATCATGGGCGGGGCCAAAGTATCCGACAAAATCAACTTCATTAAAGTGCTGCTGGGCAAAGTGGACAAACTCCTGATCGGTGGCGCGATGACGTACACCTTCATGCTTGCCCAAGGAAAGAAGATCGGCGCATCGAAAGCGGAAACCGACAAGGTCGATTTGGCCCGCGAGCTATTGCAACTGGCCGGCCCGAAGATTATCCTGCCGGAAGATCACCTGGTGGCCGATAAGTTCGACAAAGCAGCAACCACGAAGGTGGTCGATGGCGACATCCCCGCCGGCTGGATGGGACTCGACATTGGCCCGAAGACGATCGCCCGGTATGAAACCGAAATCAAGAACGCCAAGACGATCATCTGGAACGGGCCGATGGGCTTGTACGAATGGGGCGACCCGTTTCGTCGCGGGACATTGGCGATTGCCGAAGCAATGAAGGCGCACGGCGACACGACGATTGTCGGCGGCGGTGAAACGGCCGATGCGGTGGAGAAATTCGAGCTGGCCGACAGCATGACGCACGTTTCCACCGGCGGCGGCGCCTTTTTGAAATACGTCGAAGATCGCAAGTTCAAGACTCTCGATCAGCTGGATGAAAGGTGAGTAGTGAGTGGTGAGTGGTGAGTGGTAAGGATCGATAAGCCGCGGGGCGAGTCTTCGAGCCCCGCGGGTCACCACTCACCACTCACCACTCACTCTCGATTAAGAGATGACTCCAAACGGCCGCGGCAAGCGCAGCAGTATTCCCGAAGGCTTGTGGGTGCAGTGCCCGCAATGCAAGGCCACGCTTTTTCGCAAAGAGGCGGAGGATCGCCTCAACGTCTGCCCGGAATGCCATTTTCATTTCAAGATCTCGGCCCGTGAGCGCATTAACCAGTTGCTCGATCCTGGCAGCTTTGAAGAATGGTTTACCGACATTCGGCCAGTCGATCCGCTCGAATTCGTGGACCGGGTCCCGTATTCGGAGCGCCTGAAGACCGAGCAGAAGAAAACTGGCCTGAACGACGCGGCCGTGCTGGGCAAGGGGTTCATACGCGGCCGGCCAGTGGTGTTGGGCATCACCGATTTCGCCTTCATGGCCGGGTCGATGGGTTCCGTGGTCGGGGAGAAACTTACCCGCGCGGCAGAAGAGGCGACGCGGCTGGCTTTGCCTTTGGTATTTGTCAGCGGCTCCGGCGGCGGCGCCCGAATGCAAGAAGGCATTCTGTCGTTGATGCAAATGGCCAAAATCTCCGCCGCGCTCGCCCGCTACGATCAGGCCGGCGGCTTGTATATATCGATTCTGACCGACCCAACGATGGGCGGCGTGGCGGCCAGTTTCGCATTGCAAGGCGATCTGACTCTGGCTGAACCCGGCGCCCTGATTGGCTTTGCCGGCAAACGAACCATCTGGAACACCGTCCGGCTGGAGTTGCCCCAGGGTTTCCAGACTAGCGAATTCCTGCTGAAGCACGGTTTCATTGATCGGATCGTCCATCGCAAAGATTTGCGGACTGAAGTTGCGCGTATTATTGATTATTGTGAGCATTGAAACGGAGTAAGTGGTAACTTATTTGCAAGCCGCAGGGCGAGTCTTCGAGCCCTGCGGGTTACTATTCACCACCAAGCACTCACTTGGGACTAGCCCGTGGGTTTCTTTCAAAATCTGTTCAAGAGCAGCGGCAAGAAAAAGCTCAAAGTCGCCGACGTCGCCAAGCGCTTCGACTTACGAGGCCGCACGGGGCAAGGCAGCATGTCGAAGGTGTTCCAGGCCTTCGACAAAGACCTGGGCCGGACCGTTTGCCTAAAGATTCTCGACAAGGAAAAGACCGCGAACTTTGAAGCCCGCTTCAAGGCCGCGGGCAAGCCATCGGAAGGCGAAGTTTGCATGCAGCTGCGGCATCGCAACATCGTGCAAACGTACGAACATGGCGTGACCACCAAAGGCGAACCTTATCTCGTCATGGAGTGGATCGAAGGGATGGGCATGAATTTCTTGATTGAAACGAACAGCCCACAACTGGCGCCGAACCGCTTCTATTTCATGATTCAACTGGCCGACGCGGTGGCCTACATTCACAATCAGCGTTTTCTGCACCGCGATCTCTGCCCCCGCAACGTGATGGTGACCAAGGAAAACATTGTGAAATTGATCGATTTTGGTTTGACCATCCCGTACAAGCCCGAGTTTTGCCGGCCCGGCAATCGCACCGGCACCGCCGACTATTTAGCGCCCGAATTAATCCGGCGGCAAACCACGGACCACCGGGTGGATATCTTCGCGCTCGGGACAACCGTATTTGAAGTGTTCACCGGTCACTTGCCCTGGGAACGGGCCACCTCTTCGGAAGAAACGCTCCGCCGCCGTATGAGCACGGAACCGCGCGATCCGCGCAAACTCAAGCCCAGTCTGCCGGAGCCTGTTTGCCGTATGCTCGAAAAGGCGGTGGCCAGCGACCGCGAGCTTCGCTTTCAGACGGCAGCGGAGTTGCGCGATAACCTCAAAGCGATGGCGCAGTCTTTGGGCGAAAAAGCGGAAGAGGACTGAGCACTTTCTGCATGGGACGGCCGTTGAGGCTATCGCTCCAACGAGCGGCCGCCAATCTCCTCAGTACCGGCGACTCCGCTGCCGCCTTTTCGCCCGCTTTGGCGATGGCCGGGAACTGCGTAAAATCGCCAAAGGCGAATGACGACACTTCCGGATTCAGCACCAGGTCTGCCGCGAGCGCCGGCAGCGCCCGCAACCCTTGCTGTTGCACCGCAATTACGCGGCCAATCGTCGACCAGATACTGAGCTTTTCACCGGCGCGAGCGCCAAAACTGGATGAAAGATTCGCTGCAACGTTTATAGCCAGTACGAATTCGGCCCCGCGGCTGCGCACCACGTCGGCCGGTAGATTGTTGAGTACGCCGCCGTCCACGAGCGCCCGGCCATCGCGGCAAACCGGCCGGGCCGGCCCGGGCTGGCTTAGACTTTCCAGAATTGCATCCACCACGTCGCCGTTTTCGC
>DATGHS010000117.1:0-18558 GCA_035307785.1 Gemmataceae bacterium
CTTCCTTGCGGGCGGCGATGTAGTCGTAACGGCAATTCAGCGTTTGGGCCGGCGCTGTCGAAGCGAGGTCAACGACAAGTGCCAGACCTAGCGCCAGGGCAAGACGGTTGCGACGTGTCGAATTCATAGAAGCAGCCTCAAGGGTGAAGGAATCGTCCACCGCTGGGTTAACAGGCGTCTTGCCGGCAAACTCTCCTTACGCCCGTGGGTGGGCCTTTTGGTAGCTGTCCTGCAACCGCTGGGTGCTCACATGCGTGTAAATCTGCGTGGTCGTCAGGTTCGAATGCCCAAGTAGCTCCTGCACGCCGCGAATATCCGCCCCGGCATCAAGCAAGTGCGTCGCAAAGCTGTGCCGGATCGTGTGGGGGCTTGTTCGCGGGTCGAGCCCGACTTTCGCCAGGTATTTCTCCAGCAACCGCCCGACACTGCGGACGGTCAACCGTCCACCGCGATGATTCAAAAACACAGCTTGCTGTTTGCAGACTTTCAGGTCCAGCGCGTCGCGCCAGGCGAGCCAGCGCTGGATCGCCTTCTTGGCTGGAATCCCAAGCAAGGCGAGCCGTTCCTTTTTGCCTTTGCCGCGAACAATGATTGTGCCGCTTTCCAGATCCATGTCATCCAGATTCAGTCCTGCCAACTCACCGACGCGCAAACCGGCCGAATACAACGTCTCCAGCATCGCCTTGTCGCGCAGGCTGAGCGGGTCGTCGCCTTCCGGGGCCGCCAACAGCTTCTCAATGTCGGTCGGGCTCAGAAAGTGCGGCAACTTCCGGTCACGGCGGGGGCAGCGAATTCCTTCCGCGGGATTGGCCGGCAAAGTCCCTTGCCGGCAGAGGAAGCGAAACCAGGAACGCAACGCGGCAATACGCCTGGACACCGTGCTCTTCGCGTAATCCTGCTCGCTCAGCCAGGCGAGATAGGCGCGAACCAATCGGGCCGTGATCTGCGGCAGCGCCGCCTGGGCACCCAGGCGTTCGCGGAAAAACAGTATGGCCTGCGTCAAATCCTCGCGATATGACTTGATCGTGTAGTCCGACGCGTTCTTCTCCAGCGCCAGATGCCGGAGGTATTCTGCCAGCGGTTCTTCCATCGACGACCGGTTCTTGGTGGCAAACTCAGATTCGTGATTCTGCCGGCGGCTCGTCGGCGGCCGCTCGAGCCTGCTCGCGCGCCTTTTCGCATAATGTCATCACATCCAGCCAGCTTAAGCTCAAGTGCGGATCGGCCGCCTGGTCGCGAAAGATATCGATCAAGCCGCCCCGGCTGGCATCGTCGAACAGATAGATGTAACGTTCGGTTCCCTTCCGTAGGGTCAGAACATTCAGTTCCCAGCGTTGCGAATGTCCGCGCATCATTGACCCATCCCCGGCAGGGAAGAATGCTCTATCGAAGGAAAGTATCGGAAAGCGGCGAAGGCGTCATTCGCAAAACTGTCCATCAGAGCCCGTGAAAACTGCGGTGAACGCAGTTGGCGCAAGTGCAATCGGATCATCCGGCACAAAACGTCCATTTTCGCGCGGGATTTCGCTCTGAGCCGCAGTTTGGCTTTAAGGCCATTGGTTCGCAACAATGGTGTCGGGCGACCGCCGCAAGTGCTTGATCCCGCATGATTTCTGCAATACCATCAAGATTGACGTGGCGAAGTCCGCTTGGAAGGCTCGCCGAGGTTGCTGTTCGCTTTGGGAAGACGGCTTGGCCGGGAGGCGCCGCAAATGAATGTGAGATCGCCATGGTTGACAAGCATACCCGTGCTGCGGCTTCTGCGCAACACGCAATTAGCGCGGTTCGCGCCGGGCGCCTGTTCCGGCTTATTGTCCTGCTAGGGGCCCCCGGCAAGTCGCGGCCGGCGCTGCTAAGGAGGCTCAAAGTAGATTTACGTAGCTTTTATCGGGATCTGGAGAAGCTGCGGGAATTTGGTGTGCAAGTTTTAGTGCAAGGGCAGCATTACCAATTGAAAACGTCGTTTGCCAAAGCCGTGTCGCGCTTGCCGTTCCCGGATCCACGTCTGAATCTGCATGAAGCGATGCTGCTGGCGAAGGGTCGGACTCCGGCGCATCGTAAGCTGCGATCACAAATCGAACAGATTACCGGCAAGGCCGGCGCGAAAAAGATTTTCAGCTGATGAGCTGCCGTTCGATCTTGCCTAGCTTATCGCCGTTTTGTCTAATGATATCAGCGCGTCTTTGACATCACGGCACGACACGGAGGTCGTCAATGCGTTCTGCCATTGTTATTCCGGCCCGCTATGCTTCGACGCGGTTGAGAGCCAAACCGCTCCTTCGTTCTACAGGAAAATATCTAATCCAGCACGTTTATGAGCGAGCCTGTCAATCTCGGCGCTCGCGCTTGGTACTCGTGGCTACTGATGATCCGCGCATCGTCGCTGCAGTGCAGAGCTTCGGCGGCGACGTGGTTCTGACTCGCGACGATCATGTTTCGGGAACGGATCGCGTGGCTGAAGTGGCGCGCGATTTAGAAGTGGATGTAATCGTTAATCTTCAGGGTGATGAGCCCGAAATCGAACCGGAAGCCCTCGATCTGGTGGTGGAACTTCTGGAACGCGATTCCGAAGCTCCAATGGCCACGCTCGCCACACCAATCGCCAATTGCGACCAGTGGCTCGATCCGAATTGCGTAAAAGTGGTCTGCGACGACTCTGGCCGGGCGCTTTATTTCAGCCGCTCGCCGATCCCGCATTGCCGCGATGGCCAACCCGATTTTTCCGATCCGTCAGCTCCATATCTGCAACACGTTGGTGTCTATGCCTACCACAGAGAGTTCCTTCTTCAGCTGGCGGCTACGCCGCCCGGCCCGCTGGAGCTTTCCGAAAAGCTGGAACAGCTGCGCGTGCTTTCACTTGGGCAGCGAATCCGCGTGGGCCTGCTTTCGGAGGCTAACGCCGGGGTTGATTCGCTGCATGACTATGAATCGTTCGTTCGCCGTTACCGCCGGCAGCGCATGACGGCGGCAGCTTGAGCTTGACGCGGCTCCCCGGTTGGCAAAAATTGCCGTAGTCGCTAGGATGATGAAGGGCAAATGAATCAAGCCCACGGGACCAAAGCCCCCGTGGGCTTTCGTCGTTTTTGGCGCGGAGAGAAGGGAATGCCCAAGCATATTTTCGTTACCGGGGGCGTCGTGAGTTCTTTGGGAAAAGGCCTCACAAGCGCTTCCATCGGCCTGCTCCTCGAGCGGCGCGGCCAACGTGTACGGCTGCAAAAATTCGATCCCTATATCAACGTCGATCCAGGAACGATGAGCCCTTATCAGCATGGCGAAGTATATGTCTTGGACGATGGGGCCGAAACCGATCTTGACCTGGGCCACTACGAACGCTTCACCCATGCCCCCCTGAATCGCGATTGCAACTACACCACCGGCCGTATCTACTTGTCGGTCATCGAGAAGGAGCGTAACGGCGACTACAAGGGCAAGACGGTTCAGGTCATTCCCCACATCACAAATGAAATTAAAGCCGCGATTCACAAGCTCGCCAGCGACGACGTCGACGTAGTAATCACGGAAATTGGCGGCACAGTGGGCGACATTGAAGGCATGCCGTTTTTTGAAGCCATCCGCCAGTTTGCACTCGACGTCGGCAAGGCCAACTGCCTATACATTCACCTCACGCTGGTGCCGTACTTGAAAGCGGCCGGGGAATTGAAAACGAAGCCGACGCAGCACAGCGTCGGCGAGCTGCGCAAGATCGGTATTCAACCCGACATTCTGATTTGCCGCACAGAAAAAGAATTGCCGCTGGACGATTGCGAAAAAATTGCGCAGTTTTGCAACGTGGAGGTGAGGGCGGTGATTGAGGAGCGCGACAAGGAACTAAGTGTGTACGAAGTACCGCTAAGCTTAAGCGCCAATAAGCTCGACGAACTCATTCTCGAGAAGCTGAATCTGAAAAACGTGAAGCCGCTCGACATGGAGGACTGGAAAGAGTTGCTAGAGCGCATTCGCCATCCGGCTTCGGAGGTGACGATTGCCGTGGTGGGCAAATACGTCAAGCACCACGATGCTTACAAATCGGTGTACGAGTCGATCGCCCATGCCGGTATCGCCGCGAACGCCCGGGTGAATGTTCGCCGAGTAGAGGCGGAGCAGGTCGAACGCGAAGGGGCAGACCGTGTGCTGGGGAACGTCGATGGCATCCTCGTTCCCGGTGGGTTCGATAAGCGCGGCGTGGCCGGGAAGATCGAGGCGATTCGCTTTGCCCGCGAGAGCGGCGTGCCATTCTTCGGCATTTGCCTTGGCTTGCAATGCGCGGTAATTGAATTTGCCCGCAATGTAGCAGGTCTGGCAGAAGCCAATTCCACCGAATTCAACAAAACGACGCCGCACCCGGTGGTTTGCTTGCTGGATGAGCAGCGAAATGTCACGCAGCTAGGCGGCACGATGCGGCTAGGGGCTTACGAATGTTTGTTGACACCCGGTACCAAGGCCGCGAAAGCCTATGGGCAGCCGCGCGTCTCGGAACGGCATCGGCATCGCTTTGAATTCAACAACGAATATCGGGATCGCCTGGCCGAATTTGGCCTCAAGATCACGGGCACGAGCCCGGACGGTGGTTTGGTGGAAGTGATTGAGATCCCACGCCATCCTTGGTTCGTGGCGGTGCAGTGCCACCCCGAATTCAAATCAAAGCCGACCGACCCGCACCCGCTCTTCCGGGACTTCGTGGCCGCGAGCTTGGTGCGGCGCAAAGAGAAGCGCACGCTGGCGGTGGCGGGCGCGGTATCGTGATTTGCTTGTAGTTCTGCCTTTAGGCAGAGGCCCCATTCTGCCTGATGACGGAACTACAAACACTATTTGTTGACCTGGAAATTGAACTCTTCCGTTTGCCCGGCTTTCAGCTTGATAGGCTTTCCAGCGGCGCCGTTCACGGCGGGAATCTTTTGCCGCAGATCTTCCTGCCATGCTTTTAACGTGAGATCCGCGCCGGCCGGTACGTTCGAAATTTCAAATTGACCCTTCTCGTTCGTTTTCGCCACGTAGGGATGGTCGAAGGACAGCACGTAGCTTTTCATCCAGCCGTGGATGTCGCAGCCCATTGGGAAGGAGGTCATATCCGCTTTCGCTTTCAAGTCAAAAGGGGTCTCGGAGCCCGGCTGAAGAATGCTGTTGCGACTGGCCATGTTGATGTTGTGTGGGATCTTGGCGCTGTTTCTGATGACAAAAGATTGGCCAGTTGCTTGCATGTTTTGCCCGTCAAAATACTGTGGAAAAATGAAATCCACATGGGGATCAAACATGCAATATGGCTGATCAATGATGACTTTTTCTCTCCAGATCTTCTTAGCGTTTTGTTTGAAAAATGCCTCCATTGGGAAATACTTACCCCTCGGGCAATCGACCCAAACGACCACGTTGGCCACGCCCTTGGTAGCGGCGTCGACCACCCAGGTTTGCTCGTGCGGACAGCCGGTCATTTCGCTACAGCAATAAGCTTTGTCCTTGTGTACATCCACACCGGTCACAATCGGCATGGCCGGCGGGTCGCCGTCAAAGGTCACGGTGCCTTTAATTGTGGCTAAACCGTCGCTTTGGATAGGCGTCAAAGTGGGCGTGTCGCTGCCGTTCGACGGCGGAAACAGCACATCGCTCGTGTCGGAACTCGCGGTGCAGCCGACGAGTGCGATCAGGCCAAGCACTGGGATAGCCCAGAGAATAAGACGGTGGCGCTCCATGGATACTTTCCGTTTGTAGTTCCGCCTTCAGGCGGAACGCGACCCGTGTTCCGCCTGAAGGCGGAACTACAAACTAGTCTTCGATACTCTTGACTTCAAATTTGCCCAGGTCGAGCGTCTTGCCGGCGGGAGTATTAATGACCTGGCCCGCGCTCGTATTGCCGGTGTGAAGCCAACCGGACTTCTCGTGCTGGATGTAAATCTTGTATTTCCCGGCCGGCGCGTTCTTGATCTCGAATGTTCCGTCTTTGCCGGTGAGCGCGAAGTAGGGGTGGTCAAACACGGCTACGCGGCCACCCATCCAGCCGTGAATGTCGCACTGCAACAGCAAAGGCCGCGGCTCGGCTTTCAATCCGGTGCCCTTCGCTGGATCGAAATCCACTGAACCACCCGGCGGAATGTTGGGGTTCTTGGTGCCGTTCAGCGCGCCGCCCGTGAGTCGGGAATTGTGCGGTACCGGAGCGCTATTTTTGATTTCAAGCGCTTGCCCTTCGCGCATCATGGTGACGCGCGGCACGAACATGCAGCACGGCTGATCGATGACTTTCTTTTCTTTCGGAACCGCCTTCAGATCGGGATGGATCGGGATCTTGGCACCTTTGTCTACGGGCGCAAGCCAAACCATCACATTGGCCACGCCGCCGGTGGCCTTGTCGATGACATAGGCGTCGCTAAAGATTGGGCCTTTCGACAAGCAATGTTGCTGGTCTTTATTCACATCGATTTTTTTTGCTTCGGGAACATTCGTCCCGTGGCCCCAAACCACTTGGCCTTTAATGTTGCCCCAGTCTTCAGCGAAAGCTGAACTGGCCAGAGCAAAGGCCGAAACGCTTGCGAGAGCTAATACCAGATAGAAACGTCGCATATTGAAACTCCGATTGAGCTTGTCGTTAGTTCCATTCTTGGAAGGAATTCCCGTAACAAATGTTCAGTTTATCACTTCATTTCAATTCTGCCGAGGTCCAATGTTTGACCGGCTTTGATTGCGATCGTCTGGCCCTTGCTCGGCCTCTTTGGATCGTCGGGTCTGTGCAGCCAACCGTTCTTTTCATGTTTCACGTACAGTAGGAAATTGCCGGCCGGCGCGTTTTTGATCTCGAAAGTCCCGTCTTCCTTCGTCAACGCAAAGTAGGGATGGTTCAAGACGATGATGCGACCTTCCATCCATCGATGGAGCGTACAACTAATCGGAATCACATCTTTCTGCGCCTTCAGTTCGTACGTCGCTTTCCCACCTGGCGGTATCGTTGAATTCTTGGAGCCGTTGCGCTCGGAGTCGCCGCTGAACGAGAACGAGTGCGCGAACCCTGCCGAATTGCGCACTTCCAATGTCTGGCCCTCGCGGAACATAATCACGCGAGGCTCGAACAAACAGCACGGCTGATCAATGACGGCGTTATTTTTTGGGACAGCCTTTAGATCGGGATGAATCGGTATCTCGGCGGGCTTTTTGATCGACCGGTCACTGTCTTGAATGGAAGCGATCCAGACCATTACGTTGGCAACGCCTTTCGTTTTTTTGTCAATCTTGAATTCATCGCTGAGGAGCACGCCGCCCTTAATACATGGAGGGATATTGGCTGGGGGCTCATTCGCGACCAAATTCCTTGGGGCCGGAATCGCCGCCGGCGTCCACTCAACTTTGCCCTTGATGTTGCCCCAGCCCTGTGCAAAGGCTCCTCCGCAAAAAGCCAAGAAGGCGCTCAACGCCAGTATGTAGGGGAGGCCGTTAGCCCGAAGCGCTAGCAAGGGCGCTATCTGGTATCCTCGCTGGCGCTTCGGGCTAACCTGCCGATTTAGTTTGGTACGTTTCATTCCAAACTTCACTTATCAAGTATGCGATACAAACGTTCATCCGTCGTTTCATTTAGTCGTTTCATTTCACTTTTTGTCGTTTCATTTCACAAATCGTCACGTCATTTCATGGGGGTACTCATTTTGTGAAATGACGCAACCGGTCTCAAAAATCCCCTCGCCAAGTCGGCCTGAGTCTGGCTTCGTCATTTTTTGTTCTCTGCCGCTGGCGCGGAAGCAGCAGCCGGCGGAGCGCCAAGCCCCAAGGGCTCACGGCCCTTCAGGATCGACCAATCCTTCACCTGGCCGTACAGCATCAGGAAATCGGCCACGGCCTGAATCTGATCTTCCGAGTTGCCGATGAAGGCATCCTGATTCTCGCGGGCCGACGCCTTGAAGTTGATCGGCATGATCGACTCGTAATGCAGGAAGCGCTTCGGATTGGTCACCCAGCGCTGGGTCCAGTCGGGCCGGCCACGATCAAAGAAGCCGTCGAGCGTGGGTCCTTTGTATTCCTTGGGCTCCACGCCGCCGACCTTGTGGCAGGTGAGGCACAGGTTGCCGTTGACCACCAGCCGGTGCGCGTCAGCCACATACGCCTCTTCATGTTCCCACTTGTCCTTTAACTTCGCCTGGCCGTTGGCATTCCATTCCTTCTCTTCTTTCTCGGCATCCTCTTTGGCCTTCTTGGCAAGGTCCGATTCGGCCTGGTTCTTTTCCTTCTCGGCTTTTTGCAACTGGTCGTCGGCCTGCTTCTTCTTCTCCTTGATGGCGTCGAGTTCCTTTTGGAATTGAGCGTCAAAGTACTTTTGCAGGCTGGCCAGCCGCTGTTCGTAGGCGTTCTTGAACTTGCCGTCGGGGTTCAGGTTCACGTTGCCGGTTTCTTTCACGTCCTTGGGAACCGGCGTGGCCTTGAGCCGAGCGATGTATTCCGCCGTGCGCTGCCGCAGATAGGTCGGCTCGCGCTGCGGAATGCCCACATAAGGATAGGTGAGGCCGATGCCGAAATTGTGCACCTTGTCCACGGAGGTGAAGTAATTGACGAGCGCCTGGGCATCGTCTTCGCTCATGTTAAACTTCGGCATGCGCAAGACCGTGAGTTCGCGGATTTTCATCGGGTTCAGCAAGAAACGATAGAGCCAGTCGGGCTGCACGCGCTCGCCCTCGTGAATGAGCGTGGGCGGTCCGGCCCCGACTGAGTAATTGACCTTACCGGTGCCGTACACCGCCGGATCTTTCTTCTGAAGGTACTTAGAAAGCAACGTCATGAACGCGCCGCCGAGTTCCGGCGAATTGTGCAAGACGTTCTCATTCGGAATGGAGATCACGCCCGAGGCTTGCAAGTCGCGCGCGTTGCCGTTGGAGCCAAATTGGAAGGCGTCCATCAGCCAGACTTGGGTCTTGGTCTTGTCCGCCGAATCGGGATCATCTTCCAATTGCTTGTAATCGATGACCGGCGGCACGCCGTGGACGGTTTGCCGGTCCGGCTTCGGTTGCGGCAGGCCAGCCCACGACAGGTGATTCCGAATGAGGCCCATGCGCGAATCGCCCACGTCGTCGCCCTTGTAATCGGCCGGCGATTTGAAGACTTCCGGGTTGTCGTTGAGCGACTTGAAATCGAACGGTTTGAAATCGACCGCACCAGGCCGGATCACGTGGCAGCCGGCACAGTTGAATTTGTCGATGACCTGCTGGCCTTTTACTTCATTCAGACGATCCGGGGCCGGATTGTACACATACTTCGATGGCACTGGCTCTGCTACAAGACCCAGGACAAACGTCATCACCGCTTCGCGAACTTCCGCTTCCTCGTACGAAGCGCGTCGCTCGAATTCCTCGGCCGATTCGCCGGCTTTCGGCCGGGAGCGGGCAAAGGAGAACTGCGGCATGCGGAGGCGTTCGTCCCAACTCTTGATCCGGTTGAAGTCGTAACTGCGCGGCTCCATCAGCTTCAGGTGCAGGAAGCCTTCGCGCCTCTGGTGATGGTGGTCGAGCATGTCGGCGAAGAACTTTTCGTACGGCCGCTTGCCGTCGGCCGACTTGTGCCAATCCTTGGCCGGCTGCGATGGATCTTTCGCGTCGTCGCGATCCTTCACGATGTTGAAGTGCGACTTCACAAAGTTGTCTGAATCCTCGAATGCCAGCCGCTCAGCATCCTTCTTGCCCCAATCGTTGAGCGCGGTGCCAATTTGTTTGGCGGTCTGGAAGCCCGGAATGCTGTGGCAGCCGAAGCAACCCTGGTAGCCGATTCCTTTCTTGCCCACGTACATCATCAACTTGTCGCTGCTGAGCGGCTTGCCCAAGTCTTTTTCGTCCACTTGAAGTTCGCGCTCGTCGGCCTCGGCGCCAAGCTTCATTTCCTGCGCGTCCTTATCGCTCAGGCCCGATTTGAGAATCTGCTCGGCCCGGCTGCGCGGGACCAGCTTTTCCAGATGCATCTTGGCCATTTGCAACAGCGTTTCGGTCTCCGGCTCCGCCACCGCCACCGGTGTCCAGTCGGTGGCCTTTTGGGCCAGCAGCCAGGCAGCGATGTCGTTGGCATCTTCGGGCTGTAGCTGGACGTTCGGCATCAGGGTGCGCGGATTGTGGTGCGACGGGTTCAGCAGCCATTGCACCAGCCACTTGCGGGCGTCTTCTGCCGCGCGGCCTTCTGGCATGAGCTTGGCGGCCACGCGGCTGAGGTTCGGGCCGAACGTGGCTTCGCCGATCAGCTCCGGCACCTTCTTGCCGTCCACCGCTTGGCCGGGCCTTTCAGTGCCCTGGTGCACGTGGCATGCCATGCAGCCGCGCTCACCGAACAGCATGCGGCCGCGCTTTTCATCCGGCGCTTTCGCCGGCAACTGGCTCATGGCTACCGGCGGCGCCTGCGCCAACATTTCCTTGCGGTGATTGATGTTCAGTTGCAGTGCAGCAATTTGTTTCCTCACGTTGTCCACATCGCCTGGCAATGCGGCTAATTCCTTCATCTCCGACTCGATCTTCGCCTTCTTAGCCTGCAGTTCCGCCAACCGCTGTTCGCACTTCGTCAGGCTCGCATTCAGGTTGGCCAGTTGCTGTAGGTCCTTGTTGCCGGCATCAACCGGCTCCGAGTGCCATTTCTTGAGTTCATTCACATTCGCCTGGCTCTTCGCGATCAGATAATGCGCAATCGACGCGATTTCGGTGTCGGGGAACTTCTTCTGGCTATCGGGCAGATTCTCCGGCAAGTTGTTCACCTGCATATAGAAATGCGGCATCTTGGTGTCAGGCCGGAAGTCGCGCGGCGCCTTGATCCACGGCCGAACCCAGCTTTCGGTGGTCTTCTCGGCCAGGCGGAACAAACTCGGGCCGACCTTGCGCATGGTGCCGGGCGGGTTGAGTGGATCGGACTGTGCCTTCACGCGCTCGGCCGGCGAGAGCATTTCTAGCGGCGGATCGGGTTCGAGACGCATGTCGGGGCCAATGCGGCGGCCCGACTTCAAGCCGGAGATTTCATGGCAGCCGAAACAGCCGAGTTCGCGAACGAGGTTATAGCCCTTCAGCAGCTTGGGCGCTTCCTGCCGTACCCCTTCGCGAACGAGGTCGGTTACCTGGTGATGACACTTCAAGCAGCTTGATTCGACGAACCGATGCGAAAGCATCGGGTAATCCCAGAAGTGATTCGACTTCCAGCCGTACACCTCTTCCCAGCGCTCCATCGACGTGGAATTGTTTGGTGAGTGCGAGGCTTCGAAGAAGGCAGTAGCGCTGCCCTGGCCGGCGTGGCAAATGGTGCAGCCGAATTTCTCGCTGGGGTGCGGGCTGTTTTCATCTACGAAGAGATCGAGCCGCGGGTGGTTGCAGAACTCGGTCACGCGGCCGGCAGTAAGTTGATCGGCCGAAATCCGCGTCGGCCGTAGCCGCTCCGGGTCCGGCAAGTCGGTCATACCGCCAAGCTTCTTGCGGTCTTTGAGAATCTTCGAGGCCACAAGGAACTGGTCGGTCAGTTCGCGATCCTGCCCCGGATCGTCGTTCAGCTTGCGCAGAGCCGCTTTGCCGAAGCCCGACTGGGTAATGCCGAGATGGCAGGTAGTGCAGCGGTCGTAACGTGTAACGTACTTGAAATTGTAATCGATGGGCAATTCGTCGAGCACAGTCTGCTGAATCTTCACCGGCGAGGCGAAGGCGTCGATGACCGGCAGGGTCCGGAACGTGTCGGCCCCGGTCCAGCGCTTTTGCGAAGCCAGCTTGACGAAGCGGTCGAATTCGGCGGTCAACTCCTTGTTGCGTTTCTGGGTTTCGTCGAGGTAGTCCTTCAAATCGGTAAAAGACGGCTGAGCGGTGCCTTCCGATTGCGCGCGCTGGCGGAGAATTGTTTGGGTGCCGGCGGGCAGGGCGGCGAGTTCACTGTCGGTTAAAGGCTTCGCAAATTCCGAATCATATCGCTGCTGATTCGCGTCCACTTCGTCGCTGACTTTGTCTAGGCTTTGCTTGATCTGTTGGAGTTCGGACTTGTAATTCACCGCCTGATTGGATTGCGGTCCGAATTGGTCCACCGCCTTGTTGTAAAAGCTCATCACCGAGTCGTACTTCGCCTTCACATCGGCCTTTTCGTTTTCCTTCTTCAGCTTGACCGACAGGAGATCGCCCATGCTGGCTTCAATGCGTGCCTTTGCCTGAGCACTCACGCTGTTGAGAGCTTTCAGTTCTTCCTCGATTTGCATGATCTCATTCTGCTTTTCCTTTGACGGCGTCTTCGACAGAAGGTTGCGAATGGCCATCTCTTCTTCGACTGTGCGGAACAGCCGCTGCTCGACCTTCCATTCGCGGAAATAATCATCCGAGAACATCGCGATGGTCACGAGCAGCGTGAGAATGCTCGAAACCGCAAAGACGATGTGCAGCGTCTTGGTATTGCGATAAGTGCTATCGGTGGCAGCCATTGGGAATCCTTGCTAAGCCGCAAGCGGCCAATCGTGGCTAAATATTGAAGAAGACTTCCGGCAAATACACGATGTATTTCAGGTTGAAGGCCCAGCGCAAAAACATCTTCGTGGGCAGCGCGGCCATGAATTGCAGCAGCGTGACCAGCATAAAGAAGCGAGCAAAGCCCATTTTGATGAAGAACTTCCGCATGATCGTCTTCGCCAAGAGCGGTGGTGTCGCGAACAGGTACAGCAGCACCAGCACGATGCCGGGAAGCTCGCGCAGCAAGCGCGAGCCCCACGGACCACCAGTCTGAAGTTTGGTCGGGTCGCCCATCACGTTGAGCCAGAACATTTCGGATAGGTTGATGTTATTCAGCGGCACAACTTTGTGCGAATCCCAAAACTCGAACGGGCCGAAGAAGTTCCAGTTGGGACCGCGTAAGAATGTGCCGAGCACGATGAGCACCACCCACAGCACCACGAAGCCGTAGAGGAACGTGGCCATGGCAAACTTGCGCTGGGCATAGGTGTAATAGCCATTGCCCTTGGTGTTGTAATCGATGTAGGGAATGGCCATGAGGCCCACGATAATCATCGTCGGCAGCACCACGCCGGCCATCCATGGATCGAAATACACCAGCATTTCCTGCAAGCCCAGAAAGTACCACGGGGCCTTCGACGGATTCGGGGCTTTCGCGGCGGTCGCAGGCTGTTCAAGAGGGGCCTTTAGCAGTACCGACCAGACAATCAATGCGGCGGTGGCGATCACCATGCAGATCAATTCTGTGTACACGAGGTCCGGCCAGACCAAGACTTTCTCGTCGTCCTTTTCCAGCACCGGCTTATTCGCTGCAATGAGTTCGTCGTTGATGACGGCCCGCCGCAGGCCGAGCCAGCTAAAGAAGCCTACGCTAAAGATCAGCATCACGATGGGGACGTTATCTTCCTTCGTGATAATGCTGCGGAAATCTTCATTGGTCATGGCCCAGCCGGAAAGCAGCAGGAACGCATTCATGAGGCCAATGGCGACCGGCGGGCTGGTGATTGTCTTGCGCCATTGCAGCACGCAGATAAAGGCAATCGTGGAGCCAACGAAGTAAATAATCGGGCCCCAGATGTAATTCAGGATTTTGGTGGAAGTCTGGACAATTGCTTCCGGCAGCACTGGCGCGCTCCGCGGCGCGAACGAACCTGTCATCAGGAAGAGCAGGGCGTGCAGCAGGAAGATGAAGCCGACAATGCCCCAGGCGTTCTTTTGCCGGCGCTCATTCTTATAGAAGTTGGCAAAGCCGAAATTCAAACACGCGCATATCAAGAAGAAGCCGGCCAGACCGAGCTGAAATCCTGGTGTCATCGAATGCATTTCCAAACTCTCCCGCCGTTGTCGCAGGCCTAAGCCTGCGGCGGCATCTGCAGGCTAAAGCCTGTGGCCACAACTTCCAGCCAAAATCACAGAGCCCCGCTAATGCCGCCATCCTTGCGCACGCGCCAAAAGTGCACGGCAATGAGCACCGCGACCACCAGCGGAATGGCCACGCAGTGCAGCACGTAGAAGCGCAACAACGTATCGCCGCTGACAAACCGGCCGCCGAGCAATAAAAAGCGCGCATCGGAGCCTGAATGTATGAGTGGCACCCCGCCCACCTGTAATAACGGCGCAATGGGTCCTTCGTAGCCTACAATCGGCGTGGCGCGAGCCATGTTGCTGCCCACCGTGATCGCCCAGATTGCAAGCTGATCCCACGGCAATAGGTAGCCGGTGAAGCTCAGAAGCAGCGTTAACACCAGCAGTATTACACCGACAGACCAGTTGAATTCCCGCGGCGGCTTGTAGCTTCCCGTGAGGAACACACGGTACATGTGCAGCCATATCGTGATTACCATGGCGTGGGCGCCCCAGCGGTGCATTTCGCGAAGCACGCCGAGGGTAGTCACGTCGCGCAGCTGCAAGATGTCGTTGTAAGCGTGTTCCAACGTGGGCCGATAGTAGAACATCAACAATACGCCGGTGACGGTTTCCACCAGGAACAGGAAGAACGTGAGCCCGCCCATACACCAGGTGTAGCTAAGTGCGATGCCGCTTTTGCGGATCGACACGGGGTGCAAGTGCAGGAACACGTTCGTGAGCATCACCACCACGCGATTACGCCGATCGCGCGGGGCCGGGTGGCGGAAGATGCTTTTCCAAATCTGCGAATTGCGAATATGGTCGCCGAGCGACATGATGCTTTTCCTTGGTTCCTATTTCTGTTCTCTCGCGTTCAAATTCGAAATCCGAATATCGAAATTCGAAACAAGCACGAAATCCAAAATCCAAAATCCGAAACTACGACATTGTTTTGAATTTCTGATTTCGGATTTTGAATTTGTTTCGAATTTCGGTTTTCGGATTTCGAATTTTTCTCTCCTGGCCCATGGGTCACACTGGAATATACGAGTCTGGATTATCCCACTGGCCCAGTTCTTTTTGAAACTTCTTGCTCTTGTCCACAATGATGTTGCCGGTGGCGGCGTCGATGCTGACGGCCCAGCGTTCGAGCGGCCGCGGGGCCGGGCCTTCGAAGTTCACGCCGGTGATGTAGAAGCCGCTGCCGTGGCAGGGGCACTTGAACTTCTTCGCCTCTTCCAGCCAGTTCGGTGTGCAGCCCAGGTGCGTGCAGGTGGTGCTCAGGGCGTAGATCTTGCCCTGGTAGCGAATCACCCACATGTTTTTGTCTTTGAAGCGGTCGGTTACTTTGCCTTCTTCGAAGTTATCTGGCAGGCCCACGTTCACCTTGCTCGGCGGCTCCGAGAGCACATTAGGAAACATGAAGCGCAGCGTACCGAAGGTCATGCCCGCCAAGGCAGCGGCCAGCGTGGTCCAGGCGAGGCCGAGCCAGGTGCAGAACATAACATAGAGGAATCCGCGCCTCGTCGCGCCCGCTTTGGCCGGAGCGGGCTTGGCGGGCATCGGCGGCTTGGCAACGGCCGGCACTGGTTTGGGTGGCTCAGCGGGCTTCTCGGCGCTCTTGGCAACTTCCGACATACGCTTTTTCCTGCCGGGGGTTCGAGTCGGGAACGCGGCGCAATGAACAAGGTTTTAAGACTCACAAGCAGCGTCGTCAACAAACGGTCATTAGTTGCCGCGAGTTCAAACTGAATACTCGGTTGTGATAGCAAAAGCAAAGCAAATGCCAATCGCGGAATGTGCCGTAATGGCAGGAAATTGCGCGAATTCTTCTCGAAAGTGGCAAAGCGCCAAGCGGGCGCTTCCTGCGAATGAGAAGGCCGCGCCGCCGATTGCGGCTTGGCGCGGGTCAGCTGGACCACGGCCCGTATCAATTGTTAAGTAGGTCGAGTCTTCGAGACCCACCAGGAATGCAGTGCCGTTGCTGGTGGATCTCTATATCCCGACCTAGCGTACCTCACTCCTGCACGTTCGGGGCGGGTTCTTGGCGTTTCCGCCACAGCGCTCTCAAAGATCGCCACGTTTCTCGGTAATGGAAGGCCAGGGAACAGAGACTTCCTACCACGATCACCTGCATGCTCAGTATCCACCAGTGGTAGCCGGCCATGAGAAGTTTAGGTGGGAACTGGCGGCAAAAATCATAGGTCCAAAGCAACGCCAAACCGATCGCCCCAGTTGCCGAGAGGAACGCTGCACTGCGACATCGGGTTAGCAGGAGGACAATGGCGGCGAACATGACCGGATTGGCTAGCCAGCCGATTGGAAAATGAAACCACCCGGATAGCAGGCAGTTCAATCCGGACATGGGTGGGTGGTCGAAGTCGGGACCGGTCCAGAACCCTCCGATCGCCGTTGAAGACAACGCGATGGAATAGGCGGAACAAGCAAGGCACGTAACGGCCAAATCAACGAGGCTGATCGCGCGATATTTGAAAATCCTCATGCCCTACCACCTCGCATTGGTCCTAATTCCATAGACACACCAATTGGGCGGCTAACGGAGCGCAAAGCCGCAAGCGGCAATCTGGGCTCGTATTCGCTCCTCCGTGACCGGCCGAATGATTCCTCTCTCCGTAATCAGCCCCGTAATCAGCTCCGCCGGCGTCACATCGAAGGCCGGGTTGTAGACCTTGATCCCGTCCGGCGCCGTTAGCTTGCCGAAGCCGCGGGTGACCTCGGCGGGGTCGCGCTGCTCGATGGGGATGGCGTTGCCGTTGGCCAGGCTTAGGTCGAAGGTGCTGGACGGGGCGGCCACGTAGAACGGAATGCCGTGAGCCTTTGCTAGCAGGGCCACGCCATAGGTGCCGATCTTGTTCGCCGTGTCGCCGTTGGCCGCAATGCGGTCGGCCCCCACCACGACCATGCCGATCTTGCCTTCTTTCATGACTTGCGCAGCCATATTGTCGCAGATGAGCGTGACATCCAGGCCGCGCTGGTGCAGTTCCCAGGCGGTAAGACGAGCGCCCTGAAGCAGCGGGCGGGTTTCATCGGCATAGACAGCAAAGCGCTTGCCTTGCTCGGCGGCGGAATACAGCACGGCGAGGGCGGTGCCATAGTCGGCCGTTGCCAGGCCGCCCGCATTGCAATGCGTGAGTACGCCGCCGCCATTGGGGACGATTTCCGCACCATGCCGGCCAATGTCGCGGCACATCTGACGATCTTCGGCTTCGATGGCGAGCGCTTCGTCCAGCAGATCCTGTCGCATCCTTGTCGAATCAAACGGCTCGGCGTGCCCGCGGGCTGCGTGCTCCATCCGATCCAGTGCCCAAAACAGATTTACCGCAGTCGGCCGGCTGGTCGCCAGATATTGGGTGACTTGTTTCAAGCGGAGAAGGAAGGATTGTTTGTCCCTTGCTTGCGCTGCGGGCTCAAGACCGACAACTACCCCCATGGCGGCGGCCACGCCGATGGCGGGGGCGCCGCGCACGCGCAGCACCTTGATCGCTTCCCACACTTCCTCCACTGTGCGGCAATCGCGGTAAACAAGTTCTGTCGGCAGCAGGGTCTGGTCGATCAGGCGGACGAAGCCGTTGATGCCGCCAATCCATTCAATAGTTCGCGGGCTGGAAGCAGACTTCATGCAGACTCCGCGGCGGGTTGCGCGTTTGGAACGAGGAGGCCGGCCAGCGGCTGGCGCGTCTTCCGCCAGGTCTGGCACCAGCGGCGAAAGCGCTGTCGCTCGGCCGTGAGACGCTGGCGATGCGATTGTAGCAGCCGCTCGATGCCGGGCCGCAATCGCGACCAATCATCCGGACAAGTGAGCTTGAGCGGGTTGCGGAGGTCAGACAGCCGCTCCTGGGCAACGTGGCTGTCGTTGGCATTGCCCAGCAATTCCTGCATTGCCTCAATGGCAGGGTACATCTTCTCACGGAACGGCGGCGTGAAGCAGTCGGCGAATATTTCCATCGCGTAGCGGAGCTTTTTGCCGCTAATGCGAATCTGGTGCAAGTGGTTGTAGTCGCCAGTGTCGGCCGCGATTCCGCGATCGAGGCCGTCCATCAAGTCCGCCAGAACGTTCAGCGCAAGCGGGCCAAGTTCGCGCGGCGCATTGGGAACCGTTGGCGCCTGGATGGCGTTCAAGACTTCCGAGTTGTCTAACGGCTTGGCCCCGACGTCGCGCAGGTTTTGCTGGGCCAATTGCCGTTGTGTGAAGGCGTGGCCACGCAAAAAGTCGAGCCCCGGCGAATCGGCCGGCGGACGCTTCTGCGACCATTCGGAGAGGCCCAGCAGAAACACGTCCCAATCGCGGGCCTCCCCGGCCGCTTTCCGCACGCGCTTCAACTGCTTCTTTAAGCTCTGGAAGTTCTTGCGCGGCAGGCAATCGCCAAAAATCTTGAGGGCTGCATCGGCCCGCCGGGTGCCGACCCGAAGCTGATGCACGTGTTCGATATCTTCATGCGGCGCCTGCACGGCCAATGGCAGGTATTCGCAGACTACTTCCAGGCGCTTTTCGAGCGCCTTGCGCGCGGCATCCTCTACCGGCATTCCGGGGATCAAGCCAGAAATCCATTTTCCGTTGGCCATGAGAGTTCCTGCCAAGCCGTAGACGGCCAGCTCACGAACCGTACATTCCCTTAATGTTAGCGGCCTGCTGGCGCTCTTCCAGCCAGTGCGCCACTTGCACCACTTCGCCGCGCAGTTCCACGATCTGCATCCGCTCGCGGGCCAGTGCCACCGCGATGTCACCGGGAATGGGCAAGTAAGTTTCCTTCAGCGTTGTTTCGAGCCGGCGCTCGAGTTGCCG
>DATGHS010000118.1:0-6159 GCA_035307785.1 Gemmataceae bacterium
CTCCAACCGATCGAAATGCCGGCCCAGTTCCACCCGCTCCTGCAAGCGCGGCACATCCAGTCCGGCCGGCATGGCCAACCGGCCCGGTAGTTCGTTGCCTTTCACCGGCTCGAAGGCGCTGCCCATGTGCCCCGCGCCCCACACGTCGGCCTTCCACGAATCGGCCAGGCCAATGAAGGCCGGCATCGACGCGGCATTGGGGCCGCGGAACTTGGCTGCCACAGAGCCCATCGACGGGTAGCCGCCGCCGTCCTTCCCGTCATCGGTGCGGCGGGCCAGGGCGTTGCCGGCTTGCATGGTGATGGGCGTATGATTGCTGGCGGAACAATCCACCGAGCGAATCACGGTCAGCTTGTGCATCAGCCGGGCTTGTAACGGCAGGTGCTCGCAAAAGCGGATTCCGGGCACGCTGGTGGGAATGGTGCGGTAGGGGCCGCGAATTTCGGCCGGCGTATAGGGCTTGGGGTCCCAGGTGTCGATGTGGCTGGGACCGCCGGATAGCCAAAACAGAATCACCGACCGCGGGTCGCTATGCTTACTTACCGGATTGGAAGCAATTTCCCGCGCGCGCAGCATGTCGGCCAGGGTCAGGCCGGCAATCCCGGCCAATCCGGTTCGCAAGAACCATCGGCGTGAGCCTACTCGAAGCAAGTCGTGGCTGGCCGGAAGCAGCGGATTGCCTTGCGAGATTGCACAATGCTGACCGTAGTGATTCATGGGCAGGAGAGGCCGGGTCATGGAGACCATCTCATCGGTGGGAGGCAGGCAACAGTAAAGTAGCCCATTTCCATTCCGCTGGCCAGCTCGAAAAAAGGCCGAGCGGCAGTTTTAGAAAGCGGGAGAATCGTTTTTGTGGATGCTTCTTACAGCGCCCGAGCGATCAGCGACACTTTTTCCTTGCTTTAATTGCGCCTTTGGCCGCTAACACGCTATCTTAACGGCAGGCAACCGTAACCAAGCATACCGGGAGTGAGCCTTGAAAAACAGTGCCACACCATGCCGCCGGGAATTCTTCGCAACGGCTAGCGTGGCCGGGCTTGGCATGGCTGGCTGGTGCGCTCGTGCGGATGCTGCCCCCAGCCTGACAACGTCGGCGGCCGGAATTCGCTCGTGCATCCTGCTCTTTTATTACGGGGGCCCCAGCCATCTGGATACGTTTGACCCCAAGCCGGATGCGCCGGCCGAGGTGCGCGGGGCGTACAAGACCATTGCCGCGTCGGTTCCGGGCATCCGTGTGTGCGAGCATTTGCCGCGCACCGCGACGATCATGCACAAGATTGCCACGGTGCGCAGCATGCACCACCCCATGCGCAATCACAATTCCGCGGCGGCCGAAGCGCTCACCGGCCGAACGCCGGCCGGCGGCGATCAGGAATTGCTCACCGACGATCCGCGGGGCCTGCCCACGCTCGGCTCAGCCGTGAGCTACGCCTTGGGGCCGCGCGCCCACGTCTTACCCTATGTCGCCTTGCCGTACACCATCTACAACGTGGTGCAGTTGCCGGGCCAATCGCCGGGCCTACTCGGCAGCGCTTACGACCGCTTCCAAGTAGAAGGCGATCCGAACCGTCCCGATTTTCACATCGCCACCTTGGAAGCCAACAGCGACCTGGCCAGCCGGGCTGCACTGCTTCGTCGCCTGGACGTTGCCGCGCTGCCGGGTCCGGCCGTCAACGCCGCTACCCACCGGGAGCGGGCGCTGCAACTAATTGCTTCCGCCGATGTTCGCCGGCTCTTTTCGCTTACCAACGAACCGGCGCAGCTGCGCGATCGATATGGCAGACACCGTCTGGGGCAAAGCCTGTTGCTGGCTCGTCGGCTCGTGGAAGGGGGCGTCAACTTCGTCACGGTTTTCGATGGGCAAACCAATGGCCAGGAGGCCAACTGGGATAGCCACGAAAACCTCTTCGCCCGCCATCGGCAGTTGATCCCGCCAAGCGATCAGGCGTTTTCCGCGTTAATCGAAGACTTGCAGCAGCGCGGCTTGTTGGACTCGACGTTAGTGGTGGCGCTGGCCGAGTTTGGCCGGACGCCGAAGATTAACAAGAGCGGCGGCCGCGATCACTGGCCCGACTGTTACAGCATCCTGATGGCCGGCGGAGGCGTGAAAGGCGGGGCTGTTTACGGCGCCAGCGACCGTATCGGCGCCTACCCGGCCGCCGAGCCGGCAACCCCGGCCGATCTTGCGGCCACCATCTTCTGGCGCTTCGGAATCGACCCCGCCACCGAAGTCCGCGACCAGACCAACCGGCCCTACCGATTATCAGAAGGCGAGCCGTTGCGAAAGTTGTTTACTTCAGCAGCATAGATTGCTCGCAGCCGAACCTACTTGTACCGGCGGGGTCCGGCTTGTCGTCGAAATTGCCGGTTGGCAACAGCTGGCAATATCCGAGAATTGGCGTCGTCGCGAACTTATACGGAGTAATACTGAATCAGGCTGGATTGCCAATTTGCTGCTGACGGAACCCAATTCTCGCCATGCAAAACATTTTTGGAGAGGAACCATGACAGAGAGCGAGCGCTTCAAAATGGTTTTCGGGCCGTACGCTACACCGCTCTTTGAGCATGGCGAGGTCATGGAGTGTGCCATTCGCGGGAGCGTGATCGTTTGTGGCCTCTCTTCCGGTCCCATTTCATAGGCAATGAATTTCGGCTTGGTTTCTTACTGGCGCCGGCGTTTGGCGGGTCGCAGTCGGTAGCTCAGCCACAAGATTTTTGAATGTGCGGAATGGTGAAGGCGCACTTTATTGATGGGAATCCAACGAAGGACGCTATGACGCCGTCGCCGCGAGTTCCAAGTGTGGCCAGTTTCGTGCGGGTGGCATTGGGGCCCGATCCCAATGGTCCGACCGATGTGGAGCTGTTGGCCCGGTTTGCCCGAACGCGGGATGAAGGGGCGTTTGAACTGCTTGTGTGGCGGCACGCGGGAATGGTTCTGCGCGTGTGCCGGGCCGTGCTCCTCGACCACCACGCAGCCGAAGACGTAACGCAAGCGACGTTTCTGGCCCTGGCGAAACAGGCGCAATCGGTCGGGCGGCGGGGCACGGTGGCCGGCTGGCTCTATCGCGTGGCGCGCCGCATCTCGGCGCATCTGGCTGCCCGCCGCAAACTTCCCATCGTTTCGGCACACGCCCTTGAGCACATTCCGACGCCGGCCGCGGTGACGGACGAGTTATCGGACCCTGCATTGATTCAATCGCTCCACGAGGAACTGGCGCGGTTGCCCGAAAAGTATCGCGTGCCGCTGTTGCTGTGCTTCTTCGAAGGGCTGACACATGCGGATGCGGCCCGCCGGTTAGGGTGGCCGATCGGCACTGTTGCCACTCGCGTGGCGCGCGCCAGAGATCGGCTGCACCGGCGACTGGTCGGCCGCGGCCTTGCCCTTCCGGCCGCAGGGCTCGCGGCCCTGTGTGCCGCCGACACCGGCTCTGCCGTGACGCCGGCGCTGGTGGGCGGCACGGTGCAGGCAGCATCTGCCTTCGCCATGGGCGCCGCCGTCTCAGGCGTATCAGACACCGTTCTAGCATTGTCAAAAGGAGCAATTCAAGCCATGACTGTCAAGAAAATCCAATGGGTGACGGCCGTTGTCGTCCTCTGTGGCGCGGTGACGTTTGGCGGCGGCTGGGCCATCGGGCAGCGGCCGGGAGGGGCAGGGCCGGACAGCGCGGGGGGAAAAGGGCCGACCCGGCCCGGGGCCAACGATCCGCAGCCCGACCCGGCGGTGGATCGAAAGGCCGACTCCAGCCAGCGCACGCGCAGCCTCAACAACCTCAAGCAGATCTTGCTGGCCATACACCAATACAACGACGTCCATGGCTACTTGCCGGCCGACATTCGCGACAAGGACGGCAAGCCGCTTTTAAGTTGGCGGGTATTGCTGTTGCCCTACCTGGAACAGGACCGTCTCTTCAAACAGTTCAAACTTGATGAACCGTGGGACAGCGAGCACAATCTCAAGCTGCTGGCAAAGATGCCGGCCGTGTATCGGGTCGGCTTCGAGGCCAAGGACTCGGGCCACACCTATTACCAGGCCTTTGCAGGGCCAGGTACGCCCCTGTACCCTTACGCGGGCAAGTTCGCCAATTTTGACCCGAACTCTAACGGGACTCCGGAAGGGCTTGGGTTGCCGGGATCTTCCGGCGGCGGCAAGCCGGGTGGTGCAGATACCGCCGGAGGCAGCGGTCCGCCGGGCGCTGGGAGTGGGCCGAGCGGGGGCGGTTTGCCGGCCGCGGGGGCAGGCGGCGGCGTTGAACGAGTCCGTATACTAGACATTCTCGATGGCACGTCAAACACATTGGGCGTGGTCGAGGCCGGTCCGCCGGTTCCGTGGAGCAAGCCGGCCGACCTTCCGTTCGACCCACAAAAACCGCTGCCCAAGCTGGCCGGCCCGTTCGCCAACGAGCTGCACGTCGCGATGATGGACGGCTCGGCCCATGCCTTGAGACGAAACCTGGATGCCAGGGTGTTGCGCGCTCTCATCATCATGAACGACGGAATCCCCACACCGTCGCTGAAGGAAATGCGGGCCGCGACGCCGGCCGACACCCCGGAAGAGAAGGCACGGCTCAAGAAACAGATTGAGGAAAATCAGCAAGTGATCGAGCAAATCGAACGGCTCATGACGGAATACCGGGATCTACTGGTGCTGCAAAACCATTTGACGAACGATCTGGGCCAATCCGAGGATCAGCAAGAACGCCTTCGGCAGATCGTTGAGCAACTCAAAGCCAAAAACAAAATGATCCGCGACGACGTCGGGTTGAAAGAAGGCCTACCGGTGCCCAAGCCGCGGTAGGTGTAGCGATCCGTGATAGTTTGAATGCCCGACCGGACCGGCTGCCGGAATCGCCGCTTGGCCATCACCGGGAAGGTGCACGAGAATCGGAAAAGAACTACGAGGAGCAACGACTTACGGCCACGTCGCGTTGCACCAACGGTTGCACCAAAGGGGTACAAATCGGGGCAAAATCGGGCAATGGATGACAATTCCAATCGGGCGCCGACTGCTCCGCTACCTGCCGATAAAAATGACGTAACTTCAAACCCCGCCAAACAAAAAGAACCGCCGTCAATTGCTGACAGGGGTTCTGGCAAGTCTGGCCGGCAGGATTTGAACCCACGACCTCTTGAACCCCCTGCAGCAGGGCTTCAAGCGAAAAACACCGTAATTCCTTGCAGGCTCACCAATTTACGATTTACGCACTTTACTTCAATTACAGCTTTTTGCAAGGTTAGCCGAGAATTCTGCTGCAAGTTGCTGCAATGGCCAAAGTGCCGAGTTTAATTCGTTGGTGAGTTGAATAACCGCCTTATGTCCTCCCGAACTTGAATAAAAACAACGCGGACGATCGCTCCGTCGGCTAACGACGTACGGCGTCTGTTTTTAACAAGCCCTCTTCGAGTCTTTGACTGTCTCTGTGCAGCGCCGGGATGGTTCGCTTTGCGGTTGCACGCTCATTAACTGAGCGGCACCAAACAGCCTTACGAGGTCTGGCGAGCACCCGCAGTTTGCGCTGCTCGGCTCGCACTTACGCCTCAGAAACCTCTCCGTGCCGACGAGCCGGCAAAGCAAAACGACGCGCTCGACCCCCGCAGGGTGACGGCTTCCCCGTCAGGCCGGCGCTGCCGGAATCGAGACCGGCGAGCACTATTGGGATTGGCCTGGCCAGCAGCCGCGTCGGCGTCAGTTAGTCCCCACTCGGTCGTCAGGCCACCACAGTCGTTCTCTCGTTAATCGAATCTAGGTTAGATCAATCGTGGTCAGACTCAATCGGGTTCGTTCGGGGTGTCTCCGGTCACCGGCCGCAGGGCCAATCCAGTTAACGTGAGGTGTACCTCAGTTATTCTGCGCAGCTCCTGCAGCCGGGCCGAAGTTCGCTCATGCTGTTTCCTCTTCTTTTCGTGGCTCTTCGTTCGACTCCGGTCACCGGCCGGCAGGCCAATCCAAGCCAGGCGGGGTCCGACTTCTGCCGCAGCGAGACAATGTGGGGTCATGGCCCCATGAGCAGTCTCGACCAGCGCGGTCGTCGTAGGCGCCCCAGTTCGCCGTACAGCTCCACCGGCCGGGCCGGAGTGGTTCAGTCGTCGCCATTCTTTAAGAAGCGTTGCCCGTCGAAGGCACGCTGCTTGCGCCACAAGTGATACACCGTGCGGCCCAGC
>DATGHS010000119.1:0-35878 GCA_035307785.1 Gemmataceae bacterium
GCCCACCGAGAAGTCGGAAGATGGCGCGGCCAAGTCGCTCACATTGAAACTGCTGGGCGTTCTCAAAGCCGCGGACGAAAAAGCCAAAGCCGACGACCCGAAACCGAAGCCAACCGAAGCGAAGCCGGCCGAGAAGAAGCCGAAGATCGAGCTCGAATTCAAAATCGTTCCGAACGCCAAGTCGGATGAGCCGAAGCCCGAGAGCAAGCCGGAGAAACCCGAAGAATTGAAAGCAAAAGTGGCAAGACTCAAGGAAGAATTACAGAAGGCAGCGGAAGCGGAAGTAAAGGAAGCGAAAGAGAAGCTGATGCAACAAAAAGAGGAACTGCGCAAGGCGGCTGAGGCGCTGGCCGAGGCAGCGAAGAAGGCCAACGCCCCGCAAAAGGCCGATGAACCCAAACCGGCCGATGCCAAGCCCGAAAAAGCAGAAGACGCCAAGACAGCCGAAAGAGCTCGCCTGTTTCTCCGGTTGATGAGCGAAGCTGAAAAAAAGGCGAAAACGGACGAAGCCAAACCGGCCAAACCCGGCGAACCGCAACCGAAACCTAAGGCCGTTGAAGTCCAGTTGCAATACAGGACGGCGAAGGACAGCGACGCCGACCAGAAACTTCAAAAACTCGAAGCTCAGCTGCAAGCTCTCTTAAAAGAAATCCAGGCCATGCGCGCGGCCAAGCCTGGTTGGGAGAAAAAGCCGATCGTACAGCCGACCACACCCGAGCAGAAAAAGGTGCTCCGCGCGTACGAGGAAGAGAAGCCGCGGGTGTTGGTCGTCCCGGTCCAACTGGCGGCTCCGCCGTCCGCCAAGCCGCAGCCCACGCCGGCCCCCGGAGCACCCGTGCCGGTCCATCCGCCTGCTGAGGCAGTCGAACGTCGCACCATCCGGGCCCGGCTGATGGAAGCGCGCGACGGCGGAGATGTCATCAGTCTCACCCGCACCACCTACACACTGCCGCCCGCCAGCGCCAAGGCACTGGACGATTTCCTAAAAACGCAGGTGAAGGCGAAAGTGCTGGAAACCAAAGTCGAGGGCGACAAGCTCACGGTTACCACGACGCCCGATGTGCAGCATATTATCGCGCAGTTCATCGCGCTAATGCAGGGCAAGACGCCAGTGACGGTCGCGCCAGGCGCTGGAGCACCGGTCACGGTTGGGAACGATGAGGGCTGGCTTCGGTTGAGCCTAGGCCAACCGGTCAAGGAGGGGGAGATGAACGTGATCCAACTAGCGCCCAGCCAAAAGCCGACCGAAGTGCTCCGACTATGGCTGGAAAACAAGCCCGTCGAGCTGAAAGAAGGACAGAAGATAGAACCGCAGAAGAAGTAGGCCCGTCCGCGCAACGCCGCAATCGGCTCAGCCGGTTGCGGCGCTGCGCATTTGCACATCCGCAAACCAGAAGCCGTCTCGCTCCAATTGTTCTCCTATTTGCACGGGAATTGGCCGTGTGAACATCGGCCCAGCATGGCAAAATGTGTGAAACTCGCCGCGTTCGCCACAGGGATCGACCGACGCGGGCAACTCGCGCAGCAATTCCGCGTCGTAGCTTCGTCCCACGAATTCTGCTGTCAGTTGCTTGGGATCAACGCAAGTTAGAACGGCTTGCAACCCGCCGGCCAGCATATCCTGAGCAAGCTTTGGTGTATCGGCGGACGTACCCCAAATAGGAAAAATTGGTTCCAGTCCCGTGTCGGCGAGAAGCTTGATGCGATAAGCGCGCACCTCTTCGAGAAATAAATCTCCGAATGCAATCCCGACGATGCCTTGCTGCCGCGCCCGGTCGAGCGCTTGCTGCATGCGCTCCTCATAGACATCATTGCAGCAAGGCCAGGGAAGCTCGACTGGCCACAACGGCAACGCCGCGGCATCGGCTTGCGCTTCAACTAGTTCTCGCCGCACCGCGTGCATGGCCACCCGATTGGCGGATTCATTGAACGTGGTCAACAAGCCGACGACGTTCCATTCGCCGGCCTGTCGTAGGCGATGCAGCGCCCAAGCGCTGTCTTTACCCGAACTCCAGGAAAGCAAAATGGGTGGTGACATTGCTTGCAATTACCTAATCCCCTAACCCCCTTCCCTTTAGGGAAGGGGGTTAGGGGGTTAGGTTACTCCTCAATATTGCCCCGTATACGGGACAATGCTATCGGACAAATACCCGATCGCGTACTTCTGCCGCAGCTGATTCGCAGCCGTGGAATAATACGATGGGCTCGCCACGAAGACTTCCATCATCGTTTCAACATGCCCATCGCAGAAGGAGACGTTGGCCACACGGCCGCCGTGGCGGAAGTGGGTGGCCGGCACCGGGCCGCCCGCCTGAGTCGTTTGCGGGGCAGCGATCGAATACGACTCCTCTAAATCCGGCGGGCTATTCCACCAACCGATCAGCACCGAATCGGAAAACATGTAGGTGTTGCTGGTCCCGTTGGTCAAATCAGTGAGCCGCTTTTGAAACGTGATCGGCTGCGTCCAATTCGGGGCCACCCAATACGTGGTGCCCAGTTCTCGGTTGTAGCCGTAGCCGTTTGTGAAGCCGCCGAATTGCGGTTGAATCAAGCCCGGCGGAATCGACGGGCAGGCCACGATCTTCTTGTTATTCTCGTAAAACGGCGGCAATTCTCCTTTTGTCATGTCGATGTGCGCGGGGAAAGCAGTGTCAGCCTGGCCAAACCAATACGTGGTGCTGTACGGCCAGACGGATGGATTTGGCGTCGTGAAGGAAGCCGGCAGCTTCAAGTAGCAGTCGTGGTAATTGTGGGCCGAAAGCGTGAGTTGCTTGATGTTGTTGGCGCAATGAATGCGAGCGGCCGCTTCACGGACTTTTTGCACGGCCGGCAATAGCAGGCCAATGAGGATCGATATAATCGCGATCACCACCAAGAGTTCAATGAGCGTGAACGCAGAGCGCAAACGAGAAGAGTTGGCAACCATCCACAATCCTTTCCGCCGGGTCGGGCGAAACATGAGAAAGATGCCCGGGTCCAGCGGAAGTCGGCATGGCGAAGTGAAGCAGCCTGCCGGCCCCGGATGCCTGGAACGCGAAGCATCGTATCGGGTTACTCGGCAGGCAGGTCTTCTGGCTTACGGCTCGTAACGGCTTCCGGACGGCCTTCCCGCAACAGCAGTGGCGTTGGTCCGAGAGCCTGGCCGATTACAGCGGCGGCCCCGCGACGGATTTGCACCGTCTTCCCTTTTGCTTCCGCCCCGAAAAGCAAGGCGGAACCTGTCGAACTGTTGGACGATTGTAGAAAAAATCCCGTCGATGGCCATCGGTTAGCCGCGAGGCGCAATCTTCCGAGCCGAGCGTTCGCATCCCGCGCTCGGCTCCGAGGACTGCGCCTTGCGGCTAACCAGAGCACTGGTCAGTGCAGATGGGGAAGCGAAGAATATCCCTATGCCCTTCTTCGATTATGAATTGCCGCCGGAGCTGATCGCGCAGCATCCTACCGCACAGCGCGATCAATCGCGCATGCTGCGCGTGCAGCGCGCTTCCGGCGAAATAGCGCACCACATATTCCGCGACCTATCGGACCTGCTGCATCCCGGCGATCTGCTCATTCTGAACAACACGAAGGTCTTGCCGGCGCGTTTGCGCGGCCGCCGCGAACGCTCGGGCGGCAAGTGGGAGGGCCTATTTCTCCACGAGGCTGCCGACGGTCTGTGGGAACTGGTGTGCCAAAGCCGCCGGCCGATGCGTGTAGGCGAATGGCTGGCCGTCGAGCCGGGGCCATTGCGCTTCGAGCTGGTCGAGAAAAAAGAAGCTGGCCACTGGCTGTTGCGACCTGACCAATCAGGCACGCCGGCCGAGTTGCTTGCCCGGCATGGCAGCATGCCGCTGCCGCATTACATTCGCAAGGGCCAGGCCGAGGCCGAAGATACAGAACGATATCAAACGCTTTTCGCTCAGGTGCCCGGTGCCGTTGCGGCGTCCACGGCCGGCCTGCACTTCACGCCCGACATATTCGAACGGCTCAAGAAGCGCGGCATTGAGAAAGCCTTTCTCACTTTGCACGTCGGCCTCGGCACGTTTCAGCCCATCCGCACCAAACATTTCCACCAGCATGTCATGCACAAAGAATGGGGCGAGCTGCCGGCCGAAACCGCCGCCGCGATTCAAGCTTGCAAAACGAGCGGCGGGCGCGTGGTTGCCGTGGGCACGACTTCCGTACGCGTGCTTGAAACCGTGGCCCGAACCGGCCCGATTCGGCCCTGGAGCGGCGAGACGGATTTGTTTATCTACCCGCCATTTGAATTTCGTGCGGTGGATGCGCTAATAACGAATTTTCATTTGCCGAAGAGCACATTACTGCTGTTGGTGGGCGCGTTCGCGGGAGAGGATTTGCTCCGCAAAGCCTACGAAGCGGCTATCGAAACCAACTACCGCTTCTTCAGCTACGGTGATGCAATGCTGGTAGAATGACTAGAGATCAGAAATAAGTAGAAGGCCTTCCATCATAAAGTGGGGTCGCACTGTCGTAGACGACGCTGCTAGCGTCGTCCAGGGTGACGACGCTAGCAGCGTCGTCTACGAATAAGCAGCCCAGTATTTTGGAGTGGACCGTCCACTACAATCCCATGCCCAACCGCATCCGCCAGCTCCGCCTGCTCGACCGCTCACTCACGCCGAACGAGGCGGAAGTGTGGGTATTCGTCGAAGCCGAGTCGATGTCGGCCACGACGGAAGTGCGTGGGCGACTCATGGGGCCGAGCTGCCCGTATGCGAGCACAGTGGAGGTCGCCTATCCGCTGCGGCCCTTCCCAAAGTGTCCGGAGGGCTTTTCGCCGCTCACGCGGCGAGTGATCATTCCGGAACCAAGCCTGTGGGACACGGTGAGCCCGCATCTGTACCAGGGCGTGGTAGAACTCTGGGAGGACGGCCAGTTGTGCGACCGCGCTTCGGTCCGGCATGGCCTGCGCTCGATACAGATGGATGCCTTCGGCCTGCGCTGGAACGGTAAGCCGATGCGCCTGCATGCGGTGGAGTGGAATAAAGCGACGAGTGAAGGACTAGCAGAGTTGCGAATCAGTGGTGTGAATGCTGTGGTCGTGCCGGCAGGCGCAAAAGAGGTGTGGGCTGAAGCCGAGCGAATTGGGCTTCTCCTGCTAGTGCAAATATTTGAACCGGACGTGAATCTGGTACAACCGTCGCCCGCGGGATTAGGGTGGGTATTACCGGCTTCCGCTCTTAAGGAATGGGAAAGATGGACTGAATGGCCGCGAGCCGTCAAGAAAATGCGGCAATTCCTTGGTGTCGAAATGGATTCGACACTGCAGGCGCCGTTGCCCGTCGACGTCCGCTTCGTGGTTGGCCCCGACACGTTGCCGCCGCTGCCGCAGCGTCCGCGACTGATGCGCTCGCTGATTCAACAATCGACCGTGGATGCCGAGTTGGGCTGGTTGGATGAATCGCCATGACAATACGAGCCGGAAGCGTAAGCGACGGATTCGCACCGTCGCTTACGCTTCCGGCTCGTATCAAACAGCACTCATCTTCTTCGCGTATTCCTCCAGCCACGCGAATTGATGGAAGAAATCGTGATCGTCCACGCCCATGGGGCTCTTGAAGAAGCAGGCGAGATGCTTCAAAATCCCGCTTTCGCCGCGGCGTTGCGCGAGCAGCGAAAGCCGGGCGAGGTCGAGCACCAGCGGCGCGGCCAGCAATGAATCGCAGCCTTGCCAAATGAACTGCAGGATCATCTTCGTGCCCAGGAAACCACGATAGTGGATATGATCCCACGCCGTTTTCCAGTCGTCGAGCGATTCGATGTATTCGATGGTCACCAGGGTCTGCGGCTTGTAGCCGACGATTTGTTGCAACAGCGCGTCTTTCGATTTCACCTTGGAGGCTTTATTGGCCGGATCGTTCAGCACCACGCCGTCGCGATTGCCGAAGATGTTGTGCCCGACCCAGCTCATGATGTGCAGGTTGCGATGCGCGAACATTGGGGCCAACACTGATTTCATCATCGTCTCGCCGGTCTTGCCGTCTTTGCCGCAAATCGGCACGCGACGCTTGTGGGCCAGCTCTTCCAGGGCCGGAATGCCCGCCCCAAGCGACGGCGTGAAATTCACATAGGCAAAACCGAGGTCGATGGCCCCATAGGCGTAAAGACTGCTCGTTGGCAGTACCGCGTCTTTTTTCAGCGCTTCGTCTAGCTTGGCCGGGCTCGAATGACATTCCATCACGGCAAACGGCGGTTCCGTCGACGCCACATTCACCACGACCACTTGATCGAGCTTATTTTTTTCTCGAAATTCCTTCAGATCATTTTGAAAACGTTGAATCGCGGCACGCGGCGATTCGGATCGCTTGGCTTCCGGCAAGTCGGCCAATTGGCTGATCGTCTCGCCGCTGTTCAGGATTGAGCCGGGACGAACGTTCTTCGTCCACTGGTCCAACTCCGGCTGGCATGCCGCCATCATGGCTTCGCTAAAGACGCCGGCTCGCGCATGCAGCTCTGTCGCCGACTGCGAGAAGCTCCCCTGCCGAATGTCGTGCCCACCAATGACGAATGCTTCCGGCTCATCGAGGTCCGCGCCGGCAAACATCGGCAAAGCCGTGGTAAGGCCCGTGGTGTCAGCTAGACCGCGCTTTAATGCCGCGAGCCCCATCGCGGCCGTGCCGCCCACACCGCCATAGGCGCCAATAAACCACAAGCCAACGCGACGATTGCTCATGAATGGAACTCGATCTGAAATTGCACACTGGCAGGTAGCTCAGGCAAAAAATGCGACGCCCCGCCTTCATTAGAAGCGGTGAGCTGCAATTCTTATTCCAGTCTAGCAGGAATAGGAACTTTCGTTGAGGCGTGTTTTGGAATAAGCGCTGCGGGAAGCGGAACACTGCACGGCCGCACATGCCGATTTTGCCGATTGGGACTAAGGCGTCGCGCTAATGCGTGCCAGCCTGGGCATTCATTGACCGACGCTGGGAACGCGTTATCCAGCGGTCTAGCTTTTGATAGGGACCTAAATCTTGTAATCGGCAACTGAAAGCGCTGCTACGATGGCCAAAGAAAAAGGAGGAAACGATGCAGTATCCATTTCCAGCCGACTTGCAGGTAATGATTGGCGAACGAATGAAAACGGGCTTTTATAGCTCGGAAGACGAGCTTCTTCGCGATGCGCTGCGCGCCCTCGCGGAAGAAGAGGAGGACCTCGCCGCTGTTTAGGACGCGATAGCAGAGTGGCGCGCCGGGGATCAGGGAACTGATTTGCGAGCAGCCTTCGCCACTGTTCGTGCGAAACACACTACTGGCGAGAAGGCATGAAATTTCGTGTCGTAATGCAACGGTTGGCGTTGGCTGATTTGCAGGAAGCGTATGCTTGGGCCTGCCGAGTCGCACCGCTCGAAGCCGAAAAATGGCTTGATCGATTTGAAACTGCTCTCCAAACCTTGGACACCAACCCTCATCGCTGTCCATTGGCGCGAGAAAGCTCCAAAACCGAGAGGGAATAGCGAGAATACCTTTTTGGCAAACGGCCAAACGTCTACCGCGCGATTTTCATGGTTGATGATAAGACGGTTCGTATTCTGCGAATTCGACGCGCGCAAAGGCGATTCCTGACGCGCAAGGAAATCGAGGAAGCGTTCAGGAATGACTTGTAAGCATTGTCACTGTTTCTCCGCCGGCAAATTCTTCATCTCAAACACGTGAATATCGCCATGCCCGCGGGCCCGCGGCCGGTCGCGCAATGATTGCGGGTCGATTACTGCCAGGTACAGTCGCCCGGTCTTGCTGTCGAACGCCGCTTCGTGGGCCAGGGACTCTAGCGTCCAGCTTTTTTGCCATTTCATTTCGGGGTAGGAAAACTGCTTCAAAGTAAGGCCATCGGTCGCCAACAGGAACACAATGCCACGGGCCGGATCAACCGTGACGGCAATGTGCGGCGGCAACTTCGGGCCCTGCTGCAAGTCTTCGGTACGGTTCGATGAAAGTTTCAACGTAACGCCGCTGCGCGAGATTAGATATTGACCGTCCGGCGCGATCGTGAATGGCCCGCCCAGCGGCGAATCCGGCGTGCCTTGTGCAGCATTCTGATTCGGCTTCTCATCGAGCTTCACGGGAATTGGATAGCTCTCGATCTTGCCGAGGTTCACGCCCTGCGTGGCAGTGAGCAGCCGGGTTCCGTCCGGGGACAATTGCACCAATGAGCGCGTCCACACGCCGCCCCAGTGACCCACGGCCGATTCTCTTTTTGCATCGACAACCGTGATCTCGGTCCAGCCGCCGCCTTCGCCACTCAGGAAGACGTAATCCTTGTCGCCAGCCGCCAAGTCGTAAACATAAGACGTGAGGGAAAAGCGCTTGCGCACGCTCAACGCAACCGGATCCAGCTCGAACAACGTCGTTTGATTACGGTCGGCGCCGTAGGTCCAAAGCGACTTGCCGTCCCGAGTGAGTGTGAAGACCGCACAGCCTTCGGGTACCCGCCATTCTTTCGAGATCCTCAATGAGCTGGTGTCGATCTGCACTAATTTTTCTTCCGAGCGATTGAGAAAGAAGAGCCATTTCTTGTTCGGCGACAGGACGAGGTTGCCGACGGTGCCGCCGGCGGGAATCTTCGCGATCGGCTGGAGCTTCGGCGTGGGCGGCGGACTGCCGCTGGAATTTCCGCCGCTGTTATTCTCCGCCGCCGGCTGCGTGACGATCGCCTCGAACTTCGCCATGCTCCAGGACTTGATGGCCGAATCGTGGCTGGCCGACAGCGTCTGCTTGCCACCCTGAACAAAGGCGACCTTCACGATCTGCTCGGCATGTTTCTCAAACTTCGCCAGTTGCTTATTGTTGTCGATGTCCCACAAGACCACGCTGTGATCAGCCAAGCCGATGAGCAGCGCCTTACCGCTCGGTGCAAACGCGATGTCGCGCACCGGGCTTTTCAAACCGGTGATGGCTTGCACCGGCATCAGCGGATCAAGCGCCCCCACGCCGACCCACGACGCCCGGCCCTCGGCAAAGCGCTTGCCATCGGGGCTAAAGGCGACGGAGACCATCGGGGCCGAGTCTTCAACGCGGAAAGCCTGAATCATTGCATCGGCCGGCTCCGCGTCGAGATTGAGCAAGACTGCTCGCTTATCAATTGCGGCCAGCGCTTTCTTGCCGTCCGGCGAAACGGTGAGGGCATATACATATTTTCCCAACCCCTCGTAGCGCTTCAGCTCCGTGCCGTTCAGATCCCACATGATAATTGTGCCATCGTAGCCGCCGGAAAGTGCGCGCTTGCCATCGGGCAAAAACGCAACAGCACTAACCAGCGTCAAATGCCCGTCGAAGCGTTTGATTTCATGCGAAGTGGACAGGTCCCAAAGCCGAACCGTGCCGTCCATGCCGCCGGAGAGCGCCAGCGTCTCATCATGATTGAACGCGGCGCTCCAGACCGAAGCCGTGTGCCCCACGAAGCGCCGCAAATCGCGCTCGGCTTGAATATCCCACAACCGCAGACTGCGGTCCGCGCTGGCAATGAGCGCCTTGCGGCCGTCGCGCGAAAAAGCAACCGCATTTGCCTGCGTGGCCGGGCCTTCCAACGGATCAAGCTCGCCGGTGTTGTCGGCGAGGAGGCCACTGTTGTTGCCGGCTGTGAAAAGCGTGCCGAGTTTCAGGTCGCGCACAATGTCGCCGAATGCTTGCACGAACACTTGCCGTGAGATTGTGCCTCCCGGCAAACGCAATGCGCCCAGGTTCTTCACCAACAATTCCGAAGCCGAGATATGTTGCTTGAAAACCTCTGGCGCAAACCCGGCCTCCGCGGCCGCGGTCGGCAAATCCATATCGGCTTCGTAGCGGATGGTCAGCGTGCTCACCGGCTCGGTCTTGCTGATCTTCGCTCCGGTCGCTTCGACCGCTTTGCGGTAGCGTTCGGCATCCTCCTGCATGATCTTCGCCATCTTTTTTTCGGGAATGTACAAAGCGCGGATGATCTCCGCGTCGGCCCGCGAAAACGCCTTCGGATTCTTGGCCACGAAATCGCGCACCTGATCAGTCTTCGGATTGATCCCGGTGAGATGGCACGACATGCACGAAACGCCCGCCTCCACTGCCCGGTCAGGCCGCTTCGGGTCGCTAACGATGGCCTGATTCCCTTTCTCCTGCCGCACGTTGTTGGCATTCACGAGCATGAAGGCGTGCAGACCGTTGGGCAGATTGAAGATGGCCTCACCGGCGACGTTCTGGAATGATTCCGTCGTGCCGGTGCCGGTAGGGCCGAGCGGGTAGGCGAAGATGTTGCGCTTATCAGGCAGCAGGCCGCCGCGCTCGACCAGGTTCTGCGGCACCCCTTCGAAATCGTAAGTTCGCCAGTAGGCGCCGTGAATCGAATCGTGCCGTTCGAGAATCCGGTTGTTCTTGGACACGCCGGAGCCGTTGAAGCCGAGGCGATAAGCCCGTTCCTGCTGAATATTCACGGCGGTATCCACCCGCAGTTGCCGTTCCAACTCCGGCAAACTCGCGGGTAGTTGCAGCAGATCGTAATAAAGCGGCGCCCGGCTGGCAGTGGCGACGAACCAGTCGCCACGCAGCACCGGCATCTTCGTGGCTGTGCCCACCAGCACCGCGCGCGACGACACCGAGTCATCGAGAATGCCGTACGGGTAATCGTTCAACAGCCGGTTCCAGGAATTGGCGTCCCACATGAACCAGCGCAGGTCGATCCGCAACAGCGTCTTGTGCTCGTCTACCGGCAGCGGGTTCGTGATCTTCGGATGCCAGGAGAGGCTGTTGACCAGCTTGCTGATGGCATTGCGATAGGTCTGCAACTCGTCGTCGCTCAAGCCTTGGTTGTAAAGTTGCGCGATCGAAAAATAGCGAATGAAGCGCCGCTGCCGGCGATCCAGGGTTTCCAAATCTTCCAGCATCTTGCGGAATTCGTCTTCGCGTAAAATCGGCTTGCGCGCTACGGTCGTGCTTTCATGAGGCGCGCCGGCTTCGATC
The DNA here is from genome assembly GCA_035307785.1 of Gemmataceae bacterium. GTDB lineage: Bacteria > Planctomycetota > Planctomycetia > Gemmatales > Gemmataceae > DATGHS01. The sequence goes on from DATGHS010000119.1 coordinate 10,927, forward strand.
CATTGTTTGAGGATCAACTTCTCGGCCTCCGATGGCCGCGACTTGGCATCGGCCGGTGGCATGGCCCCCTTCAGCACGCGAACATAAATCGGCGACTTCTCCGGCTCGCCCGGCACCACCTTTTTGTGCGCGATCAGCTTCTCCGGCTCCAGAATATAGCCCATGCCGCCTTCGAATTGCCCGCCCTCGCCGTGGCAGCTATAGCAGTGGGCTCGCAGCACTGTCTGGGCTTTCTGGGCCAACTCGTTCTTCGATGGCTCGGCCCCACGCAGCGAACCCGCAAGCAAGGTGCCAACGACAATCGCGAAGCAAGCAAAACCGCGCATGAGAGAGCCTCCCAGACTGGCGAGCATCGTCCGTATCTGAGACGAAACAGGCGGGCAAAAGGATTACTGTCAGCGTAAGGCAATCGGCGAGCGGAAACAAGCGCGGCGATTGTAACGTGGTGGGGAATAACAATATACTCGTTGGCATGCCGAGTATTTTCCGTGATGTCGATCCCGGTGAGTTGCGAGTACTGTCGTCGCGTTGGAGCGGGGCGTACCCGATGAAACTCCAAAGGCAAATCCGGCAGTTTGGATCGTCTAAAGTTGGCATGCCGGCGCCCTGGGTTTACGAGGCTGCGGACGGCGTGCTAGTGCTGTACAATGGCGTTACGAGGGCCGTTCGAATTGCCAGGCTCTCGCCCGGAACCAAGATTCGCGTCGAGGTCATCGGAAAGCTTGGCCGCGCCTACGCCAAGTTTCCGAAAGTTCGAGATTTGCCATGATCACTCCAACGCAACAAGAAATCCTTCGAAGGCTGACTTACCTTTGCGAAAAGTCTCCCGATGTCCGATTCGGACAACTCTTGGCTCATTTGGGTTTTCTTTCAGAAGACATGAACGAACACGGCCTATGGGACGTGGAGGACGACGAGTTGCTGCGCGTGATTGAGCGGCACGCTGTTGAACTTGCAGAGCGCGATGAGAAGGCAGTCTAGGAGTAATCACCAGTTATGATCGTGCAGCAAGAATTGCTGGCCGCCCTTGCGGAATTGAGCGAGACCGCACCGGAATTGCGGCTAGGCCAACTTGTCGCCAACATTGCCACGCTGGCACATGGCGCGAAGGTTGAAGCGATATGGGATGCGGAAGATGAAGAAATGTTAGCGGCCGCGAAGCGCTTGTTGGAGCATTATCGGGCTCGGACGCGACATAATTGTTGATCTAGATCATGCGCCAAATCGCTCCCTACTCTCTCTGGCTCGGTCATGCCGGCGATGGCCGCAATGTTCGGGCCGTGCTAAATGCGGGAATACTCGCGATCGTGGATCTAGCGTTGGAGGAACTACCCGTCCATTTCACTCGTGAACTAGCTTATTTTCGGATTCCGCTGCTCGACGGGGCCGGCAATCCGCCGTGGTTGCTGCGCGCTGCAATCGACACGGTGGCGATGCTGCTGCGAAGCGACTCGCCGACGCTTTTATTTTGTGGGGCTGGCATGAGCCGTTCACCGGCCATTGCAGCGGCGGCAATTTCGGTCATGAGTAGAAAGGACGCGGCAGAGTGTTTGGAACTTGTGGCGAAGGTTCACGGATGCGACGTCTCGCCGGGACTCTGGCGTGAAGTGTTAGAAGCGCTTGATTGAGTTACTGACTCACCTGTCACCGATTCTGATTTTGATCGCGCACCACCTGGTCGATCACCTTTTGCATCGCGATCAAGCCGTACTTGTCGGTGGCTTCGTAGGTGCGCATGCTGGTCGAGCCGGCTTTGGTGGGCAGCGAGCAGGTGAAGCGCCATTCGCCTTCGCCGGCGGTTTCGAGGCGCTGCCATTTCACGCCGCGGGCCATCAGGAATTGCTGCCCTTCCTCAAACGTGCGGATGCGCGCGCTGCCAGAACTTGTTGCGGTGTAAGCCGCGGGCCGGGTTCCGTTCGCAGAGCTTGGCGGTTGCAGCTTGGCGTCGCCGCTGGGGTTCTCGGCCCGGTTGCGCATGTCGTCGAGTTCGCTGGGCGAACGCGAACTTGTCAGGGTGGTGTTCGAAGAATTGTTATTCGAATTATTTGGGTCCATGGCGGTGCGCGGCGGCAGGCTGTTCGGCGGGTCGCTCCGCCGATTGCGGTCCGACTCGCAGCCCAGCGCGAGCAGGGCGGCTGGAACGACGGCCAGCAGCCAATTCATCCAGCGGATTTGACCTCTCATAGCTTGCCCCATTTGCCCCGACGGCAATGCGCCGTATCTATTATCGGCAGTGGATGAGGGGAATTATCACCGCGAAGTCGCAACGTGCGCAAAGAATGATCGAATTCTGCTTTCCTTCTTTGCGCACTTTGCGTCTTCGCGGTGAATCTCTTTTGCAATAGCGCGCTATAACCAGAGGAAAATGGAATTGCAATGGCGAAATATCGAATCGCGGTGATTGGCGGCGACGGGATTGGTCCGGAAGTAATTGACCAGGCCGTTCGCGCGGCGGAAGTTGCCGCCAAGCTCGACGCCACTCAGTTAACGTGGAACACACTTCCCTGGGGAACGAACTTCTACAAGAAGACCGGCCGCATGGTGCCCGAAGACGCCTGGGATACGCTGCGGCAGCACGACGCCATTCTCTTTGGCGCGGTCGGCAGCCCGGACGTGCCCGATCACCTCACCGTCTCCGGCATCATCCTGCCGATGCGGCGGAAGTTCGATCAATACGTGAACTTTCGCCCGGCCTACCTCTTCGACGGCGTGCCCTGCCCGCTGAAGGACAAGGCCTCCGGCAGCATTGACATGGCCGTCTACCGCGAAAACACTGAAGGCGAATATGCCCCCATCGGTGGCCGGCTCTACGAAGGCACGCCAAATGAAGTGGCGGTGCAGACAGCGGTGTTCACCCGCCGCGGCACCGAGCGCATCATGCGTGCTGCCTTCGAAGCGGCTCGTAAGCGACGAAAGAAAGTGACCTCGATCACCAAATCGAATGCGCTACCATTCAGCATGGTAATGTGGGACGAAGTGTTCAAACAAGTGTCGAAGGATTACCCGGATATTCAATCGAGTTCGTTGCTGGTCGATGCGGCCGCGATGGACTTTGTGCGCAAGCCGGAGACTTTCGACGTGGTGGTGGCCAGCAATCTCTTCGGCGACATTCTCACCGATCTCAGTGCGATGATCACGGGCAGCATGGGCCTGGCCGCCAGCGCCAACATCAACCCGGAACGCGTCTACCCGAGCATGTTCGAGCCAGTCCACGGCTCCGCCCCGGACATTGCGGGTAAAGGGATTGCCAACCCGCTCGCGGCCATTCTTTCGGCCGGGCTGATGCTGGATCACCTCGGTTCGTCCCGCGCGGCGAAAGCCATGCGCGATGCGGTGGCCGCAGTGCTGAAAGCCGGAAGGGTGCTCACGCCCGATCTCAGCGGCAAGGCAACGACGGTTGAGGTCGGTACGGCCGTGGTGCAGGCAATTCATTAGCCCACGGATGAACACGGATTGGAAAGGATAAACACAGATCAAAATTTGAGCCAGCCCGCTGAATTCCGATCCGTGTTAATCCGTTTTACGAAGTCCGTGTTCATCCGTGGGCTTATTCCCTTTTTTCCGTAATTGCCGCTTCCGCAATTTGCAACATCTGGCGAAGTTGAAAAAATAGCTCAAGTTGGCCGGTTTTGCCGACTTCTGCGGCATTCGTTGGGAATACTTCCTTTAGAGGTTCCACGGATTGTGCGGTGCAAGACCCTCGCTTGCGGCCGCAGCTGCGGAGCAATCAACATGACCTGGGATGCCAAACTCGGCTTGCTGGTAGGCACCGGCGTGGTGCTGGCGGTGGCGATGATCTGGTTCCGGCCCGAGGCGAAATCGAAGGCCGCGAACCCGGACGCCCCGGCCAAGAGCCAAATTCAAGCCCCGCGCACCGTCCAGCTCTCGCCGTTGCCCTATGCGGCGGATGTGGAAGAGAAATAGAAAACACGGCATTCGGCGCTCGGTGGGACACGTTTTCAACGTGCCCTGCAATTCGGGCACCATGAAATCGTGCCCACGCTCTTGCCGCTCCAAGTCTCCGATAGTATAAGGGCATACAGTATCCCTCGTACCAAGGAGACACTCCATGAGCATTCGTTACACCTTTGCGGATTCAGCTTCGGGAAGATTGCTGCTGGCGGCCACGGAGCGCGGCATTGCGGCCGTCATCTTCGGCGAGAACGACGCGCAGCTGGAGAAGTGGCTGCGCTCAGAGTTCGGCGCGAAATCGTTCGAGCGCGATGATGAGGGCTTGCGAAAGCTGGTCGCGCCCGTGCTCGATGCCGTCGCCGGCAAACGTTCGCCCACCGATCTGCCGCTCGACCCGCGCGGCACCAAATTTCAGCAACAGGTATGGAAGGCACTGCAAAAAATCCCCGCCGGCCAAACGCGCAGCTATTCGCAAATCGCCGAATCCATCGGCCGGCCGAAGGCCGTGCGAGCCGTCGCTCGTGCCTGTGCCACGAATCCGATTTCCGTCATCGTGCCCTGCCACCGAGTGATTCGCCGCGACGGCAGCCTGGGGGGCTATGCGGGCGGGTTGGAGCGAAAGAAGGAATTGTTGGCGCGGGAAATGGCGATGGTGTGAGCAGTGATAATACACCGCCCTGTCAAAAGCGGTTAGCCCGAAGCGCCAGCGAGGAAAAGAGAAAATGCCCTCGCTGGCGCTTCGGGCTAACCGCCCACCTTCTTGCCACCTCATTTTCGGTTATCAAACACATAATACACCGGCTCGCTGAAGCGGCTCTTGGCCCGCGACTCTTCGCTGAGCGCGTGATGGCTGCTGTACGCCCCGTGGTCTTTTCGCTTCGAGCGCGGGTCTTTGCGGATGACGCCGACTCTTGTGAAACCGGCACGGTCGAAGAACGGATTGATCCGACCCATGGCGGTGAGCGTTTCGATCCACGGCACCGGGCAAGTTTCGCAAGCCCGGCGAACGAATGCCGCGGCGATGCCGGCTCCGCGATAGGTCGGGTGCAGCACCACGCGCGACAGTAGCCAGAGTTGCCGGTTCAGAGCGCGGAGATGTTCAGCCGAGCGCGGATTGGAGAGGCCAAAGAAGCGCGAACGCAGGGTGAGGGACGCGGCGGGCGCGCTGAAGATCACGATGCCGACCGGCTCGCGGCCGTGCCAGAGCAGGACAATCCGACGCACGAAGGCGAGGTGGTGGCTGCGATAATGCCACCGAGCGAAATACGGCCAGTCGGCTGGGGCGCCTTCCGAGAGCCAAAACTCGTGCGCGAAGCTAATGCTTTTTTTTTAACGTTCCGCCGCTCCACTTCGACATGAGCGTCGCCCCGGCAACGCACGTGCAAGTCGGGATTCAAATCTTCGGCCAGGTCTTCATGTGTGGTCGCCAGCAGGAAGCCAACGCCGGTGCGAGTCGCCAGCTTGCGGATGTTGAAGGCCAACACCGTAGCCAGCGTGCGGTCGAGCATGGCCGCGAATTCGTCGGCGAGGAGGAATTGTCCTCCTTTTTCTGTTATGGCACGGTCTCCCGACCGTGCCACGCCGATCGGGAGACCTTCGGTCGGGCCGGCGGCACGGTCCGGAGACCGCGCCGCAACCACTCTTTCCATCTGATCCAACGCATACGCCAGCCGAAAACGATAGCGTTGCCCGTCGGAAAGCTCCGTCGGCGTGCGCAGCAGCAAGCGCGCTTCGGACAATCCGCAGGCGGAGAGATTGTCGAGGCGCACTTCGACCGGCCCACGCAACGCGTCGATTAACGGCTTATTGGGCAAATCTACCGCATGCGCGTCGAGAGCATTCAACTGTTGTCCCGCTGCGCGTAAAATCGAAGACTTACCGGAACCAGACGGCCCGGTGACGAGCGCCACGTCGCCGGGGCGAATATCGAGGGCCACATTCTCCGCGACCACATGCGGCGGCTCGGTATCGGCCAGGCCGAACAGGTCAGCGACTTGGCCCGTGGCGACGCTGCGCCGCCGGGGACGGAATTCGTAACGAATCGTGATGGGTTGCATGATGTGACCCCCTTGATTGTTTGAAGAGTAAGCACGATTACCGATGCCGAACGAAATTGAATGCGGAGTTAAGATTCCGCTGGTAACTTGCCTCGAACGGATTTGATTTGCGACATGAAGCGGTCAATCTTGCCGTCGCTATTACCGTTGAAACCAAAAAACTCCCTCGGTCCTTCCCGGTACTCAATTTTCATCAAGTATGGCGGTTGTCCTTTAATCAGCCACTCTGCCACCAGAATACAGCAAGGCTCTTTTGGATCTAACTCCGTCAAATCGATCCGAAAGCCCTGGTGCTTGGAATGTAATGGCGATGGCCGGAATATCAGTTCCCGCTCGGTCAAACCGACGAAGCCGGGAATGTACTGCCGCCACACCCACGGCGATCTATTTTCACAGAAGTTAGGGCAATGGCCGCACCGCTCGACAGCCAATAAATGTTCGTTACACTTGAAGGCCTCAATCTCCGCCCGGATCGCGCGATTGTGAATTCTCCAGCACTGAATTAGAGTCCAAGCGGCTCCGCCGATACCAGCTGGTACTCCAACAAAGAATTGAATAAGCACTTGCCAATCGGAAATGGGCACCGTGTCAGCAGGTGACATGGCCCATCCAAATGCGGCGACGCTTACGAATACGCCAAAACCAATCGCAGCAGGCCACCATACCCGCCGCAACTGCCCGAGAACAAGCTTGGTCGTGGGGTACATTGGGAACCTGCTCAGTCGGCACGGAACGGGCTCTTACGAGCACCCATTATACCATGGATAGTAATTACCTTTTGGCAACGGCTTTTGAGTTCACCACACCCTCGTTTCCGGCGTCTCCAACAGATACAGCGTCCCGGTTGCCGCGGCATCGAGCAAATCATCATGCTCGCCGAAGGGAAACGTCGTCATCTCGTCGAAGAGTGCCTGCTGCTCCGGCGCGACTTCGCCTTTGATTCCCTTCATCCGGAAGCTGCCGTTTTGCACCGGGATGCTGAAGGCCTGCACGCGCGAGGTTTTGTCTTTTGTCTGCGTGATCTTTACAATCTTCGGGCCGAACGCGGCATGACGAATGAGTAGGTCGCCGATTCCGGCGAAAGCGGAGTTGGCTTCGAACAGGATCGCTTCTGGCCGCCAACGGCGGTCGGCATCGGCAATTAGCTCCACGAGCTGCGGGGTCGTCACGCGGCGAGCCAGCGCTTCCAGGCAATGGATTTCGTTTTTCTCGGTACGGCCGAGCGTCACGAGAGCCGAAGCGTCGGCCGATTGTTTCGCCGACAAGGCGGGATCAACGGAGAGGACAATCCGCGTATATTCCGCCGGCTCGGTCCAGAATTGAATCCAATTCGGCCGGATCAGCACTTCCTGCTCGGTGATCGTGACGAGCCGGTAAGCGCGGGCGAAAGAAACAGCGCCGATCTCCTGTCGGCGCGCTTCCAGCCGTTCACGCGGCCATTGCTCCGGCCAGATCGGCGTCAGGTTTTCGTCGATGGCCCGCGAAAAGAGGGCGTAAGCCGGGTTCTGCTTCAATTCCGCATTCAAATCATCCGGATGCCAGGGCGTGAAGACGTTCCAGAGCCGGCCATACGGTTCCAGCAGGTTCATTAAGTTCTCGTGAAAGAAAACTTTCACCCGTTCGCGGTCGGCTTTGCTGCGAATCGCTTTCACATCCACAATGTCGTCGCAGATTAGCAGATCGGCGCGCGTACCGGTCGAAGCTGCAAAGACGCCGAAAGCGGTCACGCTCGGGCCAATTACTTCCGCCGGCCGGCGAACGCTAAAGCGCGTGGCCGTCCGCGGTTGGGCCGGCTTCAGATGCGGAAACACGAGTCGCACGCGCTCGTTGCGTGTCAGCGCCTCGCGCAGGAATCGGCTCCGCTCCGCAGCCAGCGCTTCCGACGCGCACACGATCTTCACCCGCAGCGCCGGTTGACAGCCGAGTTCCCACAAGATGCGCACGCACACCTGCACGCTCTTGCCATGATCGCGCGGCAACTCGACCAGCGCCATTGCCTGCTCGCCCAGAAATTCCTGCAAGTCACGATGAAGAGCGGCCTGGCGGAGGCGCCGGCCGTGGGCATCGGTGAAGGCGAATTCGGCGAAATCATTCGGTTGCCGGCGCGCCTGGCGAACCCGGCGTGCGAGCAAGAGCGCCCTCGGCCGCCAGGAAATCCCGCAGCATGTCTTCGATTTCATCATCGCTAAGACCTTGTAATTGAGAAATGAATGTGGTCACTTCGCTGTCCGCCGTTTCGGCTGGTTTGCGGCCGTGGCGAACCGGCCGGGCCCGCAATAGATCTCGCGCGGCTGCCAGTCGTGTCTTTTCCTCTTCCGAGCGCAAGAGCTGGCGCAGCGTCACGCGCGCTTCGGCTGCCGCTTCGCGCGCCAGGCGCAGCTCGGCTGCGCGATACAAGCGCCGCCAGACTTCGGGATACTCGCGCGCCCAGCGGCGGCAGGTATCGGCATGGCGGCGCAATTCGCGGCCCACGGCTTCCCACGACGCGCCGCCGGCGCGCAGTTCCGCAGCACAGATCATCATTTCCAGTACATCGTCGGTGGGCTGCTTCATGACGGAACTCTATAGTGAACAAAAGAACAGTAAAACCCAAATGCAAAGTACGATCCCGTTTGGAAATGTCAAATGAAAAGCATAGCCCAGGAACGGAAGTCCCTGGGCTTTCAATTGTTTTCCACTCACCGCTCGTTTAGAATCCATCAACAGGCACCCATCACCCTGCGCGAGGATGCACCGTGTTTTTGGAACCGAATGAAACGCCGCTCGATTTGAAATGGCGAATGTTCGGAATCCCGGTGCGCGTGCATCCGCTCTTTTGGCTCGTGGCCGTGGGCATGGGCTGGAACATGGTGGAGTTGGGCATCGCCTATTTGTTGATCTGGGTGGCCTGTGTGTTCGTTTCCATCCTGGTGCACGAAATGGGCCACGTGGTAATGGCCAAGCTCTTCGGCGCCCGCGGTTACATCATCCTTTACGCGTTTGGCGGCCTGGCCTGCGACCTGGGGCAGTATCTCAATCGTTGGAAGCGGATTGCGATCGCCTTGGCCGGCCCTGGGGCGGGTTTCCTGCTGTACGGCGCAGTGTACGGGCTCGATTCGTTGATTGATTGGAGAGCGCAATTCGCCGCGGCCAGCGGCAAATATCTCTTTTTTGCCATCCAAGACTTAGAGTGGATCAATCTCGCGTGGGGCCTGATGAATCTCTTGCCAGTGTGGCCGCTCGACGGCGGACACGTGAGCCGCGATTTGTGGACCTGGGTCCTGCCCCGCAATGGCGTGCGCTATTCGCTGATCATGTCGATCATTGTGGCCGCATTGGTGGCGGTCAACGCTTTGCTCGATCATTTCAAGGGCTGGCATATTCCGTACATTCCGTCGGGCGGCTGGTATGTCGGCATCCTGTTTGCCGTCCTGGGCATCAACAACATCATCCAGTTGCAATTCGAATCCAGCCGCCGCAAGCATTCGCGCTGGGGCGGATCCGATGATGATGGCGACCGCATGCCCTGGGAGCGCGACCCGGACTGGTGGAAGAAGGGTTAGCGCCGCCGCCCGCCCAGCACGCCGGAGCGCACCAGGAAATACAGCAGTGTCAGCAAGCTCGTCAACGTGGCCGCCACATAGGTGAGGGCGGCAGCGTTCAATACCTTCGAAACATAGTACTTCTCATCGGCCGTGATCAGGCCGCCGTCTACTAGCGCGATCTTCGCCCGGCGGCTGGCGTCGAATTCTACGGGAAGGTTCACCAACTGGAATAGCACGGTGAGGGAGAAAGCAGCGATGCCCAAGTAGACGAGTACGCGGCCGATGGTGAATTCGTGCATGAAACCGGCCACCGCGAAACCGGCAAACATAATGAACCATGCCGCCTGGCTCCCGAAATTCGCCATCGGCACCATCGCATTGCGTATAACGAGCGGAGAATAACCGCGGTTGTCCTGAATGGCATGTCCTGCTTCATGGGCCGCAATCCCCAGCGCGGCCAATGACCGCTCCTGATACACGCCCTCGCTAAGCCGCAGGACCTTCGAGCTCGGGTCGTAATGGTCGCTCAGGTAGCCGGCCACCGGTTCGATGCCCACCCCCTCCACGCCGGCCGCGTGCATTACTTCGTTGGCCGCTTCGGCTCCGGACATGCCGCTCTGCGGCGAAATCCGGCCCGCCTGGTCATACGCGCTGCGCACGCGCCACTGCGCCCATGCGGCCAGAAGAATGCCGGGAAGCAGGAACAGAAAATAAACGGGATCAAAGAAGAACATCGCACCACCTTCACGGCTCAGCCGTGGCTTTCATAATTGCTTCTTTCCAATCGCCATGTAATTATATGCGAGGTGCTACGGTTGATTTGTGTCTTGTCCAAGCGGGTCCTACGAAGCTTGGTACTCCGAGGGCATTCGATTCCATAATACCGGCTTGCGGTGCAATAGCCCGTTCGGAAAGCCCGACTGTTCTGGCCCAGATTATCAGGCAGAGCCGTCTCTTATTCGTCATGCTTTCAACGCCGCAAATGTTTCTTCCATCTGCCGCACGCAGCCGGTAAGCGACCGTGCTGCCATCTGGAAATTTGTATGGTCGGAAGCCCGCTTATACTCGCGCTCAAATAAATCCGCTACGCGGCGAATCTTCGAGAGTTTGCCCTGTAAGCGGCGAAGGTAATCCTGCCAGTCGGCGCGCTCCCGGGCCGGCTCCACGGCCCGAATGCAATCGAAGAGCGTTCGCGGCACCTCAAGCAGTTCCTCGTCGTCTTGGATTTCCTCGGCATGCTTGAGAAACGTGCGCACCATCCAGAGATGGGCGAGAATCACTTCGAGCCGCGCCACTGCTTCTTCTTGCGTCATTGGAGGATTAGCCATGCGGCTTCTCGGTGGGCAAAGGCATGGCCTGTGCAGAAGCAGGCTTCGGTGCAACCAGCGCTGCCTTCGGCTTCTTTGCTTCGGCTTCTTCCTTGGAGAACAGCACGAGCGCGGCGCCGGCGCCGACCAGAATAATGCCGAAAATCAACTTCCAGCCCGGCATTTCGAAACCGAAATGCAACCAGCTTCCGGGCTTCGGGTGCCACACCATTGCGACCAGCACGTTGATGATCGGGGCCAGCCCGAAGATGATGGGTGCGATGTATACCTTGTAAGTTGCCAGCGGCAAGGCTTGATCGGCGGCGGACTTAAAGGCGGCCTTGGTAGCGAACACCACGCAGATGGCGCCCACGGCTCCGGCCACCCCGGCGAGACCGGAAAAAATAAGACCGTTTACGTTCAGATTCACTTCAGACCATTTTTGCAGCCCGGTCAGGAACAGCACGGCCGGCACGATCACCCCAATGACGAAATAGGCGACGCCGACGCAAAGAATGCCGACCATGCGGGCGCCGGGCTTGCCGCCCAGCTCGGTGCCGCCGTAAAAGATGATGGGGACATACGTTCCCCACGCCAACCCGGCCAGTAGCGCATATAGCAGCCATTCCTGAATTTTCATTGCTTCTCCCAAAGTTGAAACAGACAAGGAGACGAAGAGACCGGGAGACAAGGAGAGATACCGTGCTCCTTGTCTCCCGGTCTCCTTGTCTCCTTGTCTTGAACAGTGACCCCAGGGGGATTCGAACCCCCGTCGCGGCCTTGAAAGGGCCGTGTCCTAGGCCTCTAGACGATGGGGCCATGCCTCATGGATGGCAAGAGTATATTGTTAGGTTCGCTTCCATCTACGTCAAGGCGAGGCCAGTGTGCCCGCCTTGCCTGCGTTCCTACAATACAATCACCGTAAATGTGGTGGAACTGATGATCCCCTGAGGGCTGAATTATGGCCAGCAAGAACGTAGCGGAATTCACGTCGGATAATTGGACGACCGAAGTCGCGCAAAGCAGTACTCCTGTAATTGTGGATTTCTGGGCCCCGTGGTGCGGGCCGTGCCGAATGTTGACCCCGCTCATCGACAAGCTTGCCGACCAGTATGCCGGCAAGGTGAAAGTCGGCAAAGTGAACATCGACGAGAATCCCGACCTGGCCACGCAATACGGTGTGACCAGCATTCCGCGGGTCATGTTTTTCAAGGGCTCCGACAAGCCGCTCCACACCGTCGTTGGCGCGAATGAATCCGAGATTCTCAATAAGGTGAAGAGCGTGATGGGTTGAAACAGGTCCGGCAAAAGTTAATTCACCCATGGCCCGGTAAGCGGCGCAAGCGTTGCCGCCGCTCCGGGCCGCTGCATTTTCGGCATAATCGGAATTGTCAATTTTTTTCACGCGTTTTGCCGATATTAACACCAGGGCAGCCGCGGGGATTGCCCTCGGATCGAACTCAGCAAGTGCAAATGCATGGAATCCAATCATTTAGCAACGTGTCCTCCAGACACGGAAGCGTGGCACATTCAAGCCGCCGCGCTTGCGGCCGAGCAAATTGCGCTCACGGAATGGGAAGAGAACCTGCACGACCAAGTAGCGGAATTGAAACATCAGGACGCCGAGATCTCGGCCCGGCTCGACGAGAAGCATCGCCAGGTCACCGGCTTGCAGGAACAACTGAGCCAGGGCCGCGAACAGGTTCGGCGCGAACGCGATCAACTGGCCCAGCAAGTGCAGGCGCTCGAAGCCGCCCGGCAGCTAGCAAGCGCCGAGCGCGAGCAGTTCGAGCGCGAACAGGGCTCGCTCGAAAAACGCTGGAACAAATGCATTGGCGTCTTAAAGCAAAAGACCAAGCGCTGGAAGGAATACCGCGACCGCTCGGTTGCGAAGCTACAAGCGAAGTGGGCGGAACTGGAAAAACAGCGGCAGCAGGACCGCGCGACGGCCGAAGACGAGGCAGCGCGCTTGCAGCAAGCCTGGAGACAACTCGAAGAGGAAAAGGCACGCTTTCAGGCCGAGCAGCAAGAATCTCGCGATGCGGCCCGGGAGCAGGAAAACGCCCGCAAGAAACTGGCCGGAGAAGTGAACGACGAGCAACGGCACTGGCGGCGCGAACGCAAGGATCTGGAACGGCAGTGCAAGGAACTGCGCGCAGAAGCCGCAAAGCTCGAAGAGCGAATCGCGAAGGCGCAAAAGTTGCCGGCCGCGAATTCTAACTCCTCCGATGCCCAACCGGAACCAACCCGCAGTCTGGCCGACTATCGTCTTCACTTGGCGCAAATGTACGGCCAACTGGCCCACCAAGGCGAGGATTGGCAAACCCAGCAACTGGAGGCCGTGGCCGAACTGGAAGCACTCGCCGTACAGTTGCAAGAAGAAGAAACTCATTTGACCGATCTTCGCCGCGAACTCGAATCGCAAGCCGAGCAGTTGCGGCGTGAGCAGGCCGCCATGTACCGGGCCCGGCGCGATTTCGAGCAGCGCTCGGCGGCGTGGAGCGCACGCGAATTGCAATGGCAGGCCGAACAGGAACGCACGCGGGCGGATTGGCGCAACCGGGAGCGGCAAATCCACCAGCGCGAAGTGGCCCTGGCCGACCTGGTGCGGCGCACTCAGCAGCGCCGCCGGGCGGAGATCGCCCAGATTCACGATATCGTCCGCGCCAACGAGAAGATGCACCAACACTGGACCAAGCAAGTGCAGGAATATCATGGCCGCTGCCAGTCGCTGCGCGAAGCCCAGCAAGCACATGCCGAGCAAGCCTTGGCTTTGGAGCAGGCGCGGGCTGAGTTCCTGGATCGCGTTGACGATCCTACGACTGGGGCCAAGCGGATCGAACGGCGGCGCCGTCGCTGGCAGAGTCTGTCAGCCCGGCCGCTGCGCGAAGCCAATCAGAAATGGAAGGCTCTCGAAGCCGAGCAAGCGCGCTGGGCCGAAACGCTCACGCACTTCCGGCAGGACCTGGAAGCGCTGGTTCAGCGCGAGCGCGACCTGGCCGAGCGGGAAATCGATGCCGAAGCGTTCCGCCGCCGGCTGGACGAACAGGCCGAAGAACAGGAGCAAGTGCAACTTCGCTGGCAGGAACTCGAAGCCGGTTACCAGCAACAACTGGCGGCCCTGCGAGAGGAGTTGGGAAAACTAGTAGGCGATAATCTTGCTGGACCGCAACTTAGTCGCGAGTCCCTGGCGGCCTAAACCGGACTGAAAAGAAACAAGGAAGTGCTTTTATGTCCTTTGCGTCGTTTGTGTCCCTTCGTGAATTTACGGTTCTTCCAGATACGTATATCCTTCTAGCCCGCTTTCGTAGAACTTGAGCAGTTGCCGCGATTCTTCCAGTGAGATGCGGTTCTGCTTTACGGCCCGTTCCACGTCCTTGCGCATCATTGAGATCAACTCTTCGGAAGAGTACTGCACGTAGTTGAGCACTTCGCGGACCGTGTCGCCCTTGATGACCGCATCCACGTTGACCGAGCCGTCCTGCTCCATGCTCACGTGCACGGCATTCGTGTCGCCGAAGAGGTTGTGCAGGTCGCCCAGGATTTCCTGGTAGGCGCCAAGCAGAAAGGCCCCCAAATAATAAGGCTGGCCGTTCACCTGATGTAGTTGCAGCGTATTCCGCACATCGCGCAGATCGATGAATTGGTCCACCTTGCCATCGGAATCGCAAGTAATGTCGCCGAGAACGCCGCGGCGCGTCGGCGCTTCGTTCAGCCGGTGAATCGGCATGATCGGGAATAGTTGGTGAATCGCCCACGAATCCGGCATCGATTGGAAGATCGAAAAGTTGCAGAAGTAGGTGTCCGAGAGCAGCGATTCCAGGCCGTTCAGTTCTTCCGGCACGTAATCCATCTCGCGCACAATGCGCTGAAGCTTGCGGCCCACGGCCCAGAAGAGCCGCTCGGCCATCGCCCGCAACTCGATGCTGAGGTAGCCGAAGTTGAACAAATTCAGCGTTTCGTCCATCGCCTGCACGGCATCGTGGTAGCTTTCCAGGCAGTTCTTCTTCGACAGGTCGCGGTGAATGGCGAACAGGTCCTGAATCGATTGCGGCGCGTCGGCCGGAAGTTCATCGGGCGCCGTACAGGCATCGAAGTTCGAAGTTCCCAGCACGTCAAAGACCAGCACGCTGTGGTAGGCCACGGTCGCGCGGCCCGATTCGGAAACGATGGTCGGGTGTGGCACCCCGCATTCGTCGCAGACGCCCTTGATGCGGAAGACCACATCGTTGGCATATTCCTGCAGCGTGTAATTGACGCTCGATTCAAAATCGGTCTGCGAGCCGTCGTAATCGATGCCGAGCCCGCCGCCGACGTCGAGATATTTCACACCGGCGCCAATCCGAACCAGTTCGCAGTAGAGCCGGCCCGCTTCCGTGAGCGCTTCCTTCACCTTGCGGATATTGGTGATCTGGCTGCCCATGTGGAAGTGCATGAGTTGCAGGCAATCGGCCATGCCGCGTTGCTTGAGGTACTCGACGGCTTCCAGCAGTTCCGTGAGCGTGAGGCCGAATTTGGAGCGGTAGCCGGCCGACGAGCGCCAGCGGCCCGCGCCGCGTGCCGCCAACTTCACGCGCACACCAATCGCCGGGCGGACATTGAGTTCGGTGGCATTGCGAACAATCGATTCCAGTTCCGTGAACTTCTCGACCACCGGGATGATCTGCTTGCCGATCTTGCGGGCCAGCATGGTCATGCGGATGAATTCGTCGTCCTTGAAGCCGTTGCAAATGATCGGCGTGTCGGCCCCGTTCGTGAGGGCCAGGACCGCGAGCAATTCGGGCTTCGAGCCGGCCTCGAGACCAAAGTTAAACGGTTTGCCGAAGTCAAGAATCTCTTCGACCACGTGCCGTTGCTGATTCACCTTGATGGGGTAAACGCAATTGTACGCCCCCTGGTAGCCGAACTCCGCCATGGCCGAGCGGAAGGCCTCGGCAATCTCCCCCACGCGGTGCCGCAGGATATCGGTGAAGCGGATAAGAACGGGAAGCTGTATGCCGCGCGCTTGCAGTTGATCGACGAGTTCTTTGAGATCGATGGAGTGTTGCGGATTCTTGTCGGGATGGACGGTGACGTGGCCGAACTCGTTGATGCCGAAGTAACCTTTGCCCCAGAGACGGATGCCGTAGATGTCGGTGGCGTCTTGGACCGTCCACTTGTCCATCAGGTTACGCTCGTCCAAACTCCGTTCCACAGTTATTGGCATTCCACCGACCCTTCCAGCGTTCTGCTGGCCTTGCGGGCGAAGCGAGCCACCGCCGTTGCCCGGAACTTGAAGCTGGTTGGAGAACCTTCCTGGAGTCCAGCAAATCCGAAGCCAACCGCAAAACTACTTCTGTATGATACGCCGCGAAGTTTGTCAATAAATCTCTGCGCGGGAAAAATCTGGAAAAAAGTCACCGGACTCCCTTTCCCTCCCCCATCCAGGGGAAGGGGAGAATTCGGTTCAATCCGCCGAGCGCTTGATCATGGTGATCTCGTTGCCCGTAGGGTTGTGACGGACCTCGTCCATGAACGTGCGGATCAGCAGCAATCCGCGACCACTGACGCGGTCCATGTTCTCCGGGTCGAGCGGGTCGGGTAGCTTGGTTGGATCGAAGCCGGGGCCCTCGTCGCGAATGATGTAAATCGATTCATCCGGCGTATCGAGCGCGGTCACATAGACCTTACGCTCGTTGTACGGCTTCTGGGTGCGGCGTTCCTGAGCGAGCCGGTAGTATTCCTTGTCGTTGGTTTCCCGCAAAGAAGACGACAATTCCAGGTTGCCGTGGTGCATGGCATTCAGCACCGCTTCCCGCAAAGCAATCGTCACGCGGACCAGCCCGGTTTCGTCGGAGCCGCCGATGCGAAAAAGGCTTTCCTTCAAATAGCTGACCAGCGGCGGAATGAGCGCGGCATCGTTGTCGAGTAGGAAGTGCATTTCCGATTGCACCATGCATTCCAGCACGCGCTTGTGGCTCTGGGCCGCCTGCGATGATTCCAGCACCGACACCACGGCATCCACCAGGTCCTGCGCCAGCATGCGCTTAGGAACGTAATAGGCCGCTCCACGTTGGAGCGAGCGCATGGCAATCTCTTCGCTGCCTTGCGCAGTCATGAGGATCACAGGAATCTGCGGCAGCTTCAGCTTAATGTCCTCGACCAGGCCGAGCCCGTCGCGCACCGGCATGTTGAGATCGGTGATGATGAGGTCCGGCTTTTCGCGCCGGGCCACGGCGAAGGCTTCCTGACCATCGCCGGCCACCAAAATCTGCAGCCCGCCGGCCCCGCTGAGCGACAGCGCGTCGGCATTTTTCTCCAGCAGCCGGCTGGCAAGCTGCCGGTCGACCGGATTGTCATCGACGATCAGGATTTTGGGCATGGACGTGCTCCCGAGAGAGGCGAATAGCTGAGCTATTGTATGAGTATTCGATGCGGGGATTCCGGGTAAATCCGAAAGCCCAAGGACGGAAGTCCCTGGGCGCTCAGTCAATTGATTTTGTACAATGACGCTCAAAACATTTCCTCTCCATTACTCAAGGAAGAAGTCTCATGAGCGAATACCAGCGCATTGCCTTCCGCGCCATTGATGGACCCGTCAGCGAAAAGAACCTCAAGTTCATGGAACGGCAATCCACGCGGGCCGAAATCACGCCCTGGGCTTTCGACAATGAATACCACTTCGGCGATTTCCACGGCGACACCATGGAGATGCTGCGGCGCGGCTACGATGTTCTCGTGCATTACGCGAACTTCGGCATCCGCACGTTGATGCTTCGCGTGCCGCACGGCTTGCCGGATTTCGCAACGGCCAAGCTGTACCTCGACGGCGATTCGCTTCGCTTTGAAAAGGATAAGCAGGGCCCCGCCGGCATCCTGTGCATGGAGCCGTGTTTTGAACCCGACCAGATCGAAGAGCTTTGGGACATCGACGAGTTGGTGGGCCGATTGGTCGGCGTTCGGGCCGAAGTCATGGATGGCGATTTACGGCCGTTGTACCTGGCCCGCCTGGCAATCGATGGCGACGGGAACCACGATCCGGATGAAAGCAAGGAAGTCCCGGTGCCGGCGGGGTTGAAGAGGCTATCGCCGGCACAAAGAGCCCTGGCGAAATTCTTCGGCCTGGACCAATCGCTGATCGCCGCTGCCGCGGAAGACAGCCCGGCACTCGGTGCACCCGCCGACCAGCAAGCGCAATTTGCCGACTGGCTGCGCGGCCAGCCACAAGAAATCAAGGATCGCTGGATGGCAGATTGGATGGCCGACGCCCACACCGGCGCCCGCCGGGAACTGCTGGCCGAATTTCAGAAGAGTTCTTCCACTTCATCCTGGCCAACGGCGCAGCAAGACCGAAGCCGCGCCGCCTTGGAAACGCGGGCCGAAGAGATCCACCACGAGCAAAGTCAAAAGGCCGCCGAGGCCGCCGCCCGCAAGCGAGCCAAGATGCTTGCCGACATGGCTGCCGATCCAAGCAAGACCCTGCTCGAAACAGAGGAACTTGTAGCTCAGCGCGCGACCAGTGCCTATCGCGAGGCCGTCGAACTTTTGGATGATCTGCGCGAAGCCCTGGCTGGCACCGCTCGTTCGCAGCTGGCCGAAGAGCAGGCTTGGAAGCTCAAGAATGAGCACCCCAATCTCCACATGTTGACCGCCGAATTGCGCAAAAAGGGCTTCGTGCCAAAAGCGACAAACCGGGAGCAGCCGAGTGCCGCAGCCCAAAGCCGGGGAGTGAAGAAGGCGATGGAATAAAGAGGTTCACTAAAAAGTGCCTTCAACTGTAGCTGCAGGCTTTAGCCTGCGGAGGCTACAAGGCGTGGCAGTTTCGATTTGGCTCTAACCAGCTTCTTTTACGAGAACACGCTTTCTGCTAAATCCCCGGAGATCATCCCCAGCGTCTGGTCGGCGGTGCAGTGCGACTTACTCGAAACTCAACCCCGCAATCCTGTCCTTTGGCGATTGCAATCTTCACCAACCGCATACGTGGCGCGTTTCATTTCATGGATTCAGCCTTTCATTTCAGGGGCGTAGTGTCATTTTCGGTGAAATGGAAACGAAACAGCGTTAGTGCTACCGGTCTCGGAAAATGGGCGCGCCGACTCAAAGCCTGAATGCCTTTCAATCAAAAGAATTACCCCTTAAGCCTGGCACGCACAACGAATTGCGACTTTTTTATTTACTCCTTGCTGCCGCGCCGCTACTATATTTGAACATCTGTCATAGACTCCATTCTTCCAGAGTTAGGCCATGAGACGCACCCCGCTTTTCATCGCGCTTGCAATTCTCATCATTGGCGTTTCCGCAAGAGCGCTGCCGCCGGAGACGGCCAAGAAGCCAACCAGTACCAAAGGCGCTGGCGGCTCGACGAAGGCGGATGTTCCGGTCGGCTTCATCCCATACAAGGACTACACGCTCTTCGTTCCGCACAAATACAAGGGCGAGAAGGAGACGAAGAGCTTTCCGCTCATTCTGTTCCTGCACGGCGAAGGCCAGGCGAAGAAGCCGCATGGGCCGCCGGAAGACGTGCCGGGGCTCGGTTCCCACATTCGCGATCACGAAAAGATCTTTCCGTTCTTTGTGATCTTTCCGCGCAGCGCGCACGACGGTCATTGGTACAAGGACGACAAGCCGCTCGATGCCAGTCGGGCATTAGAGATTCTGCAAGCGGTGCAGAAGGAGTACCAGTGCATCGACACGAAGAAGCTGTACCTCACCGGCGTTGGCTCCGGCGGGCGCGCGACCTGGGAACTGGCCGCGGAGCATCCGGAGCTTTGGGCGGCGATTGCGCCGCTGTGCGGCGGCCCGCCGAGTGCGAGCAACCTCAAGCCGGGAACGAAGGAGTCCATTGCCGCGGCCGAGACGTTTGCCAAATATGTCGCGCCCAAGATCAAGGAGATGCCGGTCTGGTGCTTTCACGAAAAGTGTGACGGCACGGCCGGCGTCGAGTGGACCGAAAAAATGGCGGCGGAACTAAAGGCGAAGCCTTTGCCGCCCGGTGAATCGCCGCCGACAACCGCCAAAGCCGGCCATGCGCTGTTCACGATCTTCGATGATTGTGGCTCGAGCTTGGCGCCGACGGCGCATGAGCAATGCTGGAAGAACGCGTACTCGGATCCAAAGGCCAATTCCAAATCGGACGAGCGAGATAGTTTTTATGAGTGGCTGTTGAAACATCACCGGAAGTAGGGACGACGAGCGGTGGGCCGGCATATATATGCTTGGCCCCATAGCTAAGCTTCGGGCCGGTAGGCGACGTACACCTGCACCGCCTCCAACAGTTTCGTCAACTCTTTAGCCAAATCGGCGTACACATCCCCGCTGCCGGCGAGATTGCGGCTGCGGCCCATATTTTCGAGCTGCAGGGCCAGGGCGGCGGCGGTCGCGGCACCCAAAAGCTTCAGCGAATTCTTCAGCGGATGAGCGGCGGCGTTAACGGCGGCCGGGTCTTCGGCCTTCAGTGCTCCTGCGAGGTCGGCTTGCCAGCGCGGGCATTGCTCCAGGAAGGTGCCGGCTAGTTCGCGCAGCAAGTCCTCGTCGCCGCCCACGTAGGAGAGGGCGGTCTGCCAATCGACGACCTGCGGCAATGGCGGCGAGTCGTCGCGCTCGGGCGCTGTGGATCGCGCCGGGCCGGCAATCGCTTCGCGAATGGCGGCGTAAAGCTCCTCGCTTCTGATGGGCTTGGTTACGTAACTATCCATCCCGGCGTCCAGGCAGGCTTCCCGGTCACCCTTCATGGCATAGGCCGTCATGGCAATGATTGGCGTGCGCCGGCCGGTGCTCTTTTCTTGCTGACGGATCAAGTTCGTTGCTTCCAGGCCGTCCATGCCCGGCATTTGCACGTCCATCAGAATCAGGTCGAAGCCTTCCTTCTCTAGCCGGGCGAGCGCTTCCTTTCCGTCGTTGGCAATGGCCACAGTATGGCCCTGCTTTTCGAGCAAGCGCAGGGCGAGCTTCTGGTTAATCGCGTTGTCTTCGGCCAAAAGGATTCGCAACTTCTTTTCACCTGGCGCCAAGGGCGCGGCGGCGCGCGGCGCCGGCTCAATGGGCCGGCGGCCGAGCGCCACTTGAATGGCGCGCTGGAGTTCGGCTTGCCGCACCGGCTTCGTGAGGTGCGCGCGAATGCCCAAATCGCGGCAGCGCTGGGCTTCGCCGGGCCGGCCGGCGCCCGAGGTCAGCATTACAATCGGCGTGTCAGCAAGCTCCGCATGGCGCTGGATGCGCTCAGCCACTTCGAAGCCATCCATGGCCGGCATGTGGACGTCAAGCAACACCAAGGCGAATGGCCGGCCGGCTCGTTTCGCTTCCTCCAGCATGCGTAGCCCGGCGGCGCCGGAATCGGCCAGGGCCGGCGCCATTTGCCAATGTTTGAGGGTTTCTTCGAGAATGCGGCGGTTGGTGGCGTTGTCGTCAATAATGAGTGCCGGCCGGTCGCGCACTTCGGGCCAGTCGAACGACTCCAATTCCGGCACCGAAGCCGCGCGCTCCAAGTGCAGCGTGAAGTGGAAGACGCTACCGTGGCCCGGTTCGCTCTCCATCCAGATGCGGCCGCCCATGAGTTCGACGAGCCGGGCGCAAATGGTCAACCCCAAGCCCGTGCCGCCATATTTGCGCGTGGTCGAGCTATCAGCCTGCGTGAAGGGGGCGAAGATCATTTCTTGCTTTTCTTTCGACACGCCAATACCGGTGTCGCTAACAGAGCAAAGCAGCCAGATTTCCTGGCCGCTGCCGTTGGTGCCGGCCCGGTTGATATCCACCAGAATCTCGCCCTGCTCGGTGAATTTCACCGCGTTGCTGACGAGGTTGAGGATAATTTGGCGGAAGCGGCCGGGATCGCCGCACAGCCCATCGGGAACATCCGGGGCTACGCGGCCGGCGAGTTCTATGTCTTTTTGGTAGGCGCGCGGCGCCATGGCGCCTAGCACGTCGCCCAGCACGTCGCGCAGACTGAAATCGACAGCTTCGAGTTCTAACCGACCGGCTTCGATCTTCGAGAAATCAAGCACTTCGTTGATGATGTAAAGAAGATTGTCAGCCGACTTTTTGACCAAGTTCAAATATTCTTGCTGATCGGGCATTAGCGGCGTTTCGAGAGCAAGCTCCGTCATGCCAATGATGGCGTTCATGGGCGTGCGGATTTCGTGGCTCATGTTGGCCAAAAAGGCGCTCTTGGCCCGGTTGGCTGACTCGGCTGCGTCGCGCGCAGCACGGGCCTCTACTTCCGCGCGCTTGCGTTCGTGGGCTTCGAGCGAAAGAGATACGAGCGAGGCGAGCGACACAGCGAAGCTCTGCTCTTCCTGCGTCCAGGTGCGCGGCTCGACGTGTTCGTTGCAAAACACGCCGACGACAACGCCGCGCAAGCGCAATGGCGCGTCGAGCATGGAGCGCACGCCTTCGGGCTGCAGGTAAGCGGCCGCGAATTCGGCGGTGCGCGGATCGGCGTTGGCGTCGTGAGCAGCAATGATCTGCTCCACGCTGAGTGCCTGAAAGAAGCTGGGAAAATCGTGTGTAGACCATTCGAGGCCGGACGAATGTTGAAAGCTGCGTTGATCGAACAAATCGTGGCAACGGATAGTGGACCAGTCGGCGTTGAAGAGCCAGATACTGGAGCGCGTGAGGTCGAGGGTGCGCGCGGCCGCCTCGCAGTAATTTTGCATCACGGCATCGAGATTATCGTCTTGCGCGGCCTCGTGCTCCGCGAGCCCCATAAGCGTGGAGTTGAAGCGCCGCAGCTGCGCCTCGCGCCGCCGCGTCTCACTCTCGGCCCGGTTCCGCTCGGTGACATCGCGGAAGAGGCCGCGGGTGGCCACGGGCTGGCCGTCGCGGAAATGCACGCTCGAGGTGCCTTCAATTTCGACGGTGCGTCCATCCTTGGCGACGAAACGAGCCTCGACGTGGCCCACCTTTTCACCGCGCATGAGCCGGGCGAAGAGTTGCATGCAGGGCGCTAGGCATTCCGGATGAAGAACCTGCCGCAAATTCAAGTTTTTGACTTCATCTTCCGTATAGCCCATCGTCGCCCGCCAGGCGGGGTTCACGTAGCGATAGGAACCGTCGGGGGCTACACTTTGAATCAGATCGCTGGCATTTTCGAACAAGTCGCGGAAGCGGGCCTCGCTTTCGCGCAGCGCTTCCTCCGCGCGGCGGCGTTCGGTGACGTCGGTGATCGAGCCGGCCATGCGCGTGGCTTGTCCGTTCTGGTCCCAAATCGCCTGCCCGCGCGCCAAGAACCAACGGTACGCTTCCGACTTGGTGCGCAACCGGTACTCGACCTTGTAAGGAAGCTGTCTTTGTAGATGGTCGTCCACTGCCTTCATGACCCAATCGTGATCATCCGGGTGCAAATGGGATTCAAACGAGGCGAATAAATTCGGGAACTCATAATCGTGGTAACCGAGCAGCTCTTTCATGCGCGGCGAATAATAGACCTCGTTGGTGCGGATGTTCCAGTCCCAGACGCCGTCGGTCGAACCGCGCACAGCGAGGGCGAAGCGCTCTTCGCTTTGCCGCAACGCTTCTTCCGCTTCCTTGCGCTCGCTAATATCCTCCCAAGTCCCGAGTATTCCGACGACCTCGCCGCGTTCGTTATGTAACGGGACTTTGGAAGTATCGAGCCAGACGATGCGGCCGTCTTTGCTGGTGATCTTTTCGATGATGTGATATTGCGGCGAATTGCGCTCCATGATCTCGCGATCTTTTTCCAGGTAGAACTCCGCTTCCTCCGGAGTCACGGAAGGAAAATCGCGATCGCATTTGCCGATGAGTTGCTGCGGCGAGCCGAAGCCGAGAAAATCACTGACGACCCTATTGCAGCCGAGATAAGCGGACCGCCCATCCTTCCAAAATACGCCCTGCGGAATATTGTCCAGGACGATTTGCAGCATGCGCTGCGATTCGCTCAGCGCCTGTTCCGCATTCTTGCGTTTCGTAATGTCGCGAATGAAAGCGTGAAAATGAAATGTATTACCGAGCTTGATTGACGAGATCGTTAGTTCAATGGGGAATTCATGACCGAGGCGGTGCAGCGCCGAGAGCTCGAGATTCTTGTTCAAGACGCGGCCTTCACCGGTCTTCAGCAAGCGCGCCAGGCCAGCGACATGCGCTTCGCGATAACGCTCGGGAATAATCGTGTCGGCCACGCACCGCCCCATCGCTTCGGAACGCGTCCAGCCAAAAACCGCCTCGGCCCGTGGATTCCAGGCAACGATTCGACCCTCCGCATCGATGCCCACGCAGGCATCATATGCTGCGTCCAGGATCAAGCGGCCGTAGCGCTCACCATGGCTTAGCGCTTCCTCCATCTGCTTGCGGTCGTGAATGTCGGTGATCGAACCGGCCATGCGCAGGGGCCGGCCGTTTTCGTCCCAAATCGATTGCGCGCGTACCAGAAACCAGCGATAGCCGCGAGCCTTTGTGTAGAGCCGAATTTCCGACTGCAAGGGCCGCCGTGTGCGCCAATGTTCCTGGGCCTCTTGCTGCGAACGCTCTAAATCGCCGGGATGGACCACGCGCGCAGTAATGAGCCCATATTCTTTTGGCAACTCACCATCGGCTAAGCCGAGCAACTCCAGCACCCGCGGCGAATGATAGACCTCATTAGAAATCAGGTCCCAGTCCCAAAGTCCGTCGCCGGATCCTTGTAACATCAATTCGAAGCGTTTTTGTTGGCGACTTTGCTCGTCTTCGGCCCGGCCTCGCTGCCTGCCTTCAGTAAGCAAATTCTCTTGGACTAGGGCAATGTCTTCCAAGGCCGAAATTAGTACGTCGAGGAGATGTTCATGATCGATTCCCAAAGCATAGGGCCGGCCGCCGAAGCTAATGAGCGTGCGTCCCGCGTCCGCAACTCGCTGGCGCGGGCCGTTAGCGACGAAGCGACGCATGTTGGTTTCGACTTCTTCGCGGCTGCGATTCTTGTACAAGAAACCGTCAGCGCCGGCCTCCAGCGCCTTGAGAATGCGAACTGGGTCGGCCTGCCGCGAAGTGAAGATTACGACCATTCCGGCCAATTTCGGTTCATCCTTGACGCGCCGACAAAACTCGAACTCCTTGTCGCTGAGGTCGGCGAAGTCGAGCAGCAGGACTTCGCGCGGCTGCCGGCGCAGCTTGCGCCAGGCTTCTTCGAGGCTGGCCGCTTGGCCGATCCGATAGCCCATTGCTTCGAGAAGGCGCGCGAAGTCAT
>DATGHS010000120.1:0-3096 GCA_035307785.1 Gemmataceae bacterium
CCAAGATGTGAAACTTGCGGTGGAGAGGGATAAGCGCCTTGATACGATGCGAAATCACACCGCTACGCATTTGCTCAACTTGGCGCTTCGGAAAGTTCTGGGCACGCATGTTGAACAGAAAGGGTCGCTTGTTGACGATGAGAAGACCCGTTTCGATTTTTCGCATGACAAGCCGCTCACTGAAGAACAGATGGATGAAATTGAACTAATTGTCAACGAAAAGATCTGTGCAGACCTAACAGTTAACGCCGTCGTGATGCCGCTGGAAGAGGCCAAAAAAATTCGTGGAGTTCGTGCGGTGTTTGGAGAAAAGTATCCGGACCCAGTTCGCGTGGTCCTAATTGGCCCCGAAAAGGCGGCTGACGCAACCCTTGATGACTCTGTCGAATTCTGTGGTGGCACGCACCTGAAACACACTGGCCAAACCGGTTACTTTGCAATCGAACGAGAAGACGGTGTGGCAAAGGGAGTACGGCGAATGACCTGCGTGACAGGGCGAATAGCGGTTCGTGAAACTCAAAAGCAGGTCCGATTGCTCATGGGGTTGTCTGATCAATTTCGCTGCGCGTGGGAGGACTTGCCAGAGCGAGTCGCCAAGCTGCAGGAAGAAGTGAAGAAGCTTCAGACTCAATTGAAGAAAGGCGTCTCCGGTGATTTGACGGCCGCGGCAGATAAGCTGCTGAACGAAGCGCCGACTGTTGGCGGAGGCAAAGTCGTCATCGGCGAGATGCCGGGCGGGCCGATGGAGCAGATCCGGGCGCAGATGGACCGGCTCATTTCCAAAGCCGGCAGTTGCGTGATTGTGCTCGGCTGGGTCGAGGAGGATAAAGTCGCCCTGCGCGCGGTGGTCACAAATGATTTGCAAGCCAAGGGCTTGCATGCTGGCAATCTGATCAAGGAGATCGCGCCGATTGTCGGCGGCAAGGGCGGCGGCAAGCCGGACAAGGCCGAAGCCGGCGGGAAAGAGCCGGCGAAGCTGGGCGAAGCGCTGGAGAAGGCGCGGAACTTGGTGGCCGAGAAGCTGAAGTGAATAGACGGCCCAGGGACTACCGTCCCTGGGCTTTCGTTCAATAAATCATCGTTCTGGGCAGCAGCCCGGCCACGGCGTAGGGGCCGTTCAGGAAGAAGCCCACGTTCCAGTTCCACATTTGCAAGAAGTGATACATGTTCGTCGCGTAGGTGTTGCCATCGGTGTCTTTGAAGAAGATTTCGTTGGCTTTCTGGTCGTAACCTTGCACGACCACGTAGTGCAAGGCAGCGCTATTCAAGTCGGGTTGAATCAGTGCAATCACCGGTTTACGTTGCGCCAATACATCGAGAAGTTGATCGATTGACTGTTCCGTTTTCAACTGCACCTGCGGCTTGAACTCGTGAATCAAGTTGACCAGCGCTTGCGGATTTGCTCCCAGGCCGAATTGGCCGGGGTGTTCGTAAGGCGCGTTGTACAATTTGGTCGCCAGGTAGCGTGCTTGTTCGTAGCTGATGTGAACACCGTAGAACTGCAGAAATCTTGCAGCGGAGTTTGGTCCGCAGCTCCAACTATCGGTTTGAGCGGCAACCTGGTCAGCCCCGGCAATGGGGATAAATACGGAATTTGGCCGGGCTGCTTCCAACGCTGGACTTTGCGGCGGCACGGCATTCGCTTGAAACCAATCATGATAAGCCTTGCTTATCCAGCCTTCGGCCATGCCAAGCCAGCTCGGCGTATCGCGCCGTTCCAGCGCTTCCACGCGCAACGTCGTCATGGGAGTTCTCCGCCATTTTAAGAAAAGTGGCGTCCCATAACCGCTTTTGGTGGCCATGTCCAGCGCAAAAATAAAACCGTGGTCCGGTGCGACCACGGTTTTAAGCAGCTTGTCCAAATTACTTCGACCGAAGTTTACCAGTCGCTGCCAAGCGTTTCGCCGCCGGCCGGCGTAAGGGCGGCCCACCAGGTGGTGCCGCTGATGCTCATATTCACGAAACGGGCACTGCCGTCGCCCATGGCCACATTCATACCTCCGGTGTGCGCCGACGATGCGAGTTGCTTTTTGCATGCGCCGGGGTTCTGCAGAAAAAGCGTAGGCCGATTCAGAAAGACGGAACCTGGTCCCGTGGTCCATACCGTGCCGTCAATGCCTCGGCCGCCGGCGAATACAGCGGAAAGGCGATCGCCGGGGTAACTATCATCGCTGCCCCGACCGTTGCTGCCATTGAAGGACTTGATACCGTGGTAAACACCGCGCATCCACCAGGTTCCGCCCGGGCTGCCGCCGCCGTCGCAGCGGGCATACTTTTCGGCAAAGAAAATGGTGTTCGAGGTGCCATCGGGGATCGTGGCGGGGATTCGCGCCTGACCATCCCAGTTTGAGCTGGAGTTCGTGTTGATTGCCCCACCAAAAACCTGGAAATTCCCCGCATATGACGAGTCACCGTTGCACCAGTCGAGGCAATTGCCGAGACTCGGATCACTGGGACACTGGTAGGTCTTGATGCGCGCCTGGCGCAGGAACATGTTATCGCCCACTGCTACCGAATCCCAGGTCGGCCAAATGATGCCAATGTTAATAGGAGTGCCCGGAAATTGCTGGCCAACATTAGCATTGGGATCCATAAACATGGCGCCCTTGTAGACGTTGTCTTGTTCGACAAAGGGCAGTAAGTGGAAAAAGAGCGGTGCCAGGTAGGCGGCGCCAAAAGTGCCCGCTTGCGGTGGCAAACGTCCATATGTGTCGTTGCAGTTGTGACTGGCCAAAACAATCTGCTTGAGATTGTTCTGGCATTGAGCGCGAGCCGCTGCTTCGCGTGCTTTCTGTACCGCCGGCAAGAGCAGGCCGATCAGGATAGCGATGATGGCGATCACCACCAGCAATTCGATTAACGTGAATCCGCTTCGGCGCACACGGCAAGTGGGTAGCATGACATGACTCCCAGAAAAGCGAAAAGATTATGAGAAAGCTGTGTAGAGTCTAAATTCAATTCTGCCGCGCGCCAAGTGAAAAAATGAAGAGACTGTCATTTTTAACACCCATCGGCTAACCTATTGAGAACATGCGCCGTTTTGCGTGCGTTGCAAAAGTCAATTCACGCGCCCGTTCGTTTGGAATATCATCTCTG
>DATGHS010000121.1:0-15245 GCA_035307785.1 Gemmataceae bacterium
TCATCGACGAATTGCTGCGGCCCAAGGAAGACGGCAATGCCAAAATCGAAATCGCGCAGCTGCGGAAATCAATGGAAGGAGCGCGCTCGCCCAATCAGATGCTCGACCTTTGGCCGAGCATGTTGGGCAACGATGCGCCGCCGGATGCGGTAAGCGCTGCCTTGGCGGACGCGGATTCGGTGGCGGGCAATTCGGCCCTACCCGAGGAGACCCGCAGCAAGGCGCTGGCGGTGAAGGCGCTGGCGTTGCTGGCCCGCGAGGATTTCACCGGGGCGCGCACGACGCTGGATCAGGTTGCCAGCTCCGCCACGCTCCAGAATGATCCGGCCTGGTCTGCCCGGCTGAAGCGAGCCAATGAGGAACTGCGCGACAGCGCGCGCTTGCGCGAGCAAATTCGTCGTTGTCTGGACCATAGCGATGCGAAAGAAGCTCTGGCCCTTTCCGAGCGCGGACTCAAAGTCTTCAATAAGAGTTCATTTCGTAAAGATCACCACCGCGTGCTCGCATTGCGCGCGGAGAGCTTGTTGCAATTGAATCGGCTGGAGGACGCGGAAAGGGATGCCACGGTGGCACTGGAAACGGGCTTGGAATTCGATGGTCATTTCACGCTGGGCCGGGTCGGCGAGCGACGGAAAGATTGGGCCAAAGCCAAGGAGCATTTTAGCCAAGCGCTTGCGGCCGCCAAGCAGCCCGACCAATTGAAGCAAACGCGCCTTGCTTTGGCTCGCGTGCTGGTTCGCCCCGAAGCCACGGATGCGGATCTGACCCGGGCCGCGCAACTTGCGGATCAGGCCATCGCTGCGGGACAGCCCGAAGGCTACCTGGTCAAGGCGAAAATACTGCAGCGGCAGAAGAAATTTGGCGAGGCCGTGGAGGCTTCGTTCCTTGCCTTGCAATATTTGACGCCAGAACAATACGGGTCGAACTGGACGGCGCTGGCACGCGATTACGCGGCTTCGAAGGGCGATTGGACAGCCGTGAATTCAAAGCCCAACCGTGCCGCGGCCGACGCGCTATTCGGAACCGGTCTGCGGTTGTATTTTGGACAACAGTATGGCGAGGCGGAAGCCAAGCTGGTCGAAGCGATCAAGAATAATCCCAAGGACGCGCGCTATTATTACTTTCTTGCCCTTGCGCGCTTGGCCCAAGGCAAGGTGGGGGCAGCTAAGGATGATCTGAATCACGCGGTCGCCCTGGAACAGCAAGGGGCGCCCGACCGGGAAACGATCAACAGCTCCTTGGAGCGCATCCAGGGCCCCGAGCGGGAGTGGATCAATCGGTTCCGGCGGTAAGCTATGAACTCGCAGCGCAAGCAACGAATTTCTTGCTTGAGACGTGGGAAATCGGCCTGCTCGAAGCATTGTCGATAGGCAGCGAGAATTGGCGCACCACCAGTATACGATACGATTGTACACAAGTCCAGCAAAAGCGCGCCGCGTTTCACAGTTTGCGCCAAATTTCACGGGGTTATTTACTGTTTTCGTGAAATCTGAAACGCGGCACGTCTGGCCGTGGAAAAACCGCATGGACAGAGCCGCGCGTGGTTGCGCAGCGTTTCACATCGCTCGGTCGTTCCCGGCCGACCCAGTTACGGTCCGTCCGAGTGATCGGGCTCGAATGCCCGACCCACGTTCGCAAGCCGCGCCACGACCTAACTGGCTTGCTATTGCTTCTTCTTCGGTTTCGCGAATTGGGTGATGTCGAGCCCATCAGCGCCGATGCGCTCGTCCAGCACGTCGATTTGACCATTCGCTTTCATCCCGATCAGTGTCTTGCCCATCTCCGCCCACCAAATCGCAATCAAAATATCGGGATTGTCTTTGCGCAGGCGCTGGTATTGCTCGAGCCGCTTGAGAAAGGCTTCGGCATCGGCCTCCGCGAGTCGCTTCCGGCCCAGAGCATAAGCCTGAGCCTTTTGTTCCAGCGCATTTTGCCGGGCCTGCGCGTTGCGCATCTTTTGCTCTGCGTATTGTTGGGCCTCATTCTCCCGCGTGCGAATGCCGGCCTGGGCGATGCTGACTCGGTCAAACGGATACTTCACTTCCCGCGGCGGCGCCAGATAGGTGACATTGGCCGCCTGAATTTCAACGCCCAAATGGTAAGGGTCAACGCGCTCCTGCACTTTGGGGGCGAGCCAGGCTCGGAGCGTGACCTTGCCGTTGAGTAGGGTTTCATCCACGGTGTGGGCGGCGACCCATTCCGACATGGCCGCCTCGGTTGCTCTGGCAATTGCGGCTTCGATGCGATCGCGATTCAGGACGTATTGCACCACCGCGTCGCCGTCGCCTACCCGGTAATCAATGGCGGCCTGCACATTCACCAGATTCTGATCGCCGGTCAGCAACTGGCCTTCCGGCATGCTCTGATCTTCGTCGATTTCAGGATCGAAGCCGACTTTCACCTGCCGCACGAAGTTCACCGGCACCCGGTCGACGCGCGACATGCCGTACGGCAGATCGATAACCAATCCCGGCCCTTGCTGACGCACCACTCGGCCAAAGCGGCGCACGACCGCACGTTCCCCTGGCTGCACCTGCGCGACACCGGTGAGCAGGTAGGCCGCCAGCACAATTACGCCAAGAACCAAAAGCCAACGACGCATGAACGATTCTCGTGCTTCCCCGCAAGCGGCTATTTGTCTTTATGCCCGTTCGGCATGGTCGGCGGATTCAGCATTTGCTGAAACAACGGATGCCGAGTCGAAAGCAGCAGCAAATCGCTGGTACGACCCAGCATTTGTTTGTACGTTTCGAGCTTTTGCAAGAACGTGTAAAACTCGCGGTCCTTGCTATGTGCTTCGTTGCGAATGCCGTCCGCCTCGGCCTCGGCTTTCTTGCGAGTCAATTCCGCATTGGCTTCTGCCGAGGCGAGCAGGATCTCTGCATCCCGCTCAGCCTTGGTCGTGATCTCCTTGGCCCGGCGCTCGCCATCGGTGCGGTAATCTTCCTCCTTGCGCTTGCGTTCGCTTTTGATGCGCTCGAAGATCGCCGGCCGCACACTGTCCGGGTAGTTCAATCGGCGAATCCGCAGGTCCACGAGCGTGATGCCGTACTCGGATCGAAGTTGACGCGCTAAATCGTCGGCCAAGAGCTGGCTTTGCAATTGACCTGCGCGCAATTCGATGGCCTGCGCGGGCGGAACATCGGCGGATACGTGTATGAGCTGTTCCAGCGGCTTTTGGCTAATGACGGCCCCGATGCGCCCGCCGATGCGCGGCCCAAGGATTGCTTTCGCCCGCTCTGCTGTACCCACCGTGCGAATAAAGCGGTCGGCATCTTCACGGTCGCTGATTTGCCAGCAGACGAAGCCATCCACCGTCAGCATTTTGTCGATGGTCTGCCCCTGGGCGTCAAACGTCGGCAACTCGGCCGGCGACAGGTCGAACATTTGCAGCCGGCGGTCGATCCGCTGCACCGATTGCACCGGCCAAGGCCATTTGACGTGCAGCCCGGCATCGGTCGCGCCGTCATAAATCTGCACCCGCTTGCCGAACTGAGTCACATAAGCGAATTCCGCCTGATCGACGGCAAACAGCATCGACTGGCCGAGCCAAATGAGCAGGACGATGACGACAATGACAAGAACGACGCGCAACATAGCGAAAACGCCCATAAGTATTTGGTCTGCTTGATGTTGTATGAAATGAAGCCGCCATCGCCGCTGGCGGCGCAGCAATTAAGGTGTGGCCCATTGCAAATCGACAGCCGCCCTTGGACAATGATTTTAACTCGACTAACCGGAGTTTGCCGTGCGCATGAATTTGATGCTAGCTGTGTTCTGGCTCTTCGCGTCTGTCACGTTGCTGGTCATGATCTACGTGGATAAGGAAGGCCAGCATTTTAACAAATCTGCCCCGTGGTTCGGCGCGTTGGGTTTGGTATTGGCGGCGTACAATTTCGCCCGTTGGTGGGCAGCACGTTCTGCAGCGAAGGCGCGTGCCGCGCAACCACCGCCGGAACGTCGACCCGTCGAACGGCGTGAGTATCATCCGGAATTCGATTTCAATCGACCCGAAGAGCCGAACGGAAATAATGGGGCCTCGACGGGAGGATCGTAAAACAAGCCGGCAGCGCAAGCTACGGGAGGCTCGCCCGTATCTTACGCTTCCGGCTCGTAAACTCGAAAGCGCTATAGTTGTTCTTCGGCATCCAGCGGTTCTCTATCCTTTTTGTCACTTGGCTTGGGCAATTCCTTCTTGTCCGACGGCTTGGGCGCGGGAGCGCGCTCCATTGATCCGCCGAATCCACCTGGAGGTCCGCCAGGGCCGCGCCGGTCGAATCCGCCTTGCCCCGGACCGCCGAAGGCCGGCCCCGGGCCGAAACCACCTCGTTGATTGAATCCGCCTTGGCCTGGGCCGCCAAAGCCGCCGCCGAATCCTCCCTGGCCAAAGCCGCCACGACCTTGAGGCATGCCACCCGGAGGGCCAAAGCCGCCCCGGCCGCCTTGTGGACTGCCGCGTTCTTGACCGAATCCGCCGCCGAAACCGGGTGGGCCAAACCTGCCTGGGCCAGGCGGCATTTCCCCCTGAGGACCGAAGCCGCCGCCGAAGCCGCGCTGACCAAACGTGCCAGTGCCGCCCCAGGCTCGCCCGCCTCCGCCCCAGGGGGGCTGTCCGCCGCGCGGACCGCGCCTACCTTGGCCGAATGGTTGCCCCGGCCGCGCGAAGCGGCCGCCCCACCAGGGCGGCGGGCCGCGACGCGCCATGGCGCCGCCACCGCCGACGGCTGGCCCGCGATATTCGATCTGC
Organism: Gemmataceae bacterium; assembly: GCA_035307785.1. Classification (GTDB taxonomy): domain Bacteria; phylum Planctomycetota; class Planctomycetia; order Gemmatales; family Gemmataceae; genus DATGHS01. The sequence continues at coordinate 4,748 of DATGHS010000121.1, forward strand.
GCGATAACTTTCTTTGCCGCCACCGCGGTGGCGCTGTCGTCGCTTTCCGCAAGTTTTTGCAATGCTGGCAGGGATGGCCGTCCAATCGCCACCAGTGCTGAACGGGCGCTGTCGCGCACCATGTCATGCCGGTCGGTCATCTTTTCGCCGAGGATTTTGATCCAGGCGTCCAGGGTCGCGTCCGGCTTGGCCGAAGTGGTATCCTTCTTCGCGCCGTCCTTTTTTCCCATTTCCTTCTTCGGCGGTTCCTTCTTGTCGTCTTTGCCGGGTGGTTGTGCCCCGGCCATCGCGATGGTGAATAGCACTGCCGACAGTGCAGTTGCCCATCGCCAAGCTGCCAATCTGTTTCCCATATGAGGTTCCTTTCTGAAAAAGCCGGCCCCCATAGACGCGTGCGCGCCTGTCGGCCTCTTGGAATTGGCTCTGGCCGATCCAGGCTCAAAGCCGCCTGTGTACGCTAATCATTGGGTTTACTCGATGAGCCATTAGAACATGATGAGACAAATTGTCTTATGTCGAATTCCAGCTGTGTAGTTGGAGGCGAGGAATCTATGAGCGGCCTGCTGATACCGTCTTCATCTGCACTTCATAATGGCTGCGTTGTCCATATCACTATCAGTGTGGGTGAACTGGAGCCGGGGCAGGGCCAATCATGACCAACAACCACAAGCTGAAGATCTTCAGTGGCCGGGCCAACATGCCGTTGGCGAAAAGGATTGCCGATGTGCTCGACGACCATCCGGGCCTAATTTCGCTGAGCAACTTCCCCGACGGCGAAACCCAGGTGAAGATTGAAGAAGACGTGCGTGGCCGCGACATCTTCATCGTGCAGCCGACGTGCCCGCCGGTGAACGAAAACTTGATGGAATTGTTGATCATTCTTGACAGCTTCAAGCGTTCCAGCGCTTCGCGCATTACGGCCGTGTTGCCGTATTACGGCTACGCCCGGCAAGACCGCAAAGACCAGGGCCGCGTACCGATTACGGCGAAGCTGGTGGCGGACCTGCTGACCAAGGCCGGGGCTGACCGCGTGTTGGCCCTCGACTTGCACGCTGCCCAAATTCAAGGCTTTTTCAATATTCCGGTGGACCACCTGCACGCGGTGCCGGTGCTCGTGGATTACATTCGGACACTGAGGATTCCGCCGTCGGATTTTGTGGTCCTCAGTCCGGACGAAGGCAGCATCAAAAAGTCTTTGCTGTTTCAGCAAAAGCTGGGGGGGTCACTATCCATCGTGGACAAACGGCGAGCCAGTGCGACCGTAACGAAGCAGGAGCACCTGATTGGTGAACCGTTGGAAGGCAAAGTCGCGTTTATATTCGACGACATGATTACAACGGGTGGCACGGTCTGCGGCGCTGCCCGCGTAGCCAAGCGTTTCGGCGCTCGTAAAGTCTATGCCTGCGCGACGCACGCCGTCCTGTGCGGCCCGGCCATCGAAAATTTGCGAGCAGCGCCAATTGAAGAAATCATTGTAACGGACAGCATCCCGGTGCCGCCGGAGAGAATGTTGCCCAACATGCGCGTGTTGACGGTTTCGAATCTGCTCGCGAAAGCGATCCACTGCATTCACGTCAACGAGTCGATTAGCAAGCTGTTTCAGTGATTCCAATGGCGAGCCGAGCCGCGCAAGCGGCCGGGTGCGGGGCCCCCCCTCCGGCCGCTTGCGCGGCTCGGCGCCTTCATGTTTCAACCAAACTCTCCCTCACGATATGCCTTCAAAAACACATCATAATCGCGCTGCATCCAATCTGCGAAGCGTACGGCGGCAGCGAGCACCGACTCGAGCGCCGGGCTGTCGGACCACAGTTTCAGTTGCGCGAAGCGGTCGATGTTGCCGATGTGACAGCCGCGATGTTGCGAACGGGCGGTGAGCCGCCCCGCGGCGGCCACGGCTTCGCGCAGTTTCTTCGGATTCTCTCGCAATCGTTCCAGCGATGATTGGTTCTCTTCCGGGATCATCGCCCGCAAGCGATACCAGCGGTCGCCGATTGGCAACATTGCCAGCCGGGCCGTAGGCTTGCCTTGTAGTTGCCGCTGGGCGGAAACGATTCGCTCGGCCTCATTCGGCGTTGAGGGAACCGAAACGTGGGCCAAGTCTCTTAGCGCGGAAGGCACGGCTTCCTTGATATCCAGCAACAGTGGGTCTGACTTGTCGCCTTCTTCCACCAGAACGAGAAAGCGCCGCAGGCCCAGGCTGCCGATGCCGGCATAGCGGCGTGCAACGTCGAGCACTTTCCAGTTCTGATTCCAGCCGAATGTTGTTACGGTATCGCGAACCAGCTGGCCGCTTTTCGAGCCAATGCCGGTGATCCGTCCCTTACGGTGGCGTATGCGCCGGTCGCCGTTCTTTTCCAACGTGTAGCGCTTCATCATTTCGCGTGTCGTTCCTTGAGCCGTGGCCCAGAGCAAGCTGCCGAGGGTGCCAAGTTCGGGCTGTCCATCGGCCGGCGAAGCATCGCCGTCGTTTTGAATGGAGCGATGATAGTTGTCGAGGAACTCGAGCACCATTCCGGTGGCCTGTGTGGGCGTCAGTCGCCATGATTCCGCAGCGAGCAAGATGCTGGTGGAACAGCGCACCAAGTCCAGGCTGCATGGCGCGACCACGGCCTCGTCGAAATCGTTAATATCGAAGCGGAAGTCCCCGTCGTCAGTGAGAAACGCGCCGAAGTTTTCCAGGTGCAGGTCGCCGCAAATGAGCACCGCCGGCCCCGGATCGCGCGGTTTCAACTCCGGCCAGGCGCGAGCAAAGAGAAAATCGGTGCCGCGAAAGAACTCAAACGGCCCTTCCGCCATGCGCACAAGCTTGCGGCGAAAGCCACTGGGCCGCCGGTCGGCATGGTAGCGGCGAATGGTTTCGATGACATCCGAAGCCGTAGTTTGCATGACTAGAGTACCCAGTTTTTACGAACCCCCTCCCGCTCCAATTACGATCAAAAGGCGAGATAGGCGCTGATAGGCTGTTTTGGGGTCAACGATTGGCGGTTGTTCACCGCGGCGACCGTGCGCCACCCAGTTCCGGTAACGCCGAACTTGGTTCACCTCTTCAATCAAGTCGGCATTTCCAGCGGGCTTATAAGGCTCGACAACACGTGCGAAACTCCCGGTTTCAATTTGTTCAATGGCGTCGCCGGCCGCTTTCCGCAAAATGGGATGAAGGATTTTGTCGACCTCGGCGGCCGCCTCGATTTGAACATGGCTACGAACGACTTGCTCAAACACGGAGAACAAAACCACGATTGCCAGATCGTCGATGAATTCCAAGCTCCTCTCTGTCTCAGTTCGTACGTCGTCGCCTTCCAAGAGTCTGAATTCGTCATCGCGGCCAATTTCCTTTTCCCAAGGAAGGTCATTCCAATACTTCCGCGCCAATCGATTCATGCGCATGAGGTTCTGGCGCGTGGAAACATACCAATTCCACGCATCGTCGAGCGTGTTCATCGAAAGTAGCTCATGAGAACTGCTTCAAAATTCTCGCGGTTGAGTTCGACGGGTGAACTCTTGAGGTCGTCAATGAGCCAAACATCTCCGTTCGGGCCATGGAATCGATACAGGACGTGTCGTCGTGCCTCGTTAGTAATGTCAACCCGTCCAGCAGCCCGCTCTGGTGTGGTTTTTTGGGGAGGATAAGCCGTGCCGACCGTGAACCGGGCCTTTGGAATGAGGCTTACCCACTGCCCGAGAGCCTTAATATTCAAGCGGGGAACTTTGTAGCGTCCTAGCGCTTCTTCGTGAATGTCCGTTGAGCTTTCATCCACAGATAAGACTCGATCCGGGTCAGACGCCACGAGCCAATCGCGGACTTGGGCATAAAGTCGCCGCAGGGCATCGTCCCATTCCTTGATGATGCCCTCATTCTTTGCTGATTCAGCAGCGTGCTTCGCGGCTTTCTCTCGGAGAAACTCGGTTAACGTGGTCATAATGTGCTACCGCAGTTCTCAAAACAGTTTGACGATCGATCACTCACATATTCTATTCGGCATCTTGCTCTGAGGCCGCTGCGAGCGCCATCATTTCCCTCCCACCACCCGCACGCGCGCCGGCGAGCCCGCCACGTCGTCCAACTCCACCTGCAGCGGCTCCTTGCGCTCCTGCAAATCGATTGCGAACGTCAGTGTTTGCAAGCCGGCACCTAAATCCACGATGGTTTCCTCCTTCACGGCTACCGGCACGCCATTGATCCAGAGCGACAGCCCTTTATCGCTGTTGAACTTTAGCCTCGCTTTACCGGTATTGCTGACATCGAACTGGCAGCGCACAAAAGCAAACGGAATCTTTACTTCCTGAAAGCCCTTGGACCAATCGAAATGGGGCAACGCCGCAAGCGGCAGTTCGCCGGACACGGTGCTATAGGCAGGCGACCAAACAAGTCCCGGATCATTGCTGGCCATGGCGTGTATGCCCACGCGGTAGAGCAGCGTGTTGGCTTCTTTGCCGTATTCCAGCGCCTGCCAGCGGCGGACGAGCCGAGCGGGGCCGACCGCATACTTGCCGCCCACTTTGCCGAGTTCCGACAGGAAGCGCGTGAGGTCGATCAATTCCTGCCGTGTGAGCGGATCGACCAGGCCTTCCGGCATGATCGAGCCGACCTCTTTTTTGTTGTCGATCTTGTCCACGGCCAGCACGATCTCTTTATCTTCGGCATCGTGCAGCACCAGTTCTTTCGCCGTCTCGCGGACTTTGATGCCGGTGTACTGCTTGCCGTCTTTCATTTCCACAAGCAGGGCGTTGTAGCCTTCCTTCACCTGCTTGTTGGGCAGGAGCAGCGAATCAATGATGTAATCGATCTGCGCGCTGGCGCCCAAGCTGATGAGGTCGGGCCCGGCCTGCCCGCCCGCTCCGGCAATCGAGTGGCACTTCATACAAAGCATGTCTTTGCGGCGGAAGACGGCCTCACCGCGAGCCGGGTCGCCGAGCTTCTGCACATCGGCGACCATTTGCTTCATTTCGGCCGGCGTGAGGGTGTGGCGCGGCTCGGTGAGGTTGCCGGCCTTGGTAAGTGCGGCGGTGAGTTCCGGCACTTCGCGGCCGGTGGAGCGCATGGTGCGCAGGGCGGCTTTGGCGATATCGGGATTCAGCTTCGCATTCGCTAGCGCTTTGGCGAGAATTGCAGCGCCGTTCTTGCGCTGAGCGAATGCGGCAATGATCTGCGTTGCATCTTCTTCGGTTGCTTTGCCGACGAGGAGTTCGGTAGCGAGTTTCCCAGCTTCACCGGGATCAGAATTAATCAGCGCGATGACGGCCATCCGCGCCAGGTCAGTGCGGTCCTTGATTTCGAAAAGCTTCAATAACTCTTCGCGGCTGCCGGGACCGCCGGCCTCAGCTATTGCCTCGATAGCCGCTTGGCGAGCCGTCGGATTCTTAGCTTCGCGTGCGATTTGAATCAGGTCGTCACGGAAGCCGTACAACTTCCACAGTCCCGCCAGTCGAGCGGCAGAAGCCTGGATATCTTCATCCCCTTTTTCCAACAGGTAGCGAATCGAAATGAGGTTGGTATTGGGCTTTGTCTGCCGTTGGTGCCCGGCTGCTTCGAGGGCGCTCAGCAATTTCACGCAATCACTGGCCGATTTGGTTTTGGCTTCCACGGCGCGAGTGAAGACTACGCCCAATTCCTCTGGCCCACCGACGCCAGCCAGCAGGACCAGCAGGTCGATTTCCTGTTCCTTCTTCACCTTACCCGACTTCAGTAGATTCACCAGCGTCGGTGCGGCGCCGCGATTATCGATGGCTTGCAGCGCGAAAATCAAGTGCTTGACATCCGCAAACGGCACCACGCCGTTCTGCAATGCGGCCATCCACGCCGGCTCCAGTTCGCGCAGCGTGAGCCAGAGCGCATAGTCGAGCCAGCGGTCCATTGGCTTGTCGAGCGCCCGAGCAGCAATTCCGGCCGCGCGCGCCCACGGCGTCTTGGCCAGAGACCGCACGGCTTCCAGCCGCACTTGCGGATTCTCGTCGGCCACGCCCTTCGCCAAGTCTTCCAGCCCGCCGTCGCTGTTGGGGTACCAGTAACCGCAAACGCGCATCACCGCCGCGCGCACCCGCGGGTCATGAGCATTCAATAGCTTGCGCGTCATTTCCGGGGCGACCACGTTCGCTAGGCTCTGGTACGTCCACAGCGCTTCGAGCATGTGGTGCTCGTAATCCGCATCCTTCGGATTCAGGCCATCGACCCACTTTTCCAATGCCGGCAGCACTTGCTTAGCACCTCGCTCCTTCAGCACGCGCTTCGCAAAATGCCGCGTCCATTGTTCCGGGTCTTTCAGATGCTCCAACAGCTGTTCGACCGTCGCATCCACCAGTTTCGGCCTTTCGACCAGCGGCCGGCCCTTCACGGTGATGCGCCAGATGCGGCCATGCGTGTGATCGCGGCGTTCATCGCGGAAATCGACTTCGCCGTGCTGGATGATCGGGTTGTACCAGTCGGCAATGTAGATAGCGCCATCCGGGCCCAGCTTCACGTCCACGGGGCGGAAAGCTGGGTGATCGCTCCGGATCAAGTCGGGCATCTGGACCGACAGGTAGCCGGCCCCGTCTTCCTTGAGCGCGAAACGATTGACACGGTGGCCACGAAAATCGTTGGTGATCATGTTCCCCTGCCAGTCGTCGGGCAGGTGCCGGCCGCTGACGATCTCCAGGCCGCACTGCTTCGGCTGGCCCGGGTTAAGTCCCGGCAGCAAGCGCGGCGAACCGACGGCGCTCACGTAATACGCACCGGGCACGACGTAGTTGATCCCTTCGCCATAGGCCCCGTCGGTGGCAAATGATTGGCCCCAGCGGTCGATGGCATGGCCCCAGGAATTGACCCAGCCGCGAGCGAAGACTTCAAGCTGCTGCGTCTCGGGCCGGTACTGCCAGATGCCGCCCGCGTTCAGGTGCCGCGGGCCCCATGGCGTTTCGATGTGGCTGTGGATGTAAATCGACTGATTGAAGTAGAGACAGCCGTCTTCGCCCCAGCGGAAGGCGTGGATAATGTGGTGCGTATCTTCCGTGCCGAAGCCGGAGAGCATCACGTGCACCTTCCCGGCCTTGCCGTCTTTCTCTTCGACGTGCAGAAGTTCGGTGCTGTTGGCCACGTAGCAACCGCCATCGCCCGGGGCGATGCCGGTGGGAATGAGCAGACCATCCATGAACACGGTGGTCTTATCCGCGCGCCCAACGCCTTTCGTGTCTTCGAGGATGATGATTTTGTCATTGGCCTTCTTGCCCGGCTCGATCTGCGGATAGGTCTCGCTGCACGCCACCCAGAGCCGGCCGCGGGCGTCGAAGTTCATGCCAATCGGCTTGGCCAGCAGCGGATCGGCGGCGTACAGGTTCACCTCGAAGCCGGGCGGAAGCTGGAAGGTCTTACGCTCGAGCTCCGGATCGGGGTCCGGCACCTTGGCATCGCGCTGGGCGAAGGCGGGGACGGCGAATAGCAGCAGGATAAGCGACGCTTCGCAGAAGCACAGGAGAGTGCGTTGCATGGCAGTCATCTCGTGAAATCCGGAGGAGTGAGTACCAGACAGAATACGGAAGGCGGCTTGGCGCGGCATTGACACCTTAAAGCGATAAGTCCGAACCGGCATTTCTTGCGCGCGGAGGTTGACTTTTTTGCGCGCGCGTTCGAGGCTCGAGGAGCATGATCGACGTAAGTCTTTGGCGAACCATAGATTATTCCGTGTGCACGTCGCCTTCAAACAAATGGTCAACAGAGTGAATAGGTAAGTGAGTGAGAGAGTGAATGAGTGAGTGAGGTACGCGGTTGGTTGGTAAATGCGCTGGAGAATGAATGCCGGCGCACTAGGCGGCGCGCTGGCGGCAACAGAGCTGGAGTCACGGTTTTTCATGTCTTGCACCAAAGAATATATGCCATACCATCTGAATGTACTGATGACCACTATTCCACGGGCCGGCACAAGCATATGATCCGGATGGCATAATGTCCAAGAAATGCAAATGCAATTGGATCAGAGCCGGAAATGTAGCGAAAAGCGGGCGCGCCAATCAAGCCCGCACGCTCGAAGACTCGCGTGCGGGCTTGGGCGCTACTTCGTTCCAATGCAATACAAGTGCGTTTTGGTTCGCAGGTACAGCGCATCGCCCACGGCGGCCGGCGAGGCCATGCAGCCGTCGTCAAGCTTGTTCGTGGCGAGGAGCTTGAACGATTTGTCCGCGGCCAGCACATACACTTTGCCAATCTCGTCGGCGGCGTAGATACGGCCTTCGGCGTAGATGGGGGAGGCGGAGAAGGGCGCGTTGAGCCGTTCGCTCCAATACATCTTGCCGGTGGCGGCGTCGAGGCAGGAGGCCACACCGTCGTCGCTTACCAGGAACAGCAAATCATTTACCAACAGCAGTGAAGGGCGGGTGGGCACGATGTTCTTGCTTACCTTCCACGCCACGTTTTCCGGCGATAGCATGCCGCTGTCGCCTTGCCGCACGGCGAGCAGGATGCGATCGTGACCGCTGGTAAGGAAGACCAGACCGTGGCCGAAGACCGGTTTGCACGCCGCGTTCATGCTATTCTTGCCGCCGTAATGGATGCGCCAGAGTTCATTACCGGTTTGCGGGTCATAAGCAATGGTGCATTCGGCCGAAGGGCTCACCAGTTGCGGTTTGCCGTCGACCATCATCACGCTCGGTGTGGAGTACGCTTTGTGATAATCGCCGTTGTCGGACTGGTAGGCGATATTGCGGTCCTTTCGCCACACGGTCTTGCCGCTGGTCTTGTCGAGGGCGGCCAAATAGTCTTGGTCGTAGCCGTCGAAGGTGAGAATAATCAGATTGCCGAATATGATAGGCGACGAGCCAGGGCCACGGAAATGATCGCATTTCAAATCGCGGCGCTCCCATAGCACCTTGGCCGTGGCCGAATCGAGGCAGAAAGTGCCGTACGCGCCGAAGTGAAGGTAAACCCGGCCTTCTTCCACTACCGGAGTGGGCGAGGCGTAGCTGTTCTTCTCAATGCAAAAAGCAGGGTTTGGCACATCGAAGAGCTTGATGTCGTGGATTATTTTCCCGGATTTGCGATCGACACAGAGCACGTAGAAGGCATGGCCGTCGGCCCGTGCGGTTGTGAGCCAAATCTGGTCGCCCCAGATCACCGGGGATGACCAGCCTTTGTCGTGGATCGGCGTCTTCCAGCGGATGTTCTCGTTTTCGCTCCAGGTAATGGGCAGGCCCTTAGTATCGGCGATACCGTCGCCGGTCGGGCCACGGAACTGAGGCCAATTGTCGCCGGCAAGCGCGGGACGAAGCGCGAGGAGGAAGAGTATGAGGAAAGCGGTATATCGCATGGCGTGGGTTCTCAACAATTTAGTTGGCAGGAGAGAATAATCTTAGTGGGAAAAGCGCGCAGAGAGAACCCGTTTACGTTTCACCCACGCGCACAAGAATCATTCGCTTACTTCTTTTCCGGCACGAGCTCATACACATGCTCGCGCGGGACCCTTAGTTTGGCAATCTCTTTCTCCTTTGCCTCCACCAGCGGGTCGAACTTCGGAATCTCCACCGCGTTGTTTCCTTGCTCGTGCTTGCGGAACAGGAAGAGATAGGTCACATTCTGCGGCCGCCAGCGGTGGAAGTAGAGTTCGTTCTTTTCGACGATGGTCCTGCGGATTTGCTCGGCTTGATCAAGCGAGGGACCATTCATAACTAGCATGAGTCCAAAAGGCGTGCTGCCGCGAATCCACTCTTCGGCGTCATGCGCCAACGTCCCTTGGACCGGCCCGGGCTTGCGCAAATAGGCGTCGGTGTTGAAGGTAGATACTTGTTTGCCATCAATCGTAAGAATATATTTTCCCGGTTTCAACCCTTTTACTTTAACCGCGCTATCGCCGTCTAGTACACCTTCACCCGGCCGCAGAGGCGAAGGAGTGGGCGGCAGGATTTGTTGGCGTACTCGTACTGCGGTTTGGCCACTAAGTTCGACCGGCTCGCGTTTCAGCCACGGACTCGCCTTTAGGAAGACTTGGATATTGTCCGCTGTCCAATGATAACCCCAAGCACTCAAGTGCATGCCGTTGTCCGTGTAGGGCAGTGCCGGACCGAACTGCTCCGCAAACTCGTCCACAAAGTGAGCTTTGTATTCGGCTGCCACCTCCTTGATGGCCCGCGTGTAATATTTCAGGTTTTGTTTGCACTCTTGGTAACGGGAACCTTTCCAAGTGCTTTCTTCAAACATCGGTGGCGCGAGCAGCACGAATCGCGCTTTTGTTGCCGCCAAATCATCCAGCAACCTCTTGTATTGCTCCTTGAACTTCGGCAGTCCTTTTTCACCGGCAAAAGATTCATTGGTGCCATAGCCCACAATGATGACCGTTGGCTTTTCCGCCTTCACATGATCGACCAGCGCCTTGTACCCGTCGGCGGAGGTGCCAAAGACGGCCCGGGCTTCTCCCCAGACCGTGTCGCCGCTCCAGCCCAGGTTGCGGAAGGTGACGTTGCTACCGGGATGCCGCCGGATCAGGGCCGCTTCCCAGTAGGCGTAACGCTGCTCGCGCTCGATGAGCGTGTTGCC
>DATGHS010000122.1:0-10796 GCA_035307785.1 Gemmataceae bacterium
ATCACTTGCAGACGTTCCAGCATCTCGCGGGAGGGCTCCACTCGCTTCGGCGTGGGCGCGGTGACGATGACCGGCTTATCCACAGCCGCAACGGGTTCGGGTTTGCCCCACCGAACAACGAGTTGCCCCGCGTTGGCCTGAATTTCCAACCGGGTGAACAACACGAAAAGTGCCACGGCCACACCTGCCAGGGCTGCCAGTCGCCAGCGCCAGGCCTGCCTTTGCAAGCGCCGTGTCTGCGGTTGATAAATGCGTGCCAAATCCACGGTTTGCACTGCCAAGGACTGAGCATTCAGGTTTTCGCGCAAAGCTTGAAACTCCGACAGTTCCAACCGGCAGGCAGCGCATAGCGTGAGGTGCTCCTCCACCGCTGTTCGCTCCGAATCGGTCAGGTCGCCGTAAGTGTGCAAGGGCAGCAGCGGGCGAGCGTTTTCACAGTGCATGATGGGAACCTCGGAAATTTCCCGGCGAAGCCGGAAGCGGCCCGCAAGTATCATTCTTCTTCCCAATCGCGCAGGCGATCACGCAACTGCACAAGCGCTGCGCTGAAGCGTGATTTCAGCGTGCTGGCCGGCACGCCGAGCAAGCGCGACATCTCTTCGAATTTCATCCCTTGATCGTGCCGCAGGGCCAGCACTTCGCGTTGCGGCCAAGGCAGCTCGGCAATGACACGCGCTAACCGTTCGCTCAGTTCCTGGCGTTCACATTGCTCCACCAGGGGCGTCTCGAGACTGCGCAACTCATCAATCGGTAGTTCTTGCACCGGGCGTTGGCGCCGCGCCGCGTCCCGGGCCACATTCAGCGCAATCTGAAAAAGCCAGGTCGAGAAATGGCCGTTCTCTTGATAACGAACGCCGGCCCGGTGCACGCGCAGAAAGGTCTCCTGCAACCAGTCGGCCACGTGATCGGGCTGTGCGGCCAGCCGCGACAGGAATCGGGCCAACGGCTGTTCCCAGCGGCGCACCAGCAGCACGAAGGCTTCTTCCTGACCCTCGTGCCAGCGCCGGATCAGTTCCGCGTCGGTTTGAGCCATTCGGAAATCCGTGTGTCCTCTTTTTGTTTAACGTATGCGTCAGAAGAATCGACGAACCCAATTATGAGAATGGCCTACTCTTTTCAATTTGCCCGCCGGTCGATTTCGAAGTATCGTTGTGATGCATGCTATAAGGAATTGGGCATGGTCAACGGTGTCTCAACGAGTTCCAAGCTGCTCCGTCTGCAGTGGGACGAGGCACTTCCAGGAATGGCGTATGGCACGTTCATCGCGCTCGCGTCGCAGTTCGCGGCAAAACAACACGCAAAGCCTGTTGGATCAAACTGGCTACGGTTTGAGCATCTCTTCGGATTGCGTGCCCTGTCCCGGCTATCAGCTTGTCGAGTACCTGGGTCGCGGCGGCTACGGAGAAGTGTGGTCCGCCAAGGATTCAGACGGTCAAAAATTGGCCATCAAGTTCCTATATTGCGAAAACCGCAAGGGCGGCCGGGAATTGCGCACGTTGCAAAAAATCGGCCAGTTGGAACACGAAAACATCATTCATCATCATCGCGTCTGGTGTTATCAGAATTACCTGTGCATCGGCATGGAGCTGGCGGACGGGGGGCTCGACGATTTGCTGCACCAATCCTTACAGAAGGACGGCAAGCCGCTTGACAAAGACATGGTCTGCGATTACCTGGGCGAAGCAGCCAAAGCGCTGGATTTCCTGAACGCTGTTCAGCATACCATCGATAGTCAGACGGTCGCCGTCTATCACTGCGATGTGAAACCGAGCAATATTTTATTGGTAAAAGGTCGAATCAAGCTCACCGACTTTGGCTTGTCCTTGATCACGCGTAGCACGATTCACCAATTCTCACCAGTGGGCACGACGAGCTTCGCGGCTCCTGAAGTTTTTCAGGGCCGCTACAATAACCGAACCGATCAATACGCGCTGGCGGTGAGCTATTGTGTTTTGCGCGGCGGCCAATTGCCATTCCCCGATACGCCGCGAAAGTTCGAGCCAAATTATGTGCGCCCCGCACCGGTTCTGACGATGCTTCCCGAAGCCGAGCGCCCCATCGTGGCCCGCGCGCTGGCAACCGCCTACGTCAATCGCTGGCCAACGTGTTCGGAAATGATTGCTCAGTTGCGGAACGTGGGCATTGCATCGACGAAGGGAAGCGGCGGCCAAACGGAGACCGCGGACCATGCTCCTCTAGCGGCCGACACCGTTTCCTAATTTCCAAACATCCGCCGCCAGGCGGAACTTTTCGAAAGCGGCTTTGCACCCGAGCGTGCTGCGGTCGCCAGCGCCTTCTCGCAGTCCTGATGATATGTTTTCGTGATTCCTTCTAGCCGCTCGACCACTTCGAGCGCGCCTTCGGGGCGGTGTTCCGGACGATTAGCAAGCAGCTGCATGGTGAGATCGGCCAGCGCCGACGGGATTCCCGGATTCAACTCCAAGACCGGCTTCGGGGTACTGCTGATCATTGCGGTTAGCACTTCGAGCGCGGTGTCGCCGGAAAATGGCAACTGGCCGCTCAGCATACGGTACAGCACCACGCCGAAGCTAAACAAGTCGGAACGGGCGCTGCCCTTTTCGCCGCGCGCTTGTTCCGGCGCCATGTACCAGGGCGTACCCAGAATTTCGCCGGTTTTTTGCCGGCCCCGACCGCCCTCCTTCAGTCGTGCCAAACCAAAATCCAGAATCTTGACGCCGGTGTATTCATGGTCGTCGAAGGCCGTCCAGACTTTGCGATCACCGTACGTGCGCAGCACCTCGGCGCCGTTCAGGTCGATGTTGCGTGGGACGTTCAGCCAAAGATTGGGTGGCTTGATGTCGCGGTGACAGATGCCGACGCGGTGGACCAAGGCCAGGCCGCGCGCTGTTTCCTGGGCGACCCATAGCGCCATCTCGAGCGGCAAACGAGCGCGCTTGAGCCGCGCTTCCAGCGATTCGCCGTAGAGCAACTCCATGGCCAGGAACAATCCGCCACGATGCTCGCCGATCTGATAAATGGTGGCCATGCGATCGCTTTGCAAGGCCGAAGTAGCCCGAGCTTCATCGATGAACCAGCCCCAGCACCGTTTCTTGCGGACCACGCGCGGCTTCATCACCTTCAAGGCCACTGGCCGCTTCAGATATTTGTCTTCGGCGAGAAAGACATATCCCATGCCGCCTTCGCCGATCAATTCGCGCACGCGAAAGTTGGCCACGCAGCCCAGGTAGCCCGGTTTTTCGCAGGGAGACATGAAGTTGAATACTTCATACGTTGCGGTTGGCCGAACGCCGGCCACCGCGGTTTTATCAGTCGCCGGTGGATTCACCAATTCCATAACGAGCGGCGCGGGTTCCGCGGGCTTGACGGTTGCATCGCTCCACGCCAACAGGAGCCCATTTTGAACTGCGGGATTTTCGCCAGCCGGCTTCGCGGCCTCCGGTGAGGAAGCGGTTTTCTCCACTTCCGGCGGCGAAGAATCCTCCCGGTGCACCGGTGGGATTACAACTTCGACTTTGGTTGTTGATGCAGCGCCGGAATCCGCCGCAGCGGCTGGCTTCGGTTTGAATGGAACAAGCGGCGGCAGCTTGATTTCAGTCGGGGCATCTTCTGTTGGCGTAGTCCCGCCCGGGGATTGTTTGGTAGAGAGGCCAATGATCACGGAGCGACGGGAAGATTCCACGGCAAAAATCCTCGAGGGGGCGAGGAAAGAGTAGTTTGGCAAAGCATAGAACAGAATCGGTTGGGATGCCAGTTTTGGCCCATGATTAGACGGCAAAATGGCCATGCGCGGGTTTGCATTCGTGGTCCCTGCAAGCTAAGTATTGGAAGGAGCCGATCGACGCTGGCGCTCCCGGTGTTGGCGCTGTTTGCCATACCTTCCCCGAGCGTCCATGGAACCAGCCGTGCCGTCGCCTGCCCCACCCATCGCTGAGCCGTTGCCCGGGTACCGGCTGATCGAGCGTATTGGCCGGGGCGGATTCGGCGAGGTGTGGAAGGCCGAGGCGCCGGGTGGCATTCTCAAGGCCATCAAGTTCGTGTACGGTAATCTCGACGACGCCACCGAAGACGGCCGGCCCGCCGATCAAGAACTCAAAGCCCTGAACCGTGTCAAATCCGTTCGCCATCCGTTCATCCTTTCGCTCGAACGTTACGACATCATTCAGGGCCAGCTCGTGATCGTCATGGAGCTGGCGGATCGCAATCTTTGGGACCGCTATCGGGAGTGTACCGAAAGAGGCTTGCCGGGCATTCCGCGCGATGAGTTGCTGCGCTACATAGATGAAGCAGCCGAAGCGCTCGATTTGATGAACTCGCATTATCAGATTCAACATCTCGACATCAAGCCGCAAAACCTGTTCCTGATTCACAACCACGTGAAGGTGGCCGACTTCGGCCTGGCCAAAGATTTGGAAGGTGTGCAGGCCACGCTCACGGGCGGCGTCACGCCGGTATATGCACCTCCTGAAACTTTCGAAGGTCGCGTTACGCGCTTTTGCGATCAGTACAGCCTCGCGATCGTCTACCAGGAGCTGCTGACGGGCCAGCGGCCGTTTTCTGGCACGACGGCAAAGCAGTTGATGATGCAGCATTTGCAGGCGGAGCCGAACGTGGCCGCGGCGCCCGCCAATGATCAGCCCGTCCTCCAACGGGCGCTGGTGAAGGATGCCGCAAAGCGTTTTGCCAGTTGTACCGAATTCGTGCGCGCATTGCAGCAAGCCAAGAGTGCGCCGGCAGTTCCTTCCCCGACGCCGGTGAAACCTTTGGAACGGGCGCCGCTCGAGCTGCCGGCATTGGTTCCAGGCGCACAGGCGCATCGGATTACCGGCCAGGGCTTGCGCAATTCTCCAAATGCCACGATCCCCGCTGCCACCGTGGGCCGCTTGCCGGCCTTGACCCGGCCGACGGTGCCGCATGCCTTGGTCGTGGAGACGCCGGTCGTGGAGACGCCGACGGTCGCTGCGCCGACAGAACGAGCCGGCTCCGGCGTATTGTTTCCGGCGCTGGTGGTCGGTCTGGGTCAGATGGGTTTTATCGTACTGCAAAAGTTGCGTCGGGCCATGCGCGACAATCTCCGCTGTGATACTTTGCCAAATGTTCGGTTCTTTTATATCGATACCGATACGGAAACGATGCAACAGATCGCATCGAACTCTCGAGCGCTGAATTCGCGTGAAACCTATCAAGCGAAGTTGAATCGACCCAGTTATTATCAAAAGCCGCGCGGGGATCAACTCTCTGTCGATAACTGGCTGAATCCGCAACTGCTCTACCGCATTCCCCGGAACTTGACGACGACCGGCGTACGGGCGTTTGGCCGGCTGGCGCTGTGGGATCACTACCGGCCTATTGCGAAGCGCCTGCGCGAAGAACTCGAGGCATGCCTGGCCCCGACGGCGCTGGCCGAAGCAGAGAGCAACACGGGGCTTGGCCTGCGCTCGAACCAACCCCGCGTGTACATCATTACGGCGCTCGGTGGCGGGACCGGCAGCGGAATGTTCTTGGATTTAGCGTACATCTTGCGCAATCAATTAAAGATGCTGGGTTATCCAGAACCGGCGGTTCACGCCCTCCTCATGCTCCCGCACGTTGATCGCAATGCAACGAAGAGCCAGGCGGCGGCGAATGCTTATGCGGCATTGCAGGAACTGCTCTATTACAGCTCGCCGCAAACCGTTTACGAAGCGACCTTTGACGGCAAGGAAGGATCCCTGGTCGATGCGCAGCCGCCGTTTCGACGCTGTCTGCTCCTACCATTGCCGGCCTCCAGCGATCCGCGCGATTCGCGACCGGTCGTGGGCACCGCCACGGGCTTTCTCTTCCGCGAACTGTTCACGCCGACGGGACGAGCCGCGGACGATCAGCGCAGCACCGCCGGGCCCCCGGCCGCGTTTCAAACTTTTGGTTCTTTCCGCCTCACCTGGCCGCACGAGCAACTGCTGGCTCACGCCACGCGCGAGATTTCTGAACGAGTTCTTGAAGTATGGACGACGCCGGAAAGTAGCCATTTGGCGGAGCCGGTGCGGACCTGGCTCGAAGAGCAATGGAACCAACAAAAACTCCAACCGGAACTGTTGCTTGCCACTCTGCGCGAATCGTGCGCTTCCGTCTTGCGCTGCACTGTGGACGAGGCGGTCGCGCATATTGTCGAACCCCTGTGCGAGGCTCCCCAGCAGCGCAATCTGGAAATCGTGGAAGCCTGCTCCGCGCTCGACGCGTTGGTGCAGCTCGTTGGGCAGCCGACTTCGGCGAATGCCCTGGCTCGATTAGGGCAACTGGGTTCTCATCTCGACGGCTTGGCGCCGGCCCTGGTTTCTGAGTATCAAAAAAAATTAGCGCAAATGGCGGTGGCGTTCATGGAGCTTCCGGCCTACCGCTTACCGGGAGCCGAAGAGGCACTCCGACAATTGGTCGATCGCCTGCGGCAAGCGTTGGCGAACCTGGAAAGCTTGCTTGCGCAGTTTCAAAAGGAAAACGCCGAAATCTATACAAAACTGCTCACGCAGATCAATGCGCTCGACACGCTGTATCGCGGCTCACGCAAGGCCGCCGCCAGTCGCGAGATCGTTCAGCAATTGGACGAATTTGGCCACAAACGACTGGAATGTCATCTGTTGAAGACAATGGTCACCCTTTATCAGGGTATGGTCAACTGTGCTCCGGAATATTTTCAGGAACTGCATTTTTGCCGGCAACAATTGGAGAAAGTGCGAGCGCAGATTGGCCAGATATCGGTGCGCCGCGAGCGCGGCCACCTCGGACCCGGCAAACCGATCTTGCCGGAAGGCAGCCCGTCGCTGGAAAACCTGGCAGAACGCTTGCTGGCCCTGCTGACTGCCGACGATCTTCTGGACCTCGATCAACGAATTCAAACGGAAATCCGCAAGCGCTTCAAGACGCTGGTGAGTTTCTGCCTGGAAAAATCCGATCACACCAAGGCCATGATGAATTTGCTGCTGGGGCAAGCCCGGGAATTTCTCGAACCGCGCTTCCGGAAGGCCTATTCTTCCATGGACATCTTTCAGGAACTGATGCGGGAGCACGCGGCTCAACGCGAGGCAGCCGAAGCCTTCGACGAAGCGATGCCCGAGCTTCTGGCCGGGCGCCTGCGGGCCGAAGACGAGCTGCGCATCCTGGCCATTCCGGATGATGACGCCGGCCGGAAATTTGCTCAGGCCGCTCAACAGACTCTTGGCGATAACGGCTTGCAGATTGTCATCGGCGACAAAGACATTGTTTTTTACCGGGAAGCCCAATACGTGCCACCTGGCGACTTGCCGCAGCTGGGGCCGGTGGCAAAAGAAGCGTTTCTGCACATCACCCACTCCGATCAGGCGCCGCCCCATAGCCGCAGCGACATTGCCTGGCCGACGCTGCCGTGAAATGCAGCGGTCAGAAGTGAGAAGTCAGTACTCTAACTTCTGACTTCTTTCTTTTCGATTTCACTTTTCTCCGCCCACGATTTGCGAAAGCCCATCCGGCAAGCTAGGATTGAGGTACGTTTCACTCCTTTGCGGTTCGCCCCAGATCGGCTGGAGTTACCGATCGCGGCGACGTTCCAGGTAGCCACGCATGGCCATCCGGCTTGAGCCTGAAAACGAAATCCTGCCCGGCTATCGCTTATTGGAGCGGCTCGGCAGCGGCGGCTTTGGCGAAGTCTGGAAGGCCGAGGCCCCCGGCGGCTTGCTGAAAGCCGTCAAGATCCTGCACGATGCCTTGGAGCCCAATGGTAACGGAACCGCACAACGAGCCGAACAGGAACTCAATGCCCTCAAGCGCGTGCAGGCGGTCCGCCATCCTTATCTTCTTTCCCTCGAACGCTACGACATTCTCGACGGCCGGCTGGTGATCGTTACCGAGCTGGCCGATTGCAACCTTTGGGACCGCTTTCTCGAATACCGCAACAAACGCCAGGCCGGCATCCCGCGCGATGACTTGCTCGGTTACATGCAGGAAGCCGCCGAAGTCCTGGACTTGATGAACGATAAGTACCAGCTTCAGCATCTCGACATCAAGCCGCAAAACCTGTTTCTGGTTCATGATCATGTGAAGGTCGCCGACTTTGGGCTGGTCACCGACTTGAGCGTGGTAACCACCGATCAAGAAGGCGCGGCGACACCGGTTTACGCGGCGCCGGAAACGTTTGAAGGCAAGATCTCTCCATTCTGCGATCAGTACAGTCTGGCCATCGTCTACCAGGAGTTGCTCACTGGCAAACGGCCATTCCCGGCGAGCAACATGCAGCAGCTCATCACGCAGCATTTGCAGGCCGCGCCGGACTTATCTGCGTTGCCGCCGAGCGACCGAGCGGCCGTGGCACGCGCACTGGCGAAAGCGCCGGATCAGCGCCACGGCAGCTGTCTCGCTTTGGTGCGTGCCTTGCAAGCCGGGGGGGCCACCGCGCAACTGCCGGCTCCCATGCCGAGCCGGGCTGCGCTTCTTCCCGAGGTTCTCGCACCGACTGCCAATTGGAACGAAACGCCGCCCACCCACATTCTGTTCCGCCAGGAAATGGAACCATCCGGCGGCGAGGCAGCGACCGCGCAAAAAGCACCGCCGGAACAAACCGGCGACGGCGTGTTGTTCCCGGCTCTCATCATCGGCATCGGCCAGGTGGGCCTGGATGTGATCCAGCGCGCCCGGCAAGCGTTGCTCAATCGTTTCGGACAACTCAAGAAGCTGCCGAATATCCGCTTCCTGTTTATCGACACCGATCCCGAAACGACGGACAAGGCAGTGACTTCCCAGACGCTGTTGCCGCTGTCGGCGGATGAGGTTTATGTCGCGCGCCTGAACCGGCCCGGCCATTACCTCAAGCCGCGCCGCAATGGCCGCAGCATCATTGAAGGTTGGTTCGATTCCCAATTGCTTTACCGCATCAAACCTGGCAATCCACAAACGCAAGGGCTGCGCGCGCTGGGCCGCCTGGCATTTTGCGATCATTACCGCGCGCTGGAGCAAAAAATTCAGGCCGACCTGGAAGCCTGCACCAATTCCGAAGCACTGGAAATGGCGGGCATGCAGACGCAGCTCAGCCTGCGCTCGAATCGGCCACGTATTTTTTTGGTGGCCGGCCTCGGCGGCGGCACCGGCAGCGGCATGGTCCTCGACATGGCCTACGCGGTTCGCCATCGTTTGAAACGGATGGGCTATGAAAACCCCGACATCAGCGGCCTGTTGTTGCTGCCCACGTGGAGCGGGCCGACGTGTCGGCCGCTCGCGATGGGCAACGCGTTCGCCGCACTCACGGAACTGAATCATTTCAGCATGCCCGGCGTGCCGTACACTGCTTGCATTGACGACAAAGAACTGACGCTGTTCGACCACGGTTCCCCCTTCAGCCGCTTCAGTCTGATCCCCATTCGCGGGCCACAGGAGCAAACGAATGAGCCGGTGGGCATTGACACCGCCGCCGGGTTCCTCTGGCGCAGCTTGATTACACCGTTTGGCCGCTCGGCCGACGATTGCCGCGAGCAAATTCGCGCCCTCCCAGGAGTCACGCCCGACCCCATGGTCATTGCCGGACAGACCTTTGGTCTGCACGCACTCACCTGGCCGCGCCGGACCCTCCTCGAACTTACGGCTCGTTGGATCTGCTTCCAAATGCTGGAGAAATGGCTTGCTTCCGACAGCCGGCGCGTGCAACCCGCGGTCCGCGACTGGCTTCAAAACCAGTGGCAAGAACAGCAATGTTCGCCGGAAATTCTGCTCTCCTGCTTCCAACAGACCTGTGAACAGATTTTAGGGCGAAGTATTGAGTCGTTTGTTCAATCGCTCGTCGATCCGCTCACGCCCAAGAGCCGCTGGTCCCGCACAGCGTACGATCCGGCATCAGTCTGGCAAACGCTGGGGCAGGTCGGCCAGCTGGTCGGCGCTCACCACGAATTCGGCGGCAACCGGCAACCGGGACAGTTCGAAGACGCGCTGCTCGCCGCCAGCGAAGCCATCGGCAAGGAATGGGAAGTGAAGCTGATGCGGCTCGCCGTCTGCCTGATCGAGCAGCCCGACTTCCGCCTGGTCGGGGCCGAGGCAGCCATTGCCGGCCTTCAAGAAGTGCTCTCACGAGTGTTGGAGCATCTCGAACCGGAAGGCAGAACGCAGCTGGAACGCTCCGATGAGGCCTACGAGCGCTTGCAGCATCTCCTGGCCCAAGATAGCCGGCGCAAAGAAGCAGCCCAGGTCGCGGAATTGCTTCGCGCCTATGCGCTGTATCGCTATCAATGGCTGCTGCTGCGGCATGCGAGCCGCGTCTTTACCCGGTTGCGCGATCGCATGGCCGATGCGCAGAAGGATGTCGGTTATTGCCGGCAACGGCTTTCGCATCTGCACAAGCAATTCGATCCCGGCCCACCGCCGCACACGCCATCGGGCTGCTTGCTGCCGGAAGGCTGTCGCACGCTCGAAGAAGCCGTGCAACTCTGTCTGCAGTCGCTTTCGGCCGACGAGATTCAGGACCTCGACCGCCAAATGCAAGCGATGATCGAGCAGCAATTCACGGCGCTCATTCACGTCTGCTTGACGTCTTCCGACCTGACGGTGAACTTGCAGTCGGCGATGTTTCAATTGGCGGTCAAACACATGTCGGCACGCATGAATGAAGTGGACGTGGCCGGCCTATTCCTGAGCCGCTATGCCGATCCGGAGCGGGCCGCGCGCAAGATCACCAAGGCGTTTACCGATTCCGAATCGACTCTGGAAGCGCTGGACGCGCCGCCCGACAGCGTGCACATGATCGCGCTGCCCGAAGGCCCGGCCCGCGAATCGTTTGTCGAGCTGGTGCAGCAAAGCCTGCCCGGCGCGCAGCCCTTCATCACACA
>DATGHS010000123.1:0-16027 GCA_035307785.1 Gemmataceae bacterium
CAAACGAGTATTTTGTCCTCGGCGACTTCTCCGAGCGGTCTTCGGACTCTCGCTATTGGGGCCCGGTGCCTCGGGGCAATATCGAAGGCGTTGTCACGCTTCGCTATTGGCCCCCGCCGCGCTGGCACATATTCCGATAGAATTCGATTATTGACTCCTTACTCCTGCTCTAGACACCTGCCCATGCCACACCCACGCGTCCTCATCCTGCGGGCTCCTGGCAGCAATTGCGACGGCGAATTACATTTCGCCTTCGAAAAGGCCGGCGCGCTGGCCGACCGCGTGCACATCAACCAGCTGCGCGACAAGCCCGACTTGCTGCGGCGGTTCCAGATACTGGCAATTCCCGGCGGATTCACCTACGGCGACGACGTCGCGGCAGGGAAAATTCTGGCCACGCAGCTGGCCCACTTCTTGGCCGATGCCATTCGCGAATTCCGCGACCGCGAAAAGCTGATACTCGGTGTGTGCAATGGCTTCCAGATTCTGCTGAAGGCCGGCCTGCTGCTTCAGCCCGATGAAGACGACGGGCCGCTCGCCACGCTCACGTACAACCCTAATGGCTTCCAGGACCGCTGGATTCGGCTCAAGGCCACGCCGGGAAATTGCCCGTGGCTGAAAGGCGTGGACCAGATGCTGGTGCCGATCGCCCACGGCGAAGGGCGGTTCATCTGCCGGGCGGAATGGATTCTCAAGGGGTTGGAAGAGTCGGGGCAAGTGGTGCTGAGATATTGCGGAATGCGGAATGCGGAATCTGGAGCAAGCGCATTGCCGTTTCCCGATAACCCGAATGCATCGCAAGGAAACGTGGCTGGCATCTGCGATGCGACGGGCCGTGTGCTGGGCCTCATGCCCCACCCGGAGCGGCATGTTTTACCAACGCAAAATCCCCACTGGACGCGCGAAGGCTTGAAAGAAGAAGGCGATGGAATGCAAGTCTTCCGCAACGCGGTCGGATACTTTGAATGAACAGTTTTTGATCCGCAGATTTCGCAGATTGCACAGATTAGATTACAGCGCTGTAATTTAATCTGTGCAATCTGCGTAATCTGCCGATAAACTCTTATGCCCTTCTCCCCAGCCGAAACTGCTGCCTGCCGCACGTTGGTCGAACTCGCGCTGCGCGAAGACTTAGATGAGCGCGGCGACATCACGAGCCAAGCGCTTATTCCGCCAGACCGCATGGACCGGGCCGTGTTCGTGGCGCGAAAACCCGGCGTGCTTGCCGGCCTGCCGGCTATAAATCTCGTGCTGGAGCGTTTCCCAGGAGTGCAATTACAGCTGCTTCGACAGGACGGCGACCGCCTTGAGCCGGGCCAGCAGGGCCGCATTGCCATCATCTCCGGCCCCATGCGTTCGATCCTCACGGCTGAGCGAACCGCTCTGAATTTCCTGCAACGATTGAGCGGCGTGGCGACGCAAACGGCCCGCTATGTCGAAGCCGTGGCTGGCTTGCCCGCAAAGGTACTCGATACGCGCAAGACCACTCCCGGCTGGCGCTTATTGGAGAAGTATGCCGTGCGCATGGGCGGCGGCCACAACCATCGCATTGGACTTTATGACGGCATGCTGATCAAGGACAACCATTTGGCCGCGATGCCGAATCCGGATCGGCTACTGCGCATTGAGGACGCCATCCGGCAAGCTTGGAAGGCCCACCCTGATTTGCCGGTCGAGATCGAAGTGGAGAATCTGCTTCAATTCGTCATTGCGCTCGATTGCCGACCTGACATCATCCTGCTCGACAACATGTCGCTGGAAGATATGCGCACGGCTGTGGAGCGACGCGATCGAGAGTGCGAAGGCGAAGAGAAGCGCGTGCTGCTCGAAGCCTCCGGCGGCGTGACCCTGGAAACGATTCGTGCCATCGCCGAAACGGGCGTGGATCGGATCAGCGTCGGCGCACTAACGCACTCGGCCGTGGCGCTCGATATTGCGCTGGATTATGAAGGGTGACGAAAAGGCGAGCGTCGAGCCGTAAGGCCGACGTGGAAGACTTCCACGTCGGCCTTACGGCTCGACGCTCGCCATTCATTTCACTTCGATTTCAAATCGAAGTTGATCTCTGGTTTGTCTTTCGAGATCGTCTCCGTTATCTCGCTCTGCGTGTTATACCTCGGCGGGATTTGTTCTTCGGTCGTATCCACGGTGGGGCTGTCGGCCGTATCGTACAGCTTGCGCTTGCCCACCACTTTCCCGTAACGAATTTCCACGCGCATGGAACCCACTGGCACCTCGGCCTCATAAGTTCCATCCTTGATGATGGCGCCCGCGGTCTGGCCTTGGCCATCATTCGGAATGAAGGCAATGCTTCCGGTCGGCACGGGCTGGCCGTCGAGTGTCACCTTGCCATGAATCTTGGCCTTGGGCGAACCGCTGTTGCAGCCGGCGCAAAGAATTATCGCAATCATGCAAATCGGAACACGCTTCATCTTCTGCCTCTCCATTGCTAATAATCCGAGCCGAGAAGGTCACCCGCATTCATGGTGCCGAGTGCCGACCAGGTGCTGCTGGAAATCGAATTCGGGATGAACCGGCCGGAGCCGTCGCAAAGCAACACGTTCACACCATTGGTATGTCGGCTGCGAGCGGCCACCTGAGTGGGAAAGCTCGCTGTGCACGGGGCAAACTTGGGGTCATCATTGACCAGGCAGTAGTCGAATACGTCGATGCCGCTGTTGGGTGTCATCAGTGTCATGAACCAGCCGCCGGACCCGAAAATGTCGTCGTTGATGATGTCGCCGTGCGTGTTGAAATCGGTGTCGATCGGGCACATGATCACTTCGGACATCATGAGGGTGTTCGACGTGCCGTCGGTGATTTGGGTAAAGCGCGTGGTGAGAGGCGTGGCCGGGTTGCCGTTCATGAAACCGAACGGTCCCTGGGCATTCGTCGCAATAACGTTTTGATTGCCCCAATTCACTACATAATTCCCGCGAATGCGCCAAAACGGATCGCCTTTCCAGTAGGCGCCCGGCCGGTCAGAAGGGCAGTAATAAAGGGGCGTCTTCTGGGCGACCACACCGTTCGTGGTGAATGTAAACGTGGCGGGCGGACGCCAGAATTGCTGTGTTTTCACGTTGCCGTATTGCTTGTACAAATTGTCCTGCTCGATAAACGGCCACAAGTGAATTACCCAGGTATGGCGCGGCGAGTTGGTCGCCCCCAGCGGCAAGGTCCCGTAGGTATCGTGGTGATTGTGCATACCGAGGCCCCACTGCTTGAGGTTGTTCAAGCACTGGGCCCGGGCTGCGGCCGCACGCACTTTCTGCACGGCGGGTAACAACAATCCAATCAAGATCGCAATAATGGCGATGACGACCAACAGTTCAATCAGCGTGAAGCCGCGCCGATGGCGGGAGCGCGCAGAATTTCGGTACATGGTTGTGTCCCCATGGAAATAATAAGGGAGAATAGAAAACCGCACCGATTCTACACTCTGGCAAATGGGCATACAAGGAAATAACCGGCAATTCTTGTTGGTGGCAAGCGGTGAAAACTGCGCTGCCTGCTTTGGATATGATCCTACTGCGCGGGTTTTAATTCCAGATTCTTGTCCCGCTGGCCGCAGCTGCTCATCGGCACGTTGTTGCTAATAGTCGCCCAGCACTTCGCCGCCGGCGAATGTGGACAGGGCCCGATAGGTGTCGGCCGAGATCGATTGCCTCACGAAGCGGACGCTGCCGTCGCAAAATAGAAAATTGCAGCCGCCGGGGTGGACACTATGGAAGCCGGAGATGATGTCGTAGGTGCCTCGTGTGCTGCCGCTGTTGGTGCAGTCATTGTTGAAATCGAACGATGGCAACACGAGCGAGTTATTCATCGGCTCGTCGAAGGGCGGGTCGTAGCCGCCGCGCAGGGCCGTAATGGCGATGCAGGCGCCCCCCATTAAGCCGCGGGAATGGAGCGCGCCGGTGGCAGCTGGGCCCGATGACCAGCTTTGATCGAAATACGGCGACTGGCCCGGGAACAGACCTTCGTCCGGCGTGGTATCGTCATACCAGCGCCGCATGCGGTAGAGCGGCGTGCCGCCGGCGCTTTCGCCAATGGCGAACGAATTGCTCGTGCCGTCGGTAATCTGGGTTACGCGCGTTTGTGTGTTCACGTCAAACACACCGCGGAATGCCCAGGGCACTTGGCAGTGTTCACACATCGCGGCATTAGCGCCTTTGCACAAGGCGTAATCGCATGCCGCCAGATTGGGCAGCGGCCGGCCGGCAATCGTTGCGAGAAAGGACGTATTGATCACGCCGTATGTCCGGTTGCTGGGGCAAAGGAAAACCTTCATGCTGATGGAAACGAGGTCGGAATTCGGCGGCTCGTACCACAGCTTGTTGGGGTTCCACTGATTGAACCAGTTGTCCTCTTCCAGGAATGGCAGCAGCGGAATGAACCCGCAGTAACCGCCCATTTCGAGATTATCGGTGGCCTTCACCGTGTATCCCGGCGGAAAGTAGCCGTAGGTATCGTGATGGTGGTGCAGCGCGATGCCGTGTTGCTTGAGATTATTGATGCACGCGGCCCGGCCGGCCGCCTCGCGGACTTTTTGCACGGCCGGCAGCAGGAGGGCCAGCAAAAGGCCAATGATGGCGATGACCACGAGCAACTCAATGAGACTGAAGGCTGCGCGCTTCACAGGAGACTCCTCAAGGGAACGTCTTCAGCATAAACAAAAATGAGGGCCAACGCCAACTCAAAGAATGCGCTGCGAGCAAGAAGTTGCGCGCAGTCTAGGTCAGGCTTTCCAGCTTGACGTTATGGCACGCCGTCCGCTCGAGACACTGAGCAACCGCAAGCGCTGCGCCCTTGCCTCTGCCTGCCTCTTCCACAAAAATGGCATCTAACCCACTTGCGTAAACAACCGGGAGATCTCTCGATGTCCACCGATCCTGCTTTTGCCACTCCTTCGGCCGCAGCTGTCCAGCGTGTGCTGGATCAGAGCGGCGGCATTCTTCGCCTGGCCCCCACCTGGGTGCCGCGTTCCTTTCTCATGCCGGGCCGCCGCATCAAGCTGGCCCCGCAGGATACCTACGCTTACGGCGCCCACCGCGGCGGCATCGATGAGCGCTGGTTCGCTTCCACCACCCCGGCGGCCAACGAGAACCGGGTAGAAGACGAAGGCTATAGCTACGTGGTGGCCGATGGCAAGCGCGCCTTCACGCTGAAAGACGCGGTGGGTCTCGAAGGCAAGCGCATCGTTGGCCCGAGAATGTGGGACAAGTACCAGCGCTGGCCGGTGTATTCGAAATACTTCGATAACCTCGGCCCTATTCCGCACCACATGCACCAGAGCGATGAACAAGCCGCGCTGGTGGGCCAGCAGGGCAAGCCGGAATCGTATTATTTCCCGCCGCAGTTGAACAACCTGGGGAACAATTTCCCCTATACGTTCATGGGCCTGGAGCCGGGCACAACGAAGCAGGACCTCGTTCGCTGCCTGAAGCGCTGGAACGAAGGCGACAACGGCATTCTCAATTACTCGAAAGCATATCGACTGCAGCCGGGCACCGGCTGGCTCATTCCGCCGTGCGTGTTGCACGCCCCCGGTTCACTGGTGACGTATGAGCCGCAATGGGGCTCCGATGTGTTCGCTATGTACCAGTCGATGGTCGAAGGCCGCTATGTGCCCTGGAGCTTGCTCACCAAGGACTTCCCGAAGGAGAAGCATCAAGACCTGGAATACCTGGTCAACGCGCTCGACTGGGAGCGCAACGTCGATCCGAGCTTCAAGGACAACAATTACCTGGAACCGATTCCCGACGGCGACACCGCGAAGGCGGGGTACGTCGATAAGTGGGTCGTATACGGCAAAGTGAAAGGCAAGGAACTCTTCAGTGCTAAGGAATTGACCATTAATCCGGGCCAAAAGGTCACGATCAAGGATAACGGCGCGTATGGCCTGTCAGCAGTGCAGGGTTGTGGCAAGATCGGCAAACACAACCTGCAAACCCCGGCCATGATCCGCTTCGGCGAATTGACCGAAGACGAGTACTTCGTGACCCACGACGCTGCTACTGCCGGCGTAGCCTTCGAAAACACCGGAAGCGAGCCGCTGGTGACGTTGCGTTACTTTGGCCCGGATACGAATCCGAAAGCGCCAAGCGTGGGCGATCACAAGAAGCGAGCGATTGTTTAGCGGCAAACCGCGATGATCTGGTGGACAGGCCAGAATTTGGATCAACCCATCGAGGGACCGGATGGCACGACTTGGTTCTTCTTAGTCGGCCACGGCCACGAGGACGGCACTTACGTTCAGAGGGTTTTCTTCTGGGATGAGGCGAAATTGAGTACGGGGATGGTGGAATGGCGTGGCGGCGACGCCTTGCACATCAGGCGGATCAAGGACCGGATGCGGAGGATCGCCAAGGCCGCCGAATACCGCTCGCGGTTCCTGCGGCCGCTGGAGTTTCCCGTGCAGAAGCATTGGTAAAAGAGACTTGGGCCAACGATCCGGCGGCATGTGAGCTTGGTCGTTAACGACGCTTCTTTAAAGCATCACTGATCGACAGGTGGTATATGTTCATCATGTTTGGGACCAGGACCTACGGCAAGGTCGATCACTTGCCGGGCCTCTTTTACGTATCCACGAGCTTTATTCACATCAATTTTGTGCCGCTGTGCCCTACCGAAAGCTATCTCGTCATTGACGATGGCAAACAACGCGGCATGAAGATCGGTATGAGCGGCAAGTCGATCTTCTTCGCCTGGGCGCGGGCGCTGGCGTTCGCCGGCGGCATCGGCCTGGCCTGTCTCGGCGTTTTCGAACTGGCCGAGCATCACACGGTTCCGGCGGCAGTCCTGATCGCGACGGGCATTCTCGGCATCCTCTTTTTCTTTTTCAGCTATAAGCTGACCCGGCCCGGGCCGCGACGGGCGTTGCGCATCGCGCGACAGGCTGGCATCGCGCCGGAAGTACTTGCTCGCTACTTTGTCGAAACCAACATGCTGCAGCCGGAAGAACTCGAACAACTACTGGCCGACTATCGCACGGATGACGATGCCGTGCCGGTGGAAGAAGTGCTGCCGGCCGACGAAGAATATGATCGACCCCAACGACGTTATCGAAATTAACCCCGTTTCACTCGGAGACCTCTCTCATGGCAAAGAAGATTTCCATCGGCAGCTGGGCATACGTTTTCAATCAAGATAAACCGGTCGACTTCCACACAATTCTGCATAAACTCCAGGATTTGAAACTCGACGGCGTCGAACTCGGCAGCTTCGGCATTCACCCCACGCCCACATCGCATCCCACGAAGGCTTCCCGGCAAGCGCTGAAGAAAGAAGTGGCCGATCATGGCCTTGCTTTCTCCGGCATCGCCGTCGACCTCTGGGCGTTTCATAAGCCCGGCCCGTCGATCATGGACCCGGACCCCACACCGTATCTTGCCGCATTCCTCGGCTTCACGTATTTCGGCAGCGACCTGGGCATCAAGACCATCCGCGTGGATGCCGTTGAGCCACCCGACTTCTTCGACAAGCCGGAGAATAAGATCGACGCCAAGACGGGCATGGAGCGCATTGTCAACGTCTGGGACAAAGCCTGCAAGATGGCGGCCGACTTCGGCATGAACGTCACCTGGGAATTCGAGCCCGGTTTCGCTTTTAACAAGCCGTCGGAAATCATAGAAATTGTGGACCGCGTGCGGGCCAAGGGGAACAAGAACTTCGGCGTGATGTACGACACCTGCCACGCCCACATGGCGGCCGCGATTGGGGCTCGACATCCGGGACAAAAGGAGATTCTGAAAGGCGGTGCCATCGAGCTGCTGGAAAAGCTGGGCGACCGAATCAATCACATTCACATCATCGATTCCGACGGCTCGCTCAACGAGCATCAAACCAGCACGCACAACCCATTCGGCAGCGGCAAGCTGGACTTCGACAAGATTTTCCCCGCCCTGATGAAGGTGAACCCCGGCCACGACTGGTGGACCATTGACCTCTGCTTCTGGCCGGATGCGTGGAACGTGACGGCACAGTCCAAGAAGTATCTCGATGCCGCTCGGGCGAAGCACGGGTTTTAGGAGAGGATTCACCGCGAAGACGCAAAGGGCGCAAAGAAAGCAGAAAGAGAGAATGTAATGCGGCGGTTCGGACTGACCTTACTTTACCTTTTTCTTTGCGCTCTTCGCGCCCTTTGCGGTGATTCTGCTTTGGAATCCCAACTTGCGCCCCTCGCCAAAGCCCATCCTGGCAAGGTTGCCATCGCCGTGAAGCATCTTGGCACTGGCGAGAGCTATTACCTGAATGCCGACGAGCCGATGACCACCGCCAGCCTCATTAAGGTGGCGGTGATGATCGAAGCCTATTGGCAAGCGCAAGAAGGCAAAATCAAGTTCGACACGATGCTCACGTTAAAAAAGGATGACATGGTCGGCGGCAGCGGCGTGTTGACCGACAACTTCTCGCCGGGCGCGACTTTCTGCGTTCGCGATGCCGTGCGGCTGATGATTGCCGTTTCGGACAACACCGCGACAAACATGGTGCTCGACCAAACCGGCATTCGCGAAGTCAACCAGCGCATGGAAAAACTCGGCTTTCCGAACACGAAGATTAACGCCAAGTCGTTCAAGGGCAGCACTACGTCCGTCGATCCGGAGCGCACCAAAAAGTTCGGGCTCGGCTCGACCACCGCCCGCGAGATGGTCACGATCTTTGAGGGCCTGCACCAGGGAAAATTCGTCTCACCGGAAGCATGCAAGCAGATGATCGAGCATTTGAAGAAATGTTCCGACAAGGATTGCTTCCCGCGCTTTCTGCCCGATACGGTGAAGCTGGCTCACAAAACCGGCGCCGTGAGCGATGCTCGCACCGATGCCGGGATCATGTATTTCAAGCAAGGTCCGGTCGTGCTGTGTGTGCTCACGAACAAGAACGAAGACAAGCGCTGGGTGCAAGACAACGCCGCGTCAGTGGTCTGCGCGAAGGTGGCGAAAGAAGTGTATGATTACTTTAACCACAAAGATCACAAAGAACACAAAGAAACAAAGAAAGAAGAGCGATGACGAGTTTTCTTTCCTCCTTGAGCTCTTTGTGTCCTTTGTGGTGAATCTTTTCAGGACTCTCTCCATGCTTAAACCACTGAATATCGGCATGATCGGTTACGGCTTCATGGGCCGGGCACATTCGAATGCGTATGCCAAGGTCAATTATTTCTTCAAGCTTCAGCATAGGCCGGTACTGAAGGCGGTGTGCGCTCGCAGTGCCGACAAGATCAAGGATTTCGCCGACAACTGGGGCTACGAATCGATCGAGACCGACTGGCGCAAGCTGATCGAGCGCAAAGACATCGACGTGATCGATATCTGCGTGCCGAATAACCTCCATTGCGAAATTGCCACCGCGGCGGCCAAGGCAGGAAAAATGATCCTGTGCGAGAAGCCGTTGGCCATGAATTCGACCGAAGGCCAGAAGATGATCGATGCCGTGGAGAAGGCCAAAGTGCCCAACATGGTTTGGTACAACTACCGCCGGGTGCCGGCCGTTACGCTGGCCAAGAAGCTGGTGGACGAGGGCCGGCTCGGGAAGATCTTTCACTATCGGGCCAAGTTCCTGCAAGACTGGACCATCAGCGCCGACCTGCCGCAGGGCGGCACCGGCCTGTGGCGGCTCGACGTGGCCGCGGCCGGCAGCGGCGTCAGCGGCGATTTACTGGCGCATTGCATCGATACGGCGGTCTGGCTCAACGGCGACATGGATTCCATCACAGCCATGACCGAAACGTTCGTGAAGGAACGCAAGCACAACCTCACGGGCAAGGTGGAAAAGGTCGGCATCGACGATGCTTGTATCTTCATGGGCCGCTTCCGCAACGGCTCCCTGGCGAACTTCGAGTCCACGCGCTACGCGCGCGGCCACAAGGCGCTTTATACCTTCGAGATCAACGGCGAGAACGCCAGCATCTTCTGGGATCTGCACGACCTCCACCGGCTGCAATACTTCGAATACCGCGACACGAAACTGAGCGAAGTCTTGAAAGCGGCCAAGGAAGCGAAAGTTCCCGGCGCCGATCAATACAAGGAAGCGGGCTTCCTGCGCGGCTGGCGCTCGATCCATGTCAGCGATAACAGCGGCGAGCACCCGTACATGGACAAGTGGTGGGTGCCGGGCCTGCAAATCGGCTACGAGCATTCGTTTGTGCATCAAGTGGCGGACTTCATCGAAGGCATCGAATCTGGTAACCCCGCCCAGCCCACCTTCAAGGACGCGCTGCGCACGCAAATGGTGCTCGATGCGATTCTGGAGTCGGCGAAGGGCGGGAAGTGGGTGAATGTCGGGAAAGTGTAGGGCGGTAAGAATTGAACAGAAGGAAACGAAGATAACGAAGAAAGCAGTCACAGGCGATTCGTTGCCATTCGTATTCTTCGTTACTTTCTGTGCAAAAACGGCGTTTAGCATTTCGCTTGAAACGCAATTACCGCAAATCCAGTAGCATAATAGCGAAGTACTTCTAGGGACTAACCAAGCTACGATTCAGGATTTGCGATGAAGCTCCCAGTCAAACTCGCCATCGTCGGTGCCGTCGTTGTGTTGGGCGGCGCTTCGGTCATCATTCCGGCGCGATCGCAGTTGCAAAAAATGTCGCAGCCGAGGTTTCGGCAGGACAAGGTCACGCGCGGGGATATCATTGCCGTCGTGAACTCAACCGGAACCGTCAATCCGGTGCTGTCCATATCCGTGGGCTCATTCGTGTCGGGGCCGATCAAGGAAATACACGTTAACTTCAACGATAAAGTAAAGAAAGGCCAACCGCTCGCTCTGATTGATCCGAAACTGTTCCAGGCCAGCGTGGACCGCGACCAGGCCAACGTGACCAGCGCCGATGCGCAGTTGTCTGCGGCCAAGGCTCAATTGGTCACGCGCGACGCCGATGTGGAGCGAGTCAAGGCGCTGTTGGAGCAAGCGGAGAATGACGAGAACCGGGCGATTTCCGTGCGCAAGGAAAACAAGAGCTTCGTTTCCGATACGGAGATGGATCAGTTCAAGTTCAACCGCAAGTCACTCAAAGCGCAATACGACTTGGCCCTGGCATCCGTAGTCCAGGCCAAAGCAGCCATCGATCAGGCCGACGCCAACCTGAAAAGCGCCAAAGCCAACCTTAAGTTTTCCGAGGCCAATCTTGAATACACGAAGATTACTGCACCGGAGGATGGTCGCATCATCAACCGCAAGATTGATCCGGGCCAAACGCTTGCTGCCCAATTTAACACGCCGGAAATGTTCATCATCGGCACGGAAATGGAATCCCGGATGTACATCACTGCCACCGTGGATGAAGCCGACATTGGCATGATCCGCAAGGCCCAGACCAGGAACATGCCGGTACATTTCACCGTGGACTCCTATCCCGACGACTTATTTCAGGGAAAGATCAAGGAAGTCCGCATGAATTCAACTTCCACTCAGAACGTTGTGACGTACCCCGTTGTGGTCGAAACGCCAAACCCTGATCTGAAGCTGTTCCCAGGCATGACGGCTAACCTGTCGTTTCAGGTTGATGACGCCAAGGATGGTCTCCGCATTCCGAACGCTGCTTTGCGCTTTTACCCACAAATTGGGCTAGTGCGGCCGGAGGATCGTAAGCTTCTGGAAGGCGCCCAACCCGATCCGAAGGAGAACCAGGACAACGCCACCGTCAAGCGCTCGGCGCTCGAAACCGCAGAAACGCGACAAAAGCGTAACAAGCGGCACGTGTGGGTTGTCGATGGCCGATTCTTGAAGGCCGTAGAGGTTACAACGGGCATCAGCGACCACAAGTACACTCAACTCGTCTCCGGCGACCTGACCGACGGGCAGATGTTGGTGACCGGGGCCGGGCCCTGAGCTTACCTCAAGCCGCGGGGCGAGTCCTCGAGCCCCACGGGTTCTCGGAGTGACCCGCAAGGCTCGAAGACTCGCCTTGCGGCTTGGAAGATAATCATGGATTTTCTCGTTACTATTCGCATAGCTCTTCGCGCACTTGCCAAGAACAAACTCCGCGCCGCACTCACTCTGCTAGGCATCGTCATTGGCATCGCGGCGGTGACCACGATGGTTTCGCTCGGACAAAGCGCCAGCCAACTAGTGCAGAATCAGTTGCAGGGGCTGGGTACGAACGTGCTCCTCGTCTTCCCGGCTAGCAATCGCAGCGGCGGCGTACGGCAAAGCAATGTCACCACGCTGCGGGCCGGCGATGCCGACGCCATCGCACGGGAATGCCCCTCGGTGCTGGCGGCATCGCCCATGGTGTTTGCCGGCGGGCCGCAAGTCATTTACGGCAACACCAACTGGAAGCCCCGCGACATGTTTGGCGTGGGGCCGGATTACCTCACGGTGCGCAACGCCAATCTAAAGTCGGGTGACTTTTTCTCGGAGCAGGACATCACCTCGCAGGCCCGAGTCTGCGTAATTGGCCAGACGATTGTCGTGAAGCTTTTTCAGACTTCGAATCCGATCGGTGAAAGCATCCGCATCAAGAATACG
This sequence comes from Gemmataceae bacterium, assembly GCA_035307785.1. Classification (GTDB taxonomy): domain Bacteria; phylum Planctomycetota; class Planctomycetia; order Gemmatales; family Gemmataceae; genus DATGHS01. The sequence continues at coordinate 12,466 of DATGHS010000123.1, forward strand.
CCGTTCCGCATCATCGGCGTGCTGGAGCCGCGCGGCGCGGACCTGGTGGGCAATGATCAGTACAACGTTGTACTCGTGCCGTACACCACGGTGCAGAAACGCCTGCAAGGATCGACATTCAATGACATTAATGCCATTATGCTTTCGGCCCGCAGTACAACGCAGATGGCCCAGGCCGAGGACGAAGTTCGCCAGTTGCTCTACGAACGGCACCGCATTCCGCCCGGCGATCCGGCGGACTTTGAAATCCAGAATTCGACGCAAATTGCGTCCATATTGGGAATCATCACCGGCACCATCACTTTGATGCTCGCTTCCATTGCCGGCATTTCGCTGGTAGTCGGCGGTGTAGGAATCATGAACATCATGCTGGTGTCGGTCACGGAGCGCACGCGTGAGATCGGCATCCGCATGGCCCTGGGCGCGCGCTCCCGCGATATCCTCCGGCAGTTTCTTACAGAGGCGGTTCTTTTATCTACCATCGGCGGCATCATCGGCGTCGGCCTCGGCATCGGTGCATCGGCCGGCTTGACCATGATTATCAACTCCATCAGCAGCGGGGCCAAGTGGCCGGTGGTGATCTCGTTTCCCGCGGCCGCAATCGCGATGTTGTTTGCCGGCGGTGTGGGCGTCTTCTTTGGGTTCTACCCGGCACGACGGGCGAGCAAGCTCGATCCGATTGAAGCATTGAGATATGAATGAGAAGAATGAACCACCGAGAGAAAGAGAGCACAGAGAGGAGAAGATCGAATAGGGAAATAGCGCGGCAGTCCATCCATTACTGTCTCCGTGTTCTCTGTGTCTCTGTGGTTCATTTCTTGGGGGTGTCGCTTTGTCCCTGATCGAGCTACGCGATGTTCGGAAAGTGTACGACCTCGGCGAAGTGCGGGTGATGGCGCTGCGCAGCGCCACATTAAACATCGAGCAGGGCGAATTTGTTGCGCTCATTGGTCCGTCGGGCTCCGGCAAATCCACGCTCATGAATACATTGGGTTGCCTCGACCGGCCCACCGGCGGCAGTTATCTACTGGCCGGTGAAGAGATCGTGACCATGTCGAGCGATCAGCGGGCCCGCATTCGCAACCAGAGAATCGGCTTCATCTTCCAAAATTTCAATTTGTTGGCCCGCACATCGGCTCTCGAAAATGTCGAAGTGCCGATGTTGTACTCGCGCCGCGTTCCCCACCGGGAGCGACGCCAACGAGCGGCGGATGTGCTGAAATTGGTCGGCCTGGCCGACCGCATGGGCCATCATCCCAGCCAGCTTTCCGGCGGCCAACAGCAGCGCGTGGCCATTGCCCGGGCACTCGTAAATCAGCCGTCGATCTTGCTCGCGGATGAGCCCACCGGCAACTTAGACACGCGCACCAGCAAGGAAATCATCCGGCTGTTCAAGGATTTGAACCAGAATTCACAGATCACCGTTATACTGGTCACGCATGATCCCGATGTGGCATCTAGCGCCAAGCGGATCGTAGCTCTGCGGGACGGGAACATTGTCGCCGATACCAGTGATATTGCCCAGGCGATGCAAGCTCTCCATTCTGACTCGTCGACAGAAGCGTTACCTGCGGATTCCGAAGCAAATTGAGAAAAGTTCGACCGGTTGGCGCAGAATGCCGATCTTCAGGGCATGCCACGCCTCAACCGCCACACCGTTGTCGGCGCGCTCTTACTGCTTTGGCTTGCCGGCAGCGGCTGCGCCGGCCGAGGCCGGCTCTTTCTGCCCGAGCAGCGCGACATCGCTATTCGCGAACCCGCCGCCCTGCCCAAAGTAGCGCTACCAGACGTTGCACCGCCTGCCACCGTTTCCAATCCGAAACCCGATGCACCCGATGGGCCGTTGTCGCTGGACGACGCCATTCGGCTAACGCTCCAAAATACGAAAGTCGTGCGAATATTGACCGGCGTTACCGCGACCTCCAGCGGCCAGACGATTTACGATCCGGCGATCTCGAACACGCAGATCGACGTGCAGCAGGCCCGCTTTGACCCGAACTTCAGCGTTCAGCCAAGCTACAACCGGACTGAAACTCCCACGGCGATCTTGAATCCGTTGGACCCGAACGGCGCGAGCATTTTGGGGTTCCGCACCGACAATTTCAACGCGACCTCGAGCCTGACGAAAACCACGCTCTTTGGCGGCACCGCGAGCATGAGTTTCATTGACAATCTCTCTTCTTTTCAGCCGGGCCTGTTTCCGCTCAATCCGCAGAACCAGCGAGCGTTGGCTTTCCAGTATACGCAACCGCTTTTGCGGAATGCCGGTGTAGCGGTGAACCTGGCGCCGGTGGTGGTCGCGCGCATCAACACGGAGCGCTCGTACTGGCTGTTCAAAGACAGCGTGCAGGAATCGGTGCGCGGCGTGGTGGAGGCCTATTGGGCCGTTGTGTTTGCCCGAACGGACGTATGGGCTCGCCGCCAACAGGTCGCCCAGGGCCAGGAAGCCTACGATCGAGCGGCGGCGCGCTTGCGCGGCGGTCTGGAAAACGAAGCGGTCGTTGCCCAGGCCAAAGCAGCGTTGGCCAACTTCAAGGCAACCCTCATCGTCTCGGAAGCGAACTTGATTCAGCGCGAGGATGCGCTGCGCAATATCATGGGCCTGCCGCCTTCCGACGAAACGAAACTGGTGCCGATCACTCCGCCGAGCGAAGCGCGGCTCGAAGTGAAGTGGAAGGAACTGATTGCACTGGCCGAAGACCAAAGGCCCGATCTCATTCAACTGAAATTGATCATCGAAGCCGACAAGGTAACGCTGCGGCAAGACCTCAACCAAACGCTGCCGCAAATGGATACGGTGGCCCTTTACCGCTTCAACGGGCTCGAAGGCCGGGCGCCGGCGGGCACCGTCATCGGCTCCAACGCGCAGTTCAGCGACATGACGCTGGGAGTGAACGTCTCTTTACCGCTGGCCCAGCGCGCGGCACGCGCGACCTACCGCCAGCAGGAATTGATTCTGGCCCGCGACTGGGCGAATCTGGAGCAGGGCCTGCACAGCGCGATCCACGACCTGGCCACCGGCGTGCGCAATCTGGCCCGCGACTTCGAACAGTACAAGGCCTTCCACGAGGCGGAAATCGCCGACCGCACGAACCTCGAAAAGCAGGCGCTCGACTACACCAAGGGCCGCACTATCTTCCTGAACTATTTGCAAGCGCTCACGGATTGGGGCAATGCCGTGAGCGCCGAAGCGCAAGCACTCACGCAGTACAATACCGACCTCGCTGACCTGGAGCGGTTGACCGGCACCATTCTCGAAACCCATGGCATTCAGTTCCTCGAGGAAAAGTATGCCTCCATCGGCCCGCTCGGCCGGTTGGCGAGGCCGAAGAACTACCCCTTGGACTTGCCGCCGGGTCCCAATGCGAACGTGTACCCTGTCTCTAACTCGCCGGCGGAAAACATTTTCGATCTGACACCGCCGCTGCGGCCGGGCGAAACGTCGGCGCCGGAAGTTGCTCCCGTGCCGCGCAAGCTGCCGGAGCCGAAGTAACCGGGTTGCCCTTTACATCACCCGCCGTTTCCGCATAAATTCCGTTCTTAGTTTGTAGCGCCCCCCTTG
>DATGHS010000124.1:0-4867 GCA_035307785.1 Gemmataceae bacterium
TGAACGATTACTCGCAGCCTCGATTAGTGGGCGCCCTGATACCAAACGTGCAAGTGTGCCGTGGAATTGCCGCCGCATTGGCTTGCCGAGCCATGCTCCGAGTCAAGGAAGGAAAAACCGAAGCGGCCTGGCAGGATTTGCTGGCCTGTCATCGCTTGGGACGGCTTGTTGGGCGTGGCGGCTCGCTGATCGAGTTGTTGGTCGGCATCGCCCTCGACCGCATCGCCGGTCAGGCCGACTTGGCCTTGCTCGTTCACGGCAATCTCACGCCGAAAGAGATTCAAAAATACATGCTGGACTTGCAGCGCCTGCCGCCGATGCCGCCGATCGCTGATGCCGTCGACCTTTTTGAGCGTTTCATGATGTTGGATGCGCTCATGTTGTTCGCACGGGAGTGGCCCGCATTTGATGAATCAGTCGGAGGCGCCAACCGTCGCGCCAAGCCGGGCTTCTGGCAAAAGCTTTTCACCCGGAATGTCAATTGGGACCCCGCGTTCCGCAACGTCAATCGCTGGTGTGATCGCTACGTTGCGGCGGCGCGAATATCAGATCCTACAGGGCGCCGAGCAAAGATGGCCCTGATTAGTACGGAAGTTAACTCCATCAAAAAACCATCAGGCATCACATTGGCGCTCCAGGAGAAGCTGATGGGACCAAAAACGCGAGGCGAAATGATCGGCGATTTACTGGTCGCATTGCTGCTCCCCGCCTTCGACAAATTGGAAACCGCTGCCGAACGCAATGAACAAGAATGTCGCAATCTCCGCCTCGCCTTCGCTCTCGCTGCGTATCAGCGCGACCACGGCCGCTATCCCGAAGCGCTGGCCGAACTCGCGCCGAAGTATCTCGACGCCGTCCCCGACGACATCTTCTCCGGCAAGCCGTTGATCTACAAGCCCGACGCCAAGGGTTACCTGCTCTACAGCGTCGGCGCCAACGGCAAAGACGATGGCGGGCAAAGCTTCGGCGACGATCCGCCCGGCGACGACCTCGTCATCCGCATGCCGGTGCCGGAACCGAAGAGCAAAAATAAGTGAACCACAAAGACACGAAGTAACGAAGAAGACAATTCTTTGAGTCTTTGTGCCTATGTGGTTCATTCTCTCACCTTTTCACCCTCCAAATTTCCCGTTACACTACCCTCATGCCCACCCCACCCTCCTTTCCCCATTGCGGAGCCTTTTCCCATGCGAGTTCGCTGTCTTGGCTTCTTGGCCGTATTGTCGTTTGCTATCAGTGCTTGTGCGGAGCCGAATAAGCCGGGTATCCCAACCACTTCGGGCGGCAGTTACGATTGGCCACAATGGCGCGGGCCACAGCGCGATGATATCAACAAGGAAACCGGCCTTCTGAAAGATTGGCCCAAGGGCGGCCCGCCGCTCGCCTGGGAAATCAAGAGCCTGGGCGGCGGGTACAGCACGCCCTCGGTGGCCGGCGGCCGCATTTTCGGCATGAGCGATCGCGGCAAAGAAGAATTCGTTTGGGCGCTCGACGAAGCCAACGGCAAGGAGCTATGGGCGACCAAGATTTCGGCTTGGAGCGGCGGCGGTGGCACCGACGGCCCGCGCAGCACGCCGACGGTGGAAGGCGACTTCCTCTGGACCCTTGGTTTCCACGGCGACCTGGTTTGCCTCGACGTGAAGAGCGGCGAAATCAAATGGCAAAAGAACCTGCACAAGGAATTCAAAGGCCAGGTTGGCGGCTGGCAATATTCTGAGTCACCACTCATCGATGGTGAAAAGCTGATTGCCACGCCAGGTGGTAAAGATGCGGCCATCGTCGCTCTCAACAAGAAGACGGGTGAAGTTATTTGGAAGGCCAAGGTGCCGGGCGATGATCGGGCCGAGTATTCATCAGTGATCGTGGCGGAAATTGGCGGCACGCGGCAATACATCCAGTTCATGGGCGGCGGCGTGGTGGCCGTGGCAGCCGACGACGGCAAATTCCTCTGGCGCTACGACCACCCCCACAACACCACGGCGAACTGCTCCACCCCAGTATTTCACGACGGCTATGTCCTCGCGGGCTCCAGTTACGATGCCGGGGCTGGTTTGGCCAAAATCAGCGGCTCGGATGGTTCGTTCCAGGCCAAAGAAGTCTACTACACCCATGAAATGAAAAACCACCATGGCGGCTTCCTGCTGGTGGACGGCTATGTTTATGGCGAGAATAACGGCCGGCTCGGTTGCCGGGAATTTCTCACCGGTAAGGCCATGTGGGAAAACGCCCGCACTGCCGGCAAGGGTTCCATCACCTATGCCGACGGCCGCCTCTATTACCGTGAAGAAGGCGGAGCCATCTTTCTGATCGAAGCGAACCCGAAGAAATATGTCGAGCATGGCCGCTTCAACCAGCCCGACCGCAGCAACCACAGCGCCTGGCCGCACCCGGTCATCGCCAACGGCAAGCTCTACATCCGCGATCAGGACGTGCTCTTATGTTATGATGTGAAGGAAAAGAAATAGCCGCTTGCGGCTTTGCCGGGAAATCGGGGACGGGGTGATCCATGAACAAGATTCGTGCTTGCCTCGTCCTTTTTCTTTTGGTGCTGAGTAGCTCTGCTTTTGCCGCCGAGCCGCCGAAGGATGAAGCCAAGCCCAAATATCCCCGCGGCAAATGGACGCTCAGCAAAGAAACCACGTTCATCACCGAGCCGCTCGACAAGGACGGCTACCCGGACTACATATCCGCGCTGAACAAACGGCTTCGCGCCGACGTGACGCCGGAGAACAACGCCAATGTGTTGATCTGGCAAGCGCTAGGCCCGCATCCAGACAAGTCGAATCTGCCGCCGGAATACTTCAAATGGCTGGGCATCGAAGCGCCGCCGGAAAAAGGCGATTACTACATCCGGCTACAGGACTTCCTGAAAGACGAGCGGGGCAAACGGATCGAGCTAAACTTCCGGCACCTTGAGAGAGCCCAAAAGCGGCCGTGGCAGGAAAAGGATTTCCCGGAACTGGCGGCCTGGTTGAAGGCAAATGAGAAACCGCTCACGCTACTCATCGACGCGTCGAGGCGGCCGCAGTACTTCAACCCGCTGGTGCCATCGAATCCTTCGGTCTCCGTGAGGGGCCTGATCGGGGCCACGATGCCCAGCGCCCACGAATGCCGGCAAATGACCAACGCGCTAACCGCTCGCGCCATGTTATTAACAGAAAAGAAAGCCTACGAAGAAGCGTGGCAGACTCTGCTCGCGTGCCATCGGCTAGCGCGAATGGTCGGCCGCGGCGGCTGCCTCATCGAGGGCCTCGTCGGCATGGGCATGGAAAACCTGACGAGCCTCGCCGACCTGGCATTTCTCGATTGGTCGGGGCCCAATGCGACACAGATCGAAGCCTATCTCAAAGATTTGCAAGCACTCCCGCCGCCCGCGTCGTTAGCCGACAAGGTCGATCTCCTTGAGCGAATGGAATTTCTCGAAGCGCTGCTGATGATCGACCGCGACGGACCCAAAGTCTTGGAAGAATTCAAGGGCGTGCTCGATGAAAAGCTTTTGCAAGGAATCGACTGGGATGCTGCCATGCGGTATGGCAACGAATGGTTTGATCGCCTGACGGCTGCGTTGAGCGCGAAAGAACCCCTGTCGCGAGGTGCGAAGATCAAGGGCGTTTACGAGGCACGAGCGAACAGCAGGTTTAATGCCGATTGGGACTTGGAAGCATTGCAAAAAGAACCGCCGGACGTGCGCGGCCGGCATGTCGGGCAATTGGTTGCGCGCGCATTTTTTCCGAATTGTGTCAAGATTCAGGGACTCGCCGACCGTTCCCAACAATTCTTCACGAACACGGTCATCGCCTTTGCCCTGGCCAGGTATCAACGCCAGCACGGCCTTTATCCGAAGCAGTTGAGTGAACTCGCGCCCAAGTATTTGCCGCAAGCGCCACTCGACATCTTTACCGGCAAAGCGCTGATCTATCAGCCGGGCGCTAATGGCTATCTCTTCTACAGTGTGGGCATCAATGGCACTGACGACGGCGGCCGCAACTCCGAAGACGACCCGCCCGGCGATGATCTCCGCGTCCGTATGCCTTTGCCGTGATTCAGGCAGATTCAATCTTCCGGAATCAGTTGCAACAAATACTGCAGCACCCAGTTCCATCGTGCCGGCGGGTAGCGCAACGGGTTGCGCGGGCCGCTGTCGCCGCCGTCGCTGCCCGGCGTCGATTGACCCAGGATCGCTTGGAGCATCTTCTGGCATTCCTCATTCGCGGCTTCATCCGAGCAATAGACGTGTGGGCCGCACCAGCCGGGGCCGGCGCCGGTCGTTACCTGAATCGGCAACGTGTGCAACGCCCAGGGCACGAACCAATGGAAGACCTCATCGGGGAATTTCGTTTCATCGGCGGCGTAGCGCGCCAGCCGGCTCCACCAGCCAGCCCAGCGGTACATCACGAATGCCAGCTTTTTCCAGTCGTTGACCGCGTCGCCGGTGACGTTTTTGGTGCGGTCCAAAAGCTCTTTTAGCGCGTTTACTTCGGCCTCGCGATCCACTTCGACATGGCCGCGCTGTTCGTAGATGGCGAGCAGCCAGCGGAGAAGAAGGGCCGAATCGATTGGTTGCTCGAGCTTGCGCAGCACTTCAACGCCGCCTTGGTGCAGCCAGTCGCGAGCATGGGTGAGAAGCAGGTCCGCCAGGAGTTCGCCCGCATCGGCCACCAGGCGAGCTTTCAGCAGTCGCTCCAGCCTGAGCACGCCACGCGGCGAGCCCGCCAGTTCTTGAAACAGCGCGGCATCCACGCCGGTCAGGTTCTCGCCGCTCACCGCGCCCGTGTCGAGGCATTCACCCAGGTAAAAGGCCGCCTCACCGCGCTCACTGGCGAGCGGCGAGCCAGCCTTCATTTGTGCCAGCAGCCATTGGTCGAAC
>DATGHS010000125.1:0-6016 GCA_035307785.1 Gemmataceae bacterium
AAGAGATCGATGCCTTTCTGAACGACAATTCGGCCGATGCTTTTGCCAGGGTTGTCGATCGCCTGCTGGACAGTCCGCACTATGGCGAGCGCTGGGGCCGCTACTGGCTCGACGTGGCCCGCTATGCGGAGGACCAGGCGCACACCTTTGCCGTGAAGCCATTCACCGAAGCCTGGCGGTACCGCGATTGGGTGATCAACGCGTTCAACGCTGACATGCCGTATGACCGCTTCGTGAAGCTGCAAATCGCCGCGGATCTGATGGACGACGGCAGCCCGGACTTCATCCGGCAGAGAGCTGCGCTCGGGTACTTCGGTCTTGGGGCGATTTATTACAAGGATAACAACTGCGTCCCGAAAGCCGTGGCCGATGAACTCGACGACCGCATCGACACGCTGGGCCGTGGCTTCCTCGGCCTCACCATCGCTTGCGCCCGCTGCCACGATCACAAATTCGACCCCATCCCGACCCAGGACTATTACTCGCTGGCCGGTATCTTTGCGAGTTCGCAACTGACCAGCGTTTCGCTGGCGCCGAAAGACGTGGTCGAGCGCTATCAGGAAAGCCAGAAGCAAGTGCTCGAAGCAGAGAAAAAGGTAAAGGAGTTCATGGCCGCGGAGAAGATGCGGCTGGCTTCGGCCCATGCCAGTGAAATCGCCGCGTACATGCTGGCCGTTCGGAAGCTCGAATGGGAGCGAACGGACCACCCGAGTTATTCCGTTGCCGAGGCAGCCAAGAAGGACAAACTCCATGCCGCCATTCTCGACCGCTGGGTGAAATACCTCGATCCGAAGAGCAAGACTTCGCAAGGACTTGCCGCGCTGGATGCCTGGCGCAAATTGCCGGCGCCGAAGCGTGGCTCGGCCGAACCGACCAAGGACGCGGAACAAGCGGCCGAGGCTTTCCAGCAGCTCGTCGCGGCGACGCTGACGAAGCCGGCGAAGGAAACGCAGGCGAGCAAAACCAAAGCCGACCTGCTGCAAAGCCTGTTCGGCGAAAAGGGCGTGTTTGCTGTCAGCGACGACGAGATGATGAAGGAACTGGCCGGCGACAAGAAGAAGCAAATGGAAGCGATGAAGACGGATTGGGAGCGCTTGAAAAAGGCCGCCCCGCCTGCTCCGCCATCCGCCCACGGGCTCGCCGAAGCGACGGCCGCCGACATGAAGATCTATCTTCGCGGCGACCCGAGGCAGCAGGGCGATGTGGCCCCGCGCCGCTTCTTGCACATCCTGGCCGGCGACGATCCACCGCGCTTCACGCACGGCAGCGGCCGGCTCGAACTGGCCGAGGCGATTGCCGGCAAGAGCAACCCGCTTACCGCCCGTGTATTCGTGAACCGCATCTGGCAACAGCACTTTGGCCGCGGCATCGTGGCCACGCCGTCGAACTTTGGCCACCTGGGCGCACGCCCCACCCATCCGGAGCTGCTCGATTACCTGGCCGCGAAGTTTATGGACTCCGGATGGTCGCTCAAGAAGCTGCACCGCGAGATCATGTTGTCGAACACGTACCAGCAAGCCTCAAATTCGGAATGCGGAATTCGGAATGCGGAATCTAAAGATCCAGAGACCGCCAAATCCAAAACTGCCGATCCGGACAACGAGCTACTCGGCCACATGAACCGCCGCCGGCTTGATGTGGAAGCCTGGCGTGATTCATTGCTGGCGGTCTCGGGCCAGCTCGATCGCTCCTTCGGCGGCCCGACCATTGATCTTGGCTCAGACCAGAACAAGCGCCGCACCGTGTATGCGAAAGTGAGCCGGCATGAGCTGAACAACCTGCTGCGGCTCTTTGATTTCCCGGATGCCAACATCACTAGTGAACGCCGCACCGAGACCACGGTGCCGCAACAGCAATTATTTGTGATGAACAGCCCATTCTTCATTGCGAGGGCCAAAGCGCTGGCGGCGCGCTTGACAGCGGAGTCTCCCGACGAGGCGGCTCGAATTCGACGGGCTTGTGTGTTGGCGTACGGCCGGCCAGTGACCGACGACGAATTGAGTCTGGGGCAGAGATTCCTTGCCAGCAAAGATTTGTCCGACGAAGCGCAAAAAAATCAGCTGTCCCGCTGGGAGCGCTATGTGCAGGCGCTGCTGGCAGCAAATGAATTCTTGTACGTGGATTGATTGACCCGCGAGGCTCGAAGATTCGCCTTGCGGCTTGAGGTAAAGGAATCGAAATGAACCCAACGCCATTATCCACAATGCTTTCCCGCCGCGAGATGCTGCAGCGCGCCGGCACCGGCCTCGGCGCTCTTGGCTTAGCCGCCGTTTTGTCGCAAGAATCTGTTGCAAGGGAAACCGCTGCAGCCTCTCCGCTGGCCCCGAAGCCGCCGCAGTTTCCACCGCGGGCCAAGCACATCATTCACCTGTTCATGAACGGCGGGCCGTCGCACGTCGATACTTTTGACCCCAAGCCAGCCCTGGCCAAGTACAACGGCCAGAAGCCGCCCGTGGCCATGCTGCGCAACAAAAGCGGGGCGCTGATGCAGTCGCCCTTCAAGTTCAAGAAGGCGGGCCAAAGCGGCATCGAGGTAAGTGAGATTTATCCCAAGCTGGCTACGTGCATCGACGACATCTGCGTCATCCGCTCGATGCACACCGATATTCCGAATCACGAGCCGGCCCTGCTCATGATGAACAGCGGCAATACGCAGCCCATTCGCCCGTCCTTCGGTTCGTGGATGGTTTACGGCCTGGGCACCGAGAACCAGAACTTGCCCGGCTTTGTGGTGCTCTGTCCCGGCAAGCCGGTGGTCGGCCCGCAACTTTGGAGCAACAGCTTCCTGCCGGGCATCTTCCAGGGCACGCACATCAACAACAGCAACATGAACCCGCAAAGCGTGATTCCGTTCGTGAACAATTCGTATCTGACCCGAGGCGCCCAGCGCGAGCAGCTGGATTTGCTGCAAGCGATGAACGAAAAGCACCTGGCTCAGCGGGCCGGCGATAACCCGCTGGAAGCGCGCATAGAATCACTGGAGATGGCCTTCCGCATGCAGTTTGAAGCGCAGGACGCTTTCAATCTGACCCAGGAATCGACTCATACCCGCGAACGCTATGGCAAGGGTCAGTTCGCCGACGCTTGCCTCGCTGCCCGGCGGCTCGTGGAGCGCGGCGTGCGCGTGGTGCAGGTTTACTATGGCAACGGCCAACCATGGGACGATCACGGCGATATCATGGGGCATGCGGCCAAGGCAAAAGATTCCGACCAGGCGATTGCCGCACTGTTGCTGGACCTGAAATCCCGCGGCCTGCTGAGTGAGACCATCGTCATGTGGGGCGGCGAATTTGGCCGCACGCCGACTGCGCAAGGTAAGGGCCGCGACCACCACAGCACCGGCTTCACGGTTTGGCTGGCCGGCGGCGGCGTGAAGGGCGGCTTAGCCTACGGCAGCACCGATGAATTCGGCGTCGACGCAGTCGATAACCGCATGCACGTGCACGATTTGCACGCCACGCTGCTGCACCTGATAGGCATGAACCACGAGAAACTCACGTTCCGCTACGGCGGCCGCGACTTCCGCCTCACCGATGTGTACGGAAACGTGCATCACGGCATCATGGCATAATTCCATGGGTGGAAGCCAAACAGGCGTTCCGCTTTGGCTGAGTGCGGCATTCTTGCGGAATCTGCTCCCGATATCCGCATACGCCCTGTCATTTTTCGCCACTTCGCGGGCGCGAGCAGCGAGCGGCGCGAACACCGCGCTGGGAGCGGACAATACGCGCATGTTTCGATAGCTTAATGAGATGCTAAACTATCGCCTGTCCCGCCCGATTGGGAACGGGAAGAGGATGTTATTTTGGCATTTTTTGCTTTTGTTAAATTGGTAAAACAAGGAAAGATATACACGACAACGGGGACTTTAGGATTTGGCTTGGAAATGCCGGCGGGTCATAATCCCGTCACGGCATCATCGCCAGGGAGCGCGGTTTTGTCGAGGCGATTGCGGACAATGGTCGGGATTGCCGATATTTAAGATAGCGAGTATATTCGTTTTTCCCTGCGCACGGTGAAGACGAGTAAACTGGCACGAGTTAGGGAATCATGCAATTTCACCTTCTCGATCGCATCGTTTCATGCGAGCCGGGCAAGGCGCTGAGTGGGTTCAAACGGTTGACGATGGGCGAGGAATACCTGGCGGACCACTTCCCCGGGTTCCCCATCATGCCAGGAGTGTTGCAATTGCAAGCGCTGGTGGAGGCGGCCAGCTGGTTGGTGCGAATCACCGATGATTTCAACGAGAGCCTGGTCGTCCTGCGGGAAGTAAAAGCGGTGAAGTATGCGTCGATGGTGAAACCGGGCAACGTGCTGAATGTGACGGTCGAAATCACGCAGCGGGAAAGCGGTCGAACGGCGTGCAAAGGCAAAGGGGAGTGCGACGGAACGCAAACGGTTTCCGCTCAGTTTGTGGTCGCGCATTATAACCTTCGCGACCGCAACCCAGCGTTCGCCGAGCGAGATGAAAGACTGGTCCGGCAACTGCGTTCCTGGAAGAGTTTATTGACCGGCGAGTTAGACGCACGATAACGCACCACGGATCCGAAGGGTGATTGGCTGATGCTGTTGAAGGACCAGATAGCGTTAGTGACGGGCGGCAGTCGCGGTATCGGCCGGGCCATCGTTAAGGCCTTCGCGCAAGAAGGCGCCAAAGTAGGATTTGTCTTTCGCGGCAATCAGGAGGCGGCGGACTCCCTGGTAAAAGAGGTCTCCGAAGCCGGGGGGACGGCGCTGGCCATCCAGGGCGACGTGGCCGATCCGGGTACTGCGCAGAAGGCAATCGACGCCATCACGCAAGCTTGGGGTGGCCGACTCGATATTCTGGTGAACAACGCGGGGGTGATCCGCGACGCGCTCTTCGTGCGAATGTCGGAAGAAGATTGGCGCACGGTGCTAAGCACCAACCTGGACGGCGCCTTTCGCTTTTGCAAGGCGGCGGCCGATTTAATGGTCTTCAAGCAGCGCTCGGGGCGAATCATCAATATCTCGAGCATTGCGGCCGACCATGTGAACAAGGGGCAAACGAATTACGCGGCCAGCAAGGGAGCATTGAATGCGCTGACTCGGTGTCTGGCGCTGGAAGTGGCCGGCCGCGGCGTAACGGTAAATGCCATCGCTCCCGGTTTCATTGAAACCGACATGAGCGAGGCGGTTCGAAACAAGGCCGGTGACTTGATCAAGAAGATGATTCCGGTGCGGCGCCTGGGCAAACCGGAAGATATTGCCCATCTGACGGTGTTTTTGGCCAGCCCAGCCGCTTCGTATATTACCGGCCAAGTGCTCACGGTCGACGGCGGCCTGAGCTTGGGTGTTCCCGACGTGGGTTGATTCTCCATCCTGTTCTCCTCGCCGCACCGCGAAGTTCGCTTCCGGGCCATGCTGCGAAGGAATGTTACCAAGAGGGTCGATTTCATGCTGACGCAAGAGGAAATCTACAAAAAAGTTTCGAATACGCTCGTGACCGCCCTCAATGTGGATGAGGATGAAATTCAGCCCGGCGCACGGCTGCAAAACGACCTGGGCGCTGAGTCGATCGATTTTTTGGACATCGTCTTCCGCCTGGAGCGGGAATTCAACATCAAGATTCCACGCGGCGAGCTCTTCCCGGAGTCCATTTTCCAGGGCGATCCGGACATGGTGCAAGACGGCAAGGTCACGGCCAAGGGCCTCGCCGAACTGCGCTCGCGCATGCCATATGCCGACCTGAGCAAGTTCGAGAGTAACCCGCAAGTGACCGCCATCGGCGACCTGTTCACGGTCGAATTGATCACGAAATATGTCGAAGGAAAGTTGAGCAAGTAACGGCACAGAGAGCAGAGGCCAGAAGCCGGTGGTCAGAAGGAAAAACATCTGTCTGACTTCTGACCTCTGCAGAAAACCGGGCCGGCGCGACCGCACGGGCCCTTCTGATGGTTGGAGCTGATGCGCTGGATTTGGCTAGATCGATTTCAGGAATTCCGGCGCGGCGAACTGGCGCGGAGCGTCAAGCAGTGGAGTCTGGCGGAAGATTTAT
>DATGHS010000126.1:0-11954 GCA_035307785.1 Gemmataceae bacterium
TACATCGGTGGCGCTAAGCGCGGACGGGACGCGCCTCGCTTCGAGCCTGACCCGGGATGGCGTGCGCATATGGGACGCGCTTTCCCAGGAGCGCTTTGCGCTGCGGGGACATACGGATCTGATCCGTTGCGTAACCTGGCATGGTGACCGCCTGGCGTCGGCCGGCAACGGCGAAGTGAAGTTGTGGGACGCCAGCACGGGCAAGCCCGTGCGCTTGCCGTCTATGAAAATTGGCACTCGGATTGATGGAGTGGCGTTCAGTCCGGACGGTTCCCGCATCGCCGCGGGCGGCAGTGTTTATGACAAGGAAAAGAAACACTGGTTTGGCCAGGTAAAGATCTGGGAGGTCGCCACCGGGAAACTCGTGTTAGAGTTTTCGGGCCATATGGACAAGATCCGCTGGATAGCTTACAGCCCCGATGGCCAATTCCTCTCCACTTCAAGCAACGACAAAACCGCGAAGATTTGGGATGCGACTACTGGTGAACTGCGGCATTCGCTGGACGGGCATACCGCCTATCTGAATGACCTGGCTTACAGCCCCGATGGCAGGCGGTTAGCCACGAGCAGCGGCGACAAGACTGTCAAGATCTGGGATACGGCTTCGGGCGAACTGATCGCTACCTTGCAAGCGAACGACTCGGTGGCCGACGTCAAGTACAGTGCCGACGGCAACTGGATTGCATCGACGGACCGTGAATTATCACCGCAATCGGGCGCCAGCCTCGTTGGTTTCTCCAGCGCGCTGGGCGGAGAGGGAGTTTACCTAATGTCGGTTGCACTGCTGGCCAACCGAGCCGACGGGGCCCATGTCGCCGTGGTGTGGAACGCGCATACATTCGAAAAAGTGCGCACGTTTCGCGGGCACATCGGCCAACTTCAGGACCTGGCATTCCAACCGAACGGCACTCAGTTGGCCGCGGCAAGCGATGATGGCATCATCATGGGTTGGGATATTCCGACCGGCCGGCAGGTGTTGTTATTACACGGTCACATTGGCTCCATTAATGACGTGGTTTACAGCCCCGACGGCCAATTCCTTGCGACCGGCGGTGACGATACGGTGGTTAGAGTTTGGGAAAGCAAACCGAACCCCGAGGCCATCTTCGCCTGGCACTGGCAAATGGCAGGGGACTTCAAATTCGCGAAGGAATGGGGCCGCGCGCTGGCGCACACCAATCAGCTCTTCGAAATTGAACCCGAGAACGGCCTGCTCTATTACTCGCGCGGTAACATCGCCTTCGCCGAAGCGCTAGCGGAAACACCGTTGTCAGACCAGGCCAATGCGAAGTTCCAAATGGCGATCGCCGATTATAACCGAGCCATTGCCATATGGCCGCGCAGCGCCATGCCTTACCTGTTGCGCGGAGAAAGCAACCGCCAGCAGGGACCGACCCATTATGCCGAGGCCGAAAAGGACTTTGCGAAAGCGATTGAATTGGATCCCCTCAATGAAGCAGCATACTACCGGCGCGCGTTCATCTCGTATCAGCGCGGCGACTGGAAAGCAACCATTGCAGATCTCACCAAATCGATTGAAGCCGATTCTAGCAATGCGCAGCGATACTTTGAGCGCGCGCTCTGCCACAAGAATCTCAAAGACTGGAACAACGCGATCCAGGACTTCAGCGAGTTTATTAAACGAACGCCAGACAATCCGCGCGGTTATTACGAACGCGGCCGATGCTGGCGCGAGCTCAAGAAATTCGAAGCGGCCGTGAAAGACTTCTCGGAAGTGATCAAGCGGCGCCCCCGTGACGACGACGCCTATTTCTGGCGGGCGCGCTCGCTCTATGACTTGGGCGAATGGAAGCTGGCAATCGCCGATTTCACCAAGGACGTGGATCTCGATCCGAAAGACGCGGAAGGTTACTTTCTGCGCGGTCGGTGCCATTTGCGACTCAGGGAGTTCGATCGCGCCATCACCGATTTCTCCATCAGCATCAAGTTAAGGCCAGCCTATACGGAAGCTTTTTATTGGCGCGTGCAAGCCCAATGGGAGAAGGGACAGTCCCGAGAGGAAATCGAAGACGCGCTTAAAGACCTGAAGGTTGATCCGAAAGTACCGGACAGCTACATTTGGCGCGGCCGTTGCCGTTTGACGATTAAAGATTTCGACGCCGCCATCACCGACTTTACCGAAGCGATCAATGTGCGGCCCCGCGACGATGGGGCCTATTATTGGCGGGCGCGCGCCCAGTTCGGCAAGGGACAGTGGATGGCAGCGATCGCCGACTACAGCAAAGTATTGGTGATCAACGCCAAGGATCTGGACGCTTTTATCGGCCGTGGGCAATGCTGGTTGCGGATGGAAGAATTCGAAAAAGCGGTTGTCGATTTCTCCGAAGCAATCCAATTGCAGCCGCGCAACGACATCGCCATCTATTGGCGTGCTTTCACGCGCTTCAAACAAGGCAAATGGAAGGAAGCCATCGACGACTACACCAAGGAACTGGAGATCGACCCCAGGCACGCCGAAGGATACTTCGAGCGCGGCGTGTGCCGCCGCAATCTCAAAGAATGGGACTATGCGTTCGACGACTTCACCCAAGCCATCAGCAAAAGACCAAACTATGCGGAAGCGTTTTTTGAACGCGGTCGCTGCTCTCTTGAGAAAAAGAATCTCGACAACGCCATCAAAGACTTCAGCGCCGCACTGGTTTTTCGAAAGGATCCGTTATGGCAATATTGGCGCGGCCGAACGTATTACGAAACTGGCGATTTGGCTCGCGCGCTCAAGGACCTCGACGATTGCATCAAAGACGATTCGAAAAATGCCGAGGCCTACCTTTATCGTGGACTGACGCTGTACCGGCAGGGCAAACAAGCTGAGGCCAAGGCCGACTTCGAAAAATGTGTCAAATTGGACCCTACTCTCAAACAACGCGTCGAAGAAGAGAAGGCAAAGGCAGACAAGAAGAAGTAGTTTGAACCCGCAGGGCTCGAAGATTCGCCCAGCGGCTTATTGCCGGAAGCCGAAACCGCGCCTACTTTTTCGCTTGCCCGCGCCAAATCATAATCCGGTGCAGAATCTCCTTCTGCTGCGGGATCGTGATCAATGACCCGGTCGCGGCAAGCAGCGTTTTCCCATCCGGAGAGTACTCCAGCGACGAAATCGGCGCCGTGTCGTGGTCCGCCAACAGCGTATCGTAAGCCTCCAAGGTCCTCGCATCGTAGAGTAGGATGCGCACCTTCGGCGCTTTTCCCGTAAGCAGGTTCACGGCAACGGCAATTGTGCCACCGTCCGGCGAGTAGGCGACGGCCGTTACGTCCGCGCCGCCATCGCGGGAATCGATAACCGTTTTTCGGATCGGCTTCAGGGTCTCAGTATCCAGAATCGTGAGTGAAGACGCGTCCTGCTTTTCTCGCGTCAACCCGCCCACGGCGAGCCATTTGCCATTGGGAGAGAATGTGAAGCACATAAATCGAGCCAGGGGTGCGTCCCCTCTCGGAAAGCAAGCAATTTGCTTGCCGCTCTTCGTGTCCCAGATGGCGAGGCCGCACGACCTCTCCTTGTCCTTGAAAGCGTACAATTCGGCGAGCCGTTTGCTGTCGGGCGACCAAGCAGCATCCATGCTCTGAAAGTTAATCGGCTGTCTGGGATTGTTCAGTCGCCCGGCTCGGTCCGGCTGCTCCTGTCCCTCCAGCTGCACCAGCTCAGTCCCGCTTTTGATATCAATCACGCGGGATTGGACGCCGGTGAACCAGCCCCCAAGCGTTTTGCCATCCGGGCTAATCTGAGCGCGGAACAGTGGACTATCGCCGCCCGGCACCAGAGGAAACGCCTTTATGGGAAAAGACTTAACTGGCGTTGCGGTTTGCACGTCGTATTGAACCACCTCATTGTCCCAGGTGTAGAGATCATTCCCGACGAATCTTGGGAATCCACCTTTCACCCGACACAGTTGCTCTGCGGTTTCGGTCGTGAAGATCATCGAATCTTGATCGAATCGCGAAGAGCTAACGCTGGTTGCGACGGCGAATTTCTTGCTGTCGGGAGAAAAGGTCACATAGCGCAGGTCGAAGTCGGGATGCGAGATTGGCTTGTCGGCTCTCCAGGTCAGCTTGACGGGCGCATTTTCCACAGGTTTCTCTTCCACTTTCGGCTCGTCAATCTCCCAAACGTGCAACTTGCCTGTGAGGTCCCCCAGCCGCGTCAACCAGGCCGTATTGATGGCGATGCCCGAAAGTTGCTTGCCCTCGGGCGAGAATGCCAGCCCGGCGCGGATCGGCCCCGCGTAGTCGTATTCGTCCGTATGAATTGGCTTCATGTTGTTGGCCGGACTGGCCGTTTCCCAAACGTAGAATTCGGCGTTCTTGCCAACGACGACTGCCGCGATGTTCTTGCCGTCAGCGGTGATGGCCAGTGCAGCGATGCGATTGCCGAGTTCCAGCCGCTTGCTCTCTTTCAGCGTCCTCGCATCCCAAACGATGATTCTGCCGCCCGCGTCGCCGGTTACCGCTGTGCTGCCGCCCTTGGACCACGCCGCCGAAACGACAGGAGCTTCGTGGCCGGCCAGTAGTTGATTTCCGTGGAAGCCCTCGCCGCGGCTTCCCGCAACCCAGGACCAGAGCACATTCTTGCCGGTCTTCGGATCAATCGGGCCGGTGATGATCGTGCAGGCGCCATTTGGATCGACGGCGAGCGGAATGGCATTCGCGTCCGTCGGCGTCTTGCTGGGCTGCGTTGTCGTTGCTCGCATGGTCGAGGGAGGTCCGTCGTCCACCCAAATCTTCACGAAATAGGCGTGATCGTTGCCGAAGATGATCTTGTGGCTAACGACTTCTTGCCCCCGCTGGACAGCAATGGATTGATTTGGAAAGACGCCAAGCGCCACTGGGTGGCTGCCGGGCTCGTCTATTGTCTTTATGATTCTTCCGTTTTCGGGATCGAGGAAGCGGACGCCATCTTTGAAAGTGGCAAGCACCGATTTCCCGTCCGAATCGAAAGCAACCGCGGCGAAATTGGGACCGACGTTGGCCTTCCATTTTTCCTTCTGCGTTTGCGCGTCATACGCGAAGACGTGGCCATCGGTGCCGCCCGTGACCATGAGCTTGCCGTCCGGCGAAAACGCGACCGAAGCGGGCAGCCAGCCTGGCGTTTCGAGGATTGCCTTCTCTTTCCACTTCGTCGGCTCTGGTTTGACCGGAGTAGGGTCGGCGACCTTTTTTGGCGTATCCGGTTTCTTCTCCGGCGGATCTTTGCGGCCGCCGGCGAGCAAGATGCCGCCGCTCGCCAGGATCATAGCCACGAGTCCCGGGGTCACCCAAATCTTCAGTGCATTCAATTTCATGGATCGCATAACTGTCTCCGCTAGAGTTCGAACTGCTGCGGATCCCGCTGCCGTTTCGAGACCAAATGCCAGTGACTGAGAAATTGTTTCCGCCAACAGGCGGTTCGGCACCGTAAGCGCGGCGCCTGCGGCAATGGCTGCAACGCCCAGCGTCACGCCGCGTTTAGTTAGCCGCTGACCTAGTTCCAAGCGTGCCTTGGCTAATCGCTTGGCCACGGTGCCTTCCGGCCAGCCGAGTTCGCGCGCTGCCTGACTGCGCGGTTTGCCGGCCACATCGCAGGTGAGGATCGCCTGGCGCAACGACTCCGGCAGTCGGCGGATTTCGTCGTCAATGACGGTCGCCAGGTCGGAATCCGGGGTCGCGGCCGGGATCGCTTCCGGTTTAGCCGCCGCCATTTGCCGTAACCTCCGTTTCAGCGCCTGTTGCTGGGCCTTGCGGGCCACCTTCACCGCCACACCGTGCAGCCAGGAACCGACGGCGCCGGCGCTGCGAATCTGCCCCGCCTTTCGAGCCAGGATGAAAAACGTGGCCTGAAAAGCGTCGTCGGCATCAGCCGCGTTGCCCATGATGCGCTTGCAGGCGCCGTACACCATCGACCCGTGGCGATACACGATCTCGGCAAAGGCCGCACCGTCTCGCTTTGCTTGATACTGCTGCAACAACTCCGCATCCGGGCACGCGTCCAGCGCCGGGTTGCGAACCTGCAAAGCATCAAACATGCGCACAGACGACATTAGCATGCTCCGTGAAATTCTTGCCCGGCGGTGTGGGCTTCAATAGTTAGGTGCCCGCAGAGGGCGATTCTGATCCCGAAAAAAGCTTTCTCGTGCCGACAAAGGCGAGCGGAGCCAGTAATCGCCCCGGGGACTTTTTAGCGCACGCCTTTACCGGGGCCATAACTGGTCCCGCTCGCCAACTTTTTCTGCCGCCCTAATAAGGTAGAAATTCTTGGGTTATCGCGAGAAATTCCGCCTATCCTGGCATCATACAGTAGACAGGTCCACGAGAGCCACGATGCCGCCGCTTGAACCGACGGTCTTGGGACAGTTATACCGGCAACATGCGCCGGCGCTGCGCCTTTACGCCCGGCAATGGGGCAGCAGTGCCGAGGATCTGGTCCAAACGGCATTCGTGCGCCTCGCAGAGGAATCACCGCCGCCGGAGCGGGTTGTACCCTGGCTCTTCGCCGTCGTGCGGAATGAAGCGCTGTCGACGCTTCGGAGCGCGAACCGTCGCCGGAAGCGCGAACTGCAGCGCAGCAATCCCGAATCCTGGTTCGACGCGATGGACAACAGGCTTGATGCAGTAGAAATTGCTGCCGCTTTGGCCAAGGTGCCGCTGGAATTGCGCGAAGTAGTCGTGGCGCGCATTTGGGGCGGCCTCGCGTTTGCCGAGATTGCCACGCTGGTCGGGTGCTCGTTGGCCTCGGCCCAGCGCCGCTACGAAGCCGGCCTTGCCTCTTTGCGGGAGAAGTTTCCATGCAAGCAAACTTCCATGAAATGAACGAGATCGAGCGCCGGCTGGCTGCGTGCGCTCCGGCCGGTGATGGTCTAAAGGCAGACGCCATGCTGTTTGCTGCCGGCCGCGCTTCGGCTCGGCGCAGCCCGGCAACATTCCTTTGGCCGGTCGCGTTTACAGCCCTGTCGCTCTTAACGATAACTGTTTACTCGATGTGGATGAATGAACATCAGGAGCGCATTGCGATGGCCAGTCAACTTCGGCAAATACTGATGGCAGCTCCGACTTCACCCCTCAAGCCGGGAACGGCACCGGAGGAGTATGACAGAGGATCCGGCGGCCTGCTGGAAGTCCACCGGGCCCTGGAGCAGAATCGCGACCCCTTGCCGGCCGAGCCCGAAATCTTTTTCGGCACTTCCAGGCCGTCGCCCGAGCCCGAAATTATGCGTGCCGATTCGCTGAACCACATGTTAGAGCCATAGAATCGTGTTTCCCGTTTTTTGGAGGTTCAATCGATGAAGTGTCTGCGTCCGTTCTGCGCGCTGGTAGGCTTGTTATTGATTTCGACTCTTCGCGCCGAAGACCCGCCGAAGGAAAAATGGCTGACGGACCGCACGGTTACGATTTCGCCGGCGCCGGCGCCGGTGCCGACATTAAAATACCGGCTCTACCCGTCAACCACGGAGCGCAAGGACGGCAATGCGGCGCCGATTTACGAGCGCTTTGCCCATGAACGCTCCGATGCCCGCAAAAAGGAACTTCGCGACAAGCCGGCCGAGTGGAATCAACTGCCACTCGACAAACTCCCGATGGCCGATGTGAAAAAGCTACTGGACAGCTACCAGTACAATTTCAAACAGCTCGACCTTGGGGCGCGGCGCAAGACAGTAGATTGGAATTACACGCTCGATGCGGGCGACATCATCGGCCTGCTGCTGCCCGACATGCAGGAAATGCGCCTCCAGGCCGCGCTGTTGGTGCTCAAAGCGCGCTTCGAAATCGCGGAACACCGTTATGGCGACGCGGTTCGCACCTTGGAAACGGCCTATTCTTTTAGCGAGCAACTGGCGCCCAATCCATTCCTGGTGTGTAGCCTGGTCGCCATTGCCACAGCCGGTATGACGGCCGACGCCACGCTCGACCTGATCGAGCAGCCCGATGCACCGAACCTGTATTGGGCGCTGGCGCCGCTGCCGCGGCCGCTGGTCGACATGCGCCGAGCTATGGAAACGGAAATGGTAGTATTAGAAATGGAGTTTCCGGACTTGGCCAGGCTGGATCAACCGCTCGCGCCGGAATATTGGGACAAGGTACTCGCCCGACTTCGCTTCCACAAGGATCGAATCGATGACCGGCAGGGGCCCAAGGAAGGCACCAAGGCGAGCGACTTGGCGGCAAACTCCCCCGATCTGCCCATCGCCCGCAAATACCTGACTGAAGTCGTTCACCTGGCCGATGTCGATAAGATGCAGCCGGCGAAGGCGCTCTTGCTCTATCTTTCGCATTATTATCACGAGATCAGGGATGACATATTTAAGGCATCGTATCTGCCCTATCCACAAGCCCGGCCGCTCGATGTGCTGGCGGAACAGCGGCTAAAAACAGGCCTGCATGACACGGAAGCGGGCAGATTGGCGAGAATGTTGATGGCTGCCGTTCTCAAAGTACGTTTGGCGGAAGTTCGCCTCGAGCGCAGGCTTGCCATGCTTCGAGTCATCGAAGCGCTGCGCATGCACGCGGCCTCAACTGGACAATTGCCGGATAAGCTTTCCGACGTGAAGATTGTGCCGGTTCCCGACGATCCGGGCACCGGCAAGCCCTTCGAGTATAGCCGCGATGGCGACAAGGCGACGCTGAGCAGCCGAATCCCCGGCGAACCGTTGACAATCACCGGAATGCGTTATCAGATTACGCTGCGGAAATGACTGGTTTAGCGGCGGACCCTGCGGGTCCGCCGCTAAACACATTCGCCACGGAGCGCCGAGGGGCGAGTAGCCAATCTCACTCATCTCCCGATGGGCCGTACAATCCTGGTACGGGGACGTCATTCAAGCGCAGGTAAACGCACAGGATGGCACGGTGATGGATGATGTGGCTAATCACTACCGAGCGCAGCACCGCCGTGCGTGGCATGGTGAAGATTACTTGTCCCCCCGCCAAGAGCGACCACATCTGCTTCACGTCTTCGTCTTTGAGCTGACTGACCGCATTTCGGAACGCCGCGACATTGCGATCAATTAATTCAAGGATCTCTTCTGGCGTTGCCAGTTTTGGAGTTTCATAGCACGGCCCGCCGGCAGGAGCAAATTGAACTGGGACTGCGTTAGCGTTCTCACGCCCCAACTCGGCAAATCCGCCAAGTGGTTGGCGTTCCTGCCGATCGTATGAGATTTCGGATGAGGCTTCCATTCGAGCTTCTGTGCTGGAATGCGCTCGAGCGCCTTCCGCGTGTTCGCCATTTCGTGGTCGATTTCCGGTAAGATCGTTGCCGCGAAACTCATGGCACAGCCTCTGAAAATGAGTTCAAGTCTGGGATCGACGCTTTTACTGTTATATCACCGGGTCGCGAAGGAGCCTGAGCTACTAGCCTGCAGGATACAATAGGTTGTCGAACATACTGAGGCCGTTCCTTCCGAACAGGGGATCCCAACGTGTCGATTTTCGGAGATCAAGATGCCGGCGACTGGCAAGGCAGGCTCAACACCATTCTCGACATGATGCGCGAGATGAGCGTGCAGACCGACCCTCAAGAAATGGTACGTAGTTACGGCGCACGAATTCGCCAATTGATGCCTCGCGATGGGAGCATCTCCATGAGTCGGCGCGACTTAACCCGTCCCAGATATCGAATCACTCGAAGTTCAACCTGGGAAGACCCCATCAATCCTTGGAAAGAGAAAGATCGCTTGCCACTATTCGAGGGAGGCCTACTTGCGGAATTGATTTACGCGGATGCGCCGAAAGTGATCGACAAGTTGGAATTCGGAAGCGATGAACCGGCCGTTCGCTATTTAGCCGGCTACCGCTCACTCATGGCGATTCCGCTTTTCGATCAGGGCGTGGCCTTGAACATGGTGGTCCTCCTGGCCAAGAATCCGGGCGCGTTCGACCGCAAACAACTGCCCGAGCAAGTCTGGATGGCCAACTTGTTTGGCCGGGCGACTAGCAACCTGGTGCTTTCCGAGCAGTTGCATCAGGCTTATCAGGCGCTGGACCGCGAATTCAAAGTCGTGGGCGACATTCAGCGTTCACTCTTGCCGGCGGTATTGCCGATCATCGCCACAATGGATCTGGCCGCATACTACCAGCCGTCCACCCGAGCCGGCGGCGATTATTATGATTTCTTCCCCATGCCGGATGGCAAATGGGGCATCATTATTGCCGACGTGAGCGGCCACGGTACGCCGGCCGCGGTGCTAATGGCGATCACGCATAGTCTGGCCCACACCCATCCCGGCCCGCCCAACCCTCCGGCGGCAATGCTCGAATACCTAAATCGAAACCTGGCCACGTGGTACGCCGGCCTGGGTGGAACCTTCGTCACCGCGTTTTACGGCGTTTACGATCCGAAGGAACGGACGATCACCTATTCATCCGCTGGTCATAATCCGCCGCGCTTAAAACGGTGCCAGGACGGCTCGATGCATTCGCTGGACGGCGCCGGTGGCTTGCCGCTCGGCATCTTGGCCGACGGCAGCTATGAACAGACTACGCGGCAACTTCAGCCCGGCGACCAGATCATCTTCTACACCGACGGCATTGTGGAAGCGCGGAACCACAAGGGCGAACTGTTTGGCGTGCAGCGTCTGGATGTGGCCCTCGAAAATTGCTCCCTGCAAGCCAAAGCGCTGATGGACACGTTGATTCATTCGGTCGAGGAATTCGCGTCCGGCCATGCGGCCGATGATGACCGCACGGTGATTGTGGCGCGCATCTCGTAACCATCTATTGCAGGCCGATTTCAACTCTTTCCTGCTTGCTAACTGGCCTCCGCAAACCGGCTTTCTTCGCCTTTGCAAATGAGGATAGCGCTCGGAGCAGTAATTTTTGCATCCTCGGTGGATTGGGCTGGCACGATCCTTGCTGCTCCTAGCGGTGACGACAATTACCCCAATCGGAGTGCACGGCATGAAATGGAAATCGATTTACCTTCTGTTCAAAGACGCCGGTAAACAGTGGCTGGCCAACAAAGCGCCGCGGCTTGGAGCGGCTCTGGCGTTTTACACCATCTTTTCCCTAGCGCCTCTGCTGGTCATCATCATGGCTTTGGCAGGGCTGCTCTTTGGCCGGGAGGCCGTCCAGCATCACATTTCGGACCAGGTTCAGAGCCTGGTTGGCGGCCAGGGCGCCGAAGCGATCAATGCAATGGTGGCAAGCGCCAATAAGCCCAGGTCCGGGATCGTCGCCAGCGTGCTCGGAATCATCATGCTGATTTTTGGTGCCGGCGGCTTGTTCGGCCAGTTGCAAGATGCACTAAACACCATTTGGGGCGTCGAGCCGAAGCCGGGCCGCGGAATTTGGGGCATGTTGCAGGAGCGCTTCCTGTCGTTTTCCATGGTTCTCGGCTCCGCCTTCTTGCTGCTGGTTTCGCTCGTGGTCAGCACGGCGCTGGCTGCGCTCGGTGGCGCCTTCGGCGATTGGCAGCACGGCGTGATTGGTCAGATCGTTAACACGGTGGTCGATCTCATCGTAATCACGCTGCTGTTCGCGATGATTTACAAATTTCTCCCCGATGTGAAGATAAGTTGGAAGGACGTGTGGCTCGGCGCTTTCGTCACGGCCGTCCTGTTTACGATTGGCAAGGTCTTGATCGGTCTCTACCTGGGCCGGAGCAGCATCTCGTCGTCGTATGGTGCGGCAGGCTCGCTGGCCGTGCTGCTGATTTGGCTCTATTACGCGTCGCAGATTTTCCTCTTCGGCGCCGAATTGACGAAAGCCTATGGCGACCACTTCGGTTCGCGCATCGTGCCAGCGGATCATGCCGAGCCAATCAGTGCTCGCGCGCAAGCGGAGCAGGGACTGCAACCGGCGCGGCAACGGTAAGGTGCAGGACAGGACGCGGATAAGCAGCGACGTTCAACCAATTTGCATCGACTACATTGCAAGCATCAGAAGAATATCGAGTATACTGAAACGCAAAAGGTGGTGCTGATCTCGGGTGGCGAAAAAACCGCCGCGATTCCGGTCTCGGAATTGATGCC
>DATGHS010000127.1:0-2882 GCA_035307785.1 Gemmataceae bacterium
CGAGATCGAAGCGCGTGCGGGCCGAAAGGCGCTGGGCTTCGAGCAACTTGCCTTCTTGCTTGAATTGTGCCAGCCGCTGTTCGAGTTCTATCTTGATTCCCTCCACCGCCGAGCGAATACGATCTTCCGGTGTAACGAAGTGCTTGGCCGGGTAGACGAAAAGTTCGTCCAGCTCGCGAATCGTACGGCCATCCACCGGATGGATCATCGACAGCTTGTCGATGGTGTCGCCGAATAGCTCGACGCGCAGGGCGATCTCTTCGTAGGCCGGCCAGATTTCGATCGTATCGCCGCGAACGCGAAACTTACCGCGCTCCGGCGCTAAGTCATTGCGCTGATACATCACGTCTACTAACTTCAGCAGCAGTTGCTCGCGCTCGATGGCCTGGCCCTTTTGCAGGCGCACGACCATGCGCTTGTAATCGCTGGGCGAGCCCAAACCGTAGATGCAGGAAACGCTGGCCACGATGATGACGTCTTCCCGGCTCACCAGGTTGCTGGTGGCCGCGAGCCGCAGCCGGTCGAGGTTTTCGTTGATCGACGCGTCTTTTTCGATGTAGATGTCCCGCTGCGGGATATACGCCTCGGGCTGGTAGTAGTCGTAATAGCTGATGAAGTAGCACACCGCGTTGTGCGGAAAAAAATGCTTGAACTCCTTGTAAAGCTGAGCGGCCAGAGTCTTGTTGTGCGAGAGCACCAGCGTGGGTTTATTGAGCTTCGCAATCACGTGGGCTGCGGTGAAGGTCTTGCCGGTGCCGGTGGCGCCAAGGAGTGTCTGGAAGCGCTTGCCGCGCTGGAAGCCTTCGACCAGTTGGCCAATAGCCTTCGGCTGATCGCCGGCGGGTTGGTAATCGCTAACTAACTGGAATTTCGCGGCCAATGGTGAATCCTTCTGGCAATGTGTCTGGCAAATGTCGACATCGACATTATACACTTGAACAAATCGCATCAGGAATTGAAATGTCAGCCGCAAGAAGGATTTGCCCGATCTCCGTTTACGTCACTCTTTCCGCAGGGCCGGAATCAACGGCGCGCGCAGCGCCGAGATCATCGCAAAGGATCCCGCGAGCAATCCCGCGACCAGCACCGCCGCCAGCATTAGCAGCGGCCGCGGCGACGGAAGCGCGCCTTCTTGAATGAGATGCGGCAGCACCGAAAGGATCGCGGCCGTCGTGCCGATGGCCAGCCCCGCCAGCAACAACAGCGAGTTTTCCGCCAGGATTAGCTCGCCCAAGTCGGAATGGCGATAACCCAATGCTCGCAAAAGCGCCAACTCGCCGCGCCGCTCCCAGACATTGCGGAGCAACACAACGGCAAGACCCAGCGAGCCGAGCAACAGGCCGAGGCCGCCGAGCAATTGGAACGTGGTCAAATAAGTATTCTCGACGGCCATGAACGTGGCCACGCGCTCGCGGGATTGCACGACTTCCGGACCCTGCTTGGCCAAGCCTACACGCAGCAGCTCGGCCGCGGCATTCGCCTGCTCCGGCGAGCCTTCAATGAGGTGCAGCGTGAAGCCCTCCTGGCGCGGGAACAGGCGCTGGAAGTTGCGTGATGAAAGCAGCAACCCGCTCTGGAAGACGCTGTCTTTCAAAATGGCCACGATGCGCAGGCGGACCGGGTTGCCGCTGTCGTCGGTAATCTCGATTTCTTCGCCAAGGTCTTTTTTCAGCATCCAGGTAATGGTGTTCTCTTCGCCAATCACCGGAATGGCGCGGTCTTCCTGTGTATGGTCGAGCAGTAGCCAGGGATTGTTTTTCTCCTTCGAGTTCTCGGCTTCGGAAGAGAGAAACTTGAAGCCGCCGCGATGAATCAGGCTTTCCGGCACGCCGAGCATTTGCGGCCGGGTGGCCTGGTAGAGGTTCAGGCAACTCACATCGTCGCCCGGTTTCACGCGGCAGGAATAGATTGTCACTTGCTCCAGAGTCTTGCGCGCTTCTTCGGCCCGTTGCTCCACGCTTTCGCTGTCTTTTTGGCGTTGATAGTGAATTCGCACTGCATCGAGTACATCCTCGCGGCCATCCGTGTTCAAGTCCTTGTAGACGGGAAGGTCGGTCTGGATAAAGACCGGCATGCCGCCGGAGCCGCCGCTCTTTTTCAGGAAATCACGGGCCGGTTCGCGGCGAAATGACTCGACGGCCACCAGCAGAAACGCGGCCGAGGCGAGCAGGCCGGCAGTCAGCAGGCTGCGCGTGGGGTGCCGCTGAGCGTTGCGGGTGCCGAGCTGGAACAGGGCGGATAGGCCGTGGCCAAAAGGATGGCTGGTGCGGTCTCGCTTGAGCCAAGTGTGGAGGAGCAGCAGGAACGAAGTAAGAAGCAAGGCGCCGCCCGTGAAGAACGTGAGCGCCTGGAACATCGGATTACGAAGGAAAACGCCGGCGGCAAGCGAGGCTAGGCCGAAGATCAGGCCGAAGGCGATAAGTATGGGTTTAAGATGCCAGCGCCGTTCGCTGCTTTCAATTGCGCGGCGCGTACTCCCCTCTCCCCCACTTCGGGGGAGAGGGGATGGGGGTGAGGGGGTAGAACCCGACAATTGGCTGTTGCTCACCCCCCTCACCCCAGCCCTCTCCCCCCGAAGCGGGGGGAGAGGGAGTGGATTCTGGCTGGCGATGAAATCTCTGGTCGGAGTGGTCAGCCCAGCAAGTAATGCACTCGGCGAGACCCGGAACAGGAAAAAAAGTCCCCACACAATCGTCAGCGATCCGATCAGCAGCGTGGCAAAAAAGCCAATCGCGAGGCTCACCCCGGCGGCATGGAAATGCAGGAACGAGCCCGCCGAAGCATCCGGCCATAGCCGGGCCATCAGCGCCAGCATTCCCTGACCAAAGGCGACGGCCAGAAGCAAGCCGAAAACGCTGCCGATCAGCACGAGCAGCAAGATT
>DATGHS010000128.1:0-6601 GCA_035307785.1 Gemmataceae bacterium
CCAGGGTGCAGAGAGAAAACGCCAGTCTCATTGCCGACCTCGGATGCGGCGCAGGCAATCTCACTCGAACACTTGCTGAGCGGTGGCGTGGCGCAAGGGTGGTCGGCGTCGATAACTCCTCGGAAATGCTTGCGCAGGCGAAAGCGTTGGCGATTCCGGGCCGGTTAGACTTCGTGCAGGCCGATATCGCTTCATGGATGCCGGACACACCGATTGACTTACTCGTCAGCAATGCGGCCTTCCATTGGGTAGACAACCACGACACCCTGTTCCCGCGCTTGGCCGGAATGCTATCAGCGGGAGGCACGCTTGCAGTTCAGATGCCGTATCACTTCCAGAACCCGGCTCACCTGATAATTGAGGAAACGAAGGCGGACCCACGCTGGAATGCAGCGCTGAAGGGCGTGGGGTTGCATCAAAAATCGGTCATGCCGCTCTTGTGGTATGTTGATCGGCTGCACGACCTGGGTTTCGCCGTTGATGCGTGGGAAACGACGTACATCCATGTCTTGACCGACGAGAACCCGGTGCTGGAGTGGTACAAAGGCTCGGCGCTGCGGCCTCTCCTCAAGAAGTTGAACCCGCAACAGGCCGACAGATTTCTGCATGAACTTGGTGATCGTTTTCGGGCTGCTTATCCGGCGAAGGGAAACGTCACCCTGCTGCCGTTTCCCCGCTTATTCTTCGTGGCGACGAGGCGACGATGACGGAGCCCGTGGACGCTCTTGCTTGGACCCATCAGCACGGTTCCTGGCACGGTACGGCGTTCATGAACGGCAAAAATGGCACAAATGACATTGAGTTGAGGTTGGAGCCATCCAAAAGACCTTGTAAATCAAGCCTTTTCCGCAACCTATGTCCGGATCAGACCTGTTTTGCATTGGGAAATGACTGACCTCCAAAAACAATCGGGTTATCCGGTTTTTTCTTGGCTGGCCAAAAACCACTTCATTTCTTCCGCGATTCCCGCCGCCAGATCGGGCTGCTGTAGCTCCGCTGGCAGCACATTCCATGCATACGTCTCCACTTCGAAGTGCTTCATCTCCGGGAAATCTCGCGCCACGCGCAGACATTCGAGAATGTCGCTCTGGGTACTGTGCAAATGGCCGAAACGCTCCAGGTAGATCGGTACGTGGAAATGCACGCGCCATTCGCCGCGCAGACCGGCTGGGTTCGTGACTTGCTCCAGCGCCGGGGGCAGATCTTCGAAGAACCGCTCGGGCTGCCGCTCTTGCCGGGTGACCGTCTGGTGCAAATAGCGCTTTTCGTTGAATTCGGACAGCTGGCGAAACGCGGCGGGCCGATCGTTGAGCCCCAGCTCTTCCCAGGCCGCCCGGACTGCCGCCGAAACTTGCACCTTGCCCACGCGGATGCCCGCTTTGCGATACGCATCCCATACCTCCGCTTGTGGTTCAAACATGACGCCGGCGTGACAAATGTCATGGCAGACACGCAGATATCGGCCGATCTTCTCCGGATCGCGCTTGGCAAAGAGATACTGTTGGAAGAAGCAAACGACGTCGGCAACGCGCTGCAACACGCAGCCTGGTTCCGGCTCCAGGCACAAGTAAATCAGCCGGCCGGTCGACGATTCGAGCTTTTCCAGATGTTCGGCTATCTGTAGCAATTGCCAAGCCGAGTGGCCGAGCTGCGCGAAATCAGGAAACGGTTGGCCCCACGATATCGGCAATGTGGAGATGCTGCCTTCCATCCCGGCCGGCAAAAGAGCGTTTTGAATTTGAATCAAGTCGAGCGTGTATTGCAGCCGGGCCTCTTCCCACCAGGTCGGCTCATAGACACGGTGCTTCACGACTTCCTGATGAAAATCGCCGTGCGGAAAACCGTTGAAGGTGTACGGCACGAGGCCGACTTCGCTGAGCCAAAGGCCGAAGTTTTCGACCTGGTTGTCGGCAATCAGCTTGCGGGCCGTGTTTGCGGAGAGCCAAAGGCCAATGCCCATCGGCCGCTCCGGCGCGATACGCGCCTTCACTGCCAGCGCATAGCGCTCCAGGCTGGCCCGCGTGGAATCGAGATCAGCCCCGGCATGAACGTTGGTGCAATAGCCAACAAGGGAGAGATCGCGCGTCATGAATTGAATTTAGCTGAACTCGCAAGCGCGGGGAAGGGCACAGGCAGGAGAGCCCACGGATGAACACGGATGAAAACACGGATGAACACCGATCAGAAAATAGATTTTTATAATCCGTGTTCATCCGTGTTACGAAGTCTGTGTTTATCCGTGGCCTTTATTTCTTATCTGGTACGCCGGTGTGGGCCGCATTCGCGCCCCAACAGGGCCAGCCGGTGAACTTCTTGTCGCCGGTGTCGATGCAGACGATCTTGCCGTCTTGCGTGCCGACGTAGATCTTGCCATTCTCGACCGCGGGCTGGAAGCGCAGCTGCGCGCCAACCTTGTATTTCTGCGTGACCTTGCCGGTCATCGGGTCCACGCGCAGGATTTCGCCGTTGAGCGTGGACAGGAATAGCTCGCCGCCCGCCTCGGCCGGCGGCGCTGCCAGGAAGCCGCCTTCCTTTTTCAGATCGCCGTCGAGCTTGAACTTCCACAATTCCTTTCCGGAAGCCGGATCGGTACAAACGCATTCATCACCCATGCAGTTGTAGTTCCGGCCATCGTAATTCAGGATGCGCGAACCCTGGAACGCCTGCATGGTGGAGACGTTACTCTGGCCGACGTTTTTCCAGGCGGCATTCGGGTTCGCCGCTTGCGGGGCGCCGCCCGCAAAACCGTTGCCGGCATCCAGTGCGCCGCCTTGCCCCTTGAGCTTGGATTGATCCTGAACCTTGTCGTCCAAATGCGGGGCCTCTTTTTTCTCGGATTCGGCAAGGATGACGTTGCTGGCCCTCTCCTGCCGCGCAATCGACTCTTCGACTTTCCCCCCCTTGCCATCGTCGGCCCGCTTGGTCATGTACACGTTGTTGCCGACCACGACCGGCGCGGAAGTCGCCCGGCACTTGGTGGCCGAGATGACGCTGCCGTCTTCTTGATTGAGTTTGTACACCACGCCGGAAAACGACGTGGCGAACAATTCCTTCTCCACGGCGACCGGGGCCGACATTACGTCGCTGTCGAGCCAGCGCTGCCAAAGAATCTTGCCGGTCTTCAGTTCCAATGCGGCCAAGACGTGCGAACAGGGCGGGTTGCCCTTTCTGCCTCGCGGTTGCTTCTTTTCATTCGGCTGCGCATTCGGCGGGTCATTCGGCACCTGCCCGCCACGGCCGGCGGCCGGGTAGGAAGTGAAAACCTTGCCATTGGCAATCGTCGGCGTGCTGGTGAGTGGGTCGCCCAGCCAGAGCGACCAGAGTTGCTTGCCGGTGTTGGCCTCCAGGGCGAACAACGTGCACGATTCAGTGTTGAAGACGATCACGCCGTCTTCGCAGGCCGCGGCCGTGGGGCCGTCGTCGTCGAGGTTCTTGCCCCAAACGAGTTTACCGGTCTCGGCATCGAAGCAATAGAACTCTTTGCTGTGGAAGCCGCCGCTAACGAAAACCTTGCCCTTGTACACGCTTGGCGTGGGCACCGGGGCGCCGCTCGGCAGTTGAATGGTGAAGCCAACCTCCGTGGTCTTGATGGCCTTGGCATCGAGATCGCGCGGCGTGACGTGTCCTTGCCGGAATTCCGTGGGCGGCGAATTGAACTTGTCAGAGTTCCACTCCTTGAATTGGTCGGTCATGTCCATCTTTTCCGGCTCCTTGGGCTTGGTGTCTTTCTTCGGCTCCTCGCTCCAACTCGAAATGGCCGCGGCCGAAGCCAGGACCAGCACCAGCATTATTTGCATGAAATTCCGCGTCATTGGCATTCCTCCAGCTAGACACAAACGCGCGAAATGGTTCACTGTGGCTTACCTACATATTAAACGACAAATTGGGCCGAAAAGTTGTAACGGTGCTGTAACGAAAGCGCAATCGATATAACTTCAAGAGTGGCCACGGATGAACACGGACTTCGTAACACGGATGAACACGGATAAGAAAACAAATGATTGTGATCCGTGTTCATCCTGCTGCCATCGGTGTTCATCCGTGGGCTAATTTTGACTCAACGCAGGAAACAGGATGCCCCTGTCTGTCCACGATCTTCGCAAGGAATACTCCACTCGCAGCGGGCCGCTGGCGGTGCTAAAGGGCGTTGATCTCACGCTGGCGCGCGGCGAAGCGCTGGCAGTGATGGGCCCGTCGGGCTCCGGCAAAAGCACGCTGTTGCACATTCTCGGCACGCTCGACCGGCCCACGAGCGGCAGCGTCGAACTGGAAGGAACCAGTCCGTTCCAGCTTTCCGAATCGGCTCTCGCGGATTTTCGCAATCGGCATATCGGCTTCGTATTTCAAGATCATCACCTGTTGCCGCAATGCACCGTGTTGGAAAACGTGCTGATCCCGACACTCGTGGACCGCTCGGCAAAACCGAATTCGCATGAAAGCTGGGCCCGCGAGTTGCTGAGCCGCGTCGGCCTGTCCGACCGGCTCGATCATCGCCCCGCGGAACTCTCCGGCGGCGAACGGCAGCGCGTGGCCATCGCCCGGGCGCTGATCCAGAAGCCGATGCTTCTGCTCGCGGACGAGCCGACCGGCAATCTGGATCGCAAAACCGCGAAAACCGTGGCCGAACTGTTGCTGCAACTGCACCGCGAGCAAAACACGATCCTCATGGCGGTGACGCACAGCATGGAACTTGCGTCGTTGTTCCCCCGCCGGATGGAGATGAATGACGGATTGTTGACTTGATCAAGCCGCGGGGCGAGTCTTCGAGCCCCGCGGGTAGTTGGTACACCGACCCGCGGGGCTCGAAGACTCGCCCCGCGGCTTGGAAAGAAGGTTCATGACCACACGGCGCTTACTCTGGCGCAACCTGCGCTTCCATTGGCGCGGCAACCTGGCAGTGGTGCTGGGCGTGGCTGTGGCCACGGCCGTGCTCACCGGCGCGCTGCTGGTCGGCGACTCCCTGCGCGGCAGCCTGCGCGAACGCGCGGACGAACAGCGAGCGGGGATCGATTATTTGTTGGTCAGTCCAAGATTTATCGCCGCGCCCAAATCGCAAAATAACAGTCGCACGCTTGACGGAGCGATTCTGTTACAGGGCTCCTTGCGATCCGCCAACGACGATGCCCGGAATGTGTCTGGTGTTACCATAATCGGCATTAACTCAGTCGAGAATTTCGCACACAAATACGGCTTAGCATCAGCATCCGCCGCAATTAGGAGTTCCTGGCTTGATTTAGGGCTGCAAAGTGCAGCATATGCTAACAAGCCGGTTCCCCAGTGGGCCGACGACGCGACCTTGAAAAACGGTGTGCTTCTATCCGAGGAAACAGCCCATGGGCTGGCGGCAGAGTCGATGCCGATCACAATTCGTCTGTCACGTATCGAGACAATTCCGAGAGAATCGATTCTCGGGCGACGCGATTCCGAACAGACATCTTTGTCCCTCACTCTGCCAGTAGGCCGAATCGTTTCAGATGGCTCTGTTTTGGCTCAGTTTCGGCCCATTCCGGGTCCGGGCCCAACGCGCAATGTTTTCGTTTACCTACCCGCGCTCCAAGAGGCCATCAATGCAAAGGGTCGGGGAAACGCCTTATTTGCCAAAGGCGGGAACCTCGCCGACTACCAGCGCGATCTCCCCAACCTCATCTCACTCGAGGACTGGGGCATCCGCGTCGAAGCGCCGGGCCGCTACCTCAGCGTCGAAAGCACAGAATCGATCCTCTCGCCCGCCGTTGCCGGCGCTGTCGATCGCGCGGCGAAGCGCATGAATCTCACCGCCGCGCCCACGCTCGTTTATCTCGCTAACAGCATTTCGCAAGACAAGCAATCGATTCCGTACTCTGTCGTGGCGGCCCTCGATCCGTCAGCGCCGCCGCCGTTGGGGCCGTTTCTGCCTGAAGGCGTGACTTCGCTGGCCGACAATGAAATCATCCTGGCCGACTGGAGGGATTCGCCTCTGAAGGATGTGCCGGTTGGTTCCACGATCACGCTCAACTTCTTCGAGCCGGAGTTGGCGGACGGGCAACTGCGCGAAAAGCAGGCCGAATTCAAGTTGAAGGGCCGTGTTCCACTCGAAATCGACCGGCCGGCACCCGAGCCGAGGGCGATGCGAACGGCGGCAGCCGACCCGCATCTCACGCCGGGCTTCCCCGGGATCACCGATAGGTTGTCGATTCGCGATTGGAATCCACCCTTTCCCTTCGACAACAAACGAATCCAAAAGCGCGATGAAAATTTCTGGCAAAAGCACAAAGCCACGCCGAAGGCGTATGTCACGCTGGCGGCCGGACAGAAGCTCTGGGCCAGCCGGTATGGCAAGCTCACGTCGATCCGCCTTGCTGTGCCCGGCGAAGATTCGGACAAGGTGAATTGGGAAGAGCGCACGAAGGAGTTCAAGAAGGTCTTGCACGAAGAACTGCGGCCGGAAGAAGGCGGCTTCATCTGGCAGGATTTGCGCGCCCGGGCCGACGCAGCTAGCGAAGGCGGCCAGGATTACGGCATGCTGTTCCTGAGCTTCAGCTTCTTCCTCATCGTCTCGGCTCTGATGCTTACGGGGCTGCTCGTGCAATTGAACCTCCAGCGCCGGGCCAGCGAGATCGGC
>DATGHS010000129.1:0-9715 GCA_035307785.1 Gemmataceae bacterium
AAAGGACAAATCAAGATTCTCGACTTCGGTATGGCCCGCTTTCTCGCCGATCCGGAAGCCGCAACCAGCGGGCCTGATATGGTGATGGGCACGCCCGATTACATCGCCCCGGAGCAGGCGATGAGTTCCCGCCTGGCCGACATTCGCTCCGATATCTACAGCCTCGGCTGCACTTTTTATTTCCTGCTGGCCGGCCATCCGCCATTCCCCGAAGGAAACGTGTACGAAAAGCTCGCCGCCCACAAAGAGAAGGCGCCCAAACGAATTGTCGAACTTCGAGCGGACATACCGCCGGAAGTAGCGCAACTCATTGAACGCATGCTGGCGAAGGACCCGAAAGACCGGCCACAAACCCCTGCGGAGGTCGCGCGCCTGCTGCTGCCCTTCAGCAAGGCCGGAGCTACCTCGTCGGTGGTGCTTTCGGTAGCGCCGACAATTGTCGTTCCAGGCGGCGATACCGAATTCATTCCCAAGCGTGATAGCGCCTCGGCGAAGAAGATGGAAACGCCGGAGACCAAGCCCGCCGAGAAATCCCGGCCCACCACGCGCTTGCCACGGCGCCGGCCCCGCAAGCGCTCCTTTTTCGAGCAATATGGCTACCTGATTGTGCTCGCATTTGCCGGCCTTATCGTAATCGGCGCGCTAGTGACGGCGGGAGTGATGATGAAATATCAGATTGACAAGCAAATAACGCCGCCGGCGAAGCAGAAGTGACCGACCATTCCCTCTCCCCCTGAGGGAAGAGGGTTGGGGTGTGGGGGTGAGCGACTACCAAACGCCACTTCCCTCTACCCCTCACCCCCGTCCCCTCTCCCCCCAGGGGAGAGGGGAGACTACTTGCCCTCCTGAGGTAAAGAACATGCCCCGCATTCTCCTCTCCCTCCTCGCATTCTTTCTCCTCCTGGCTGCCGCGCGGGCCGACGGCCCCGGCGACAATGACCCCGCCAACGTTAAGCGCATTCCGCCGCCCGGCATCAAGATTTCCGAAGCCGACCGTGCCCGCCTGCAAGCAGGGTTGGACCTTCTCGGCAAGGAAATCGACGACCTGCGCACCACGCTAAAAGCCAAGCCCGACCTGCTCGAACTCCTGCCCGACGTGCAGATTTTCCACAAATCCGTTGAATGGGCGCTGAAGTACGACGAGTTCTACGACCCGAAAGAAGTCGCGGTCGCCACGAAGCAGTTGCAGGAAGGCATGACGCGCGCTCGCGACTTGCGCTCCGGCAACGCGCCGTGGAACACCGCCACCGGCCTCGTCGTGCGCGGCTACAAGTCGAAGATCGACGATTCGATCCAGCCCTACGGCCTCGTGGTGCCGGAAACCTATAGCCCGAAGTACCCGCACAAGTACCGGCTCGATTTCTGGTGCCATGGCCGAGGCGAAAAGCTCACCGAGTTGAGCTTCATCAACGGGCGGATGACGAGCAAGGGCGAATTCGCGCCGCCCAATGCCTTTGTGCTGCACCTGTATGGCCGCTATTGCTGTGCCAACAAGTT
The DNA here is from genome assembly GCA_035307785.1 of Gemmataceae bacterium. Taxonomy (GTDB): domain Bacteria; phylum Planctomycetota; class Planctomycetia; order Gemmatales; family Gemmataceae; genus DATGHS01. The sequence goes on from DATGHS010000129.1 coordinate 1,498, forward strand.
TGCCGGCGAGGTCGATCTGTTCGAAGCGTATGAGAATGCCCGCAAGCATTACCCGATCGACGAAAACCGGCTCGTGATCCGCGGCTTCTCGATGGGCGGGGCTGCCTGCTGGCAGTTCGCGGTGCATTACCCCGGCTTCTTCTGCGCTGCCGCCCCCGGCGCCGGCTTCTCGGAGACCGCCGATTTCCTGAAGGTGTTTCAAAACGAAAAAGTGCAGCCCACCTGGTACGAGCAAAAACTCTGGCACTGGTACGACTGCACCGATTACGCCCTGAACCTGTTCAACCTGCCCACGGTCGCCTACAGCGGCGAGATCGACCGCCAAAAGCAAGCCGCGGACATGATGGCGAAAGCGCTGGAAAAAGAAGGCATGACGCTCACGCACATCATCGGCCCGAAGACCGAGCATCGCTACGAGCCGAAAGCGAAAGAGGAAGTCAACCGGCGGATTGACGCCATTGCGGAGATGGGGCGGGATCGAGTAGCAAAACGCATCCGGTTTTCGACATATACACTTCGATACAACCGCGTGGCATGGTTACAGATCGATGGTTCGGAAGAGGAATGGTCGGAGGCCTGGTTGGAAGGCGTTTTGCATCCGTTCGTTGGCGGCATTAACCTACGCGCGAAGAACGTGAGCGCATTCACGGTGATTTTTGGTCCAGGAGAATTTCCCGAAGGTCTCCAAACCCGACCGGCCGTATCTATCAACGAGCCAAATGCTATTGAACCAATGAACAGAATTCCTCGAGCGGGCTCCGACCGCTCCTGGACCGCCCATTTCCGCAAGGTCGATGGCAAATGGAAAGTCGTCGATTCCGTCGACGACGGCACGCTCCGCAAGCGGCATGGCTTGCAGGGCCCCATAGATGATGCATTCATGGATCGCTTCATCATGGTCGTGCCCACCGGCACGCCGCTGCACGAGAAGACCGGCGACTGGGTGAAAGCGGAAATGGCCCACGCCATCGACCACTGGCGGCGGCAATTCCGCGGCGAGGCCATCGTCAAGAAAGACAGCGAAATCACCGATGCCGATATTGCATCGAGCAATCTCGTCCTCTGGGGCGATCCGAGCAGCAATAAGATTCTGGAAAAGATCGCCGGCAAATTGCCACTGAACTGGGACGGCAAGGTGGTGCGGCTTGGATCGCAGGAATTTAGCGCTGGTCAGCATGTGCCGGTGCTGATTTATCCCAATCCGCTGAACCCAAAGAAGTACGTGGTACTGAACAGCGGCTTCACCTTCCGCGAATACGACTACCTCAACAACGCGCGGCAGGTGCCGAAGCTGCCGGACTATGCGATTATCGACATCAGCAAGCCGGTGACAAGTCGAGCCCCCGGCGGCATCGCGGCGGCAGGATTCTTTGATGAGGAGTGGAAGCTAAAAGAAAAGAAGTGAGACTGAGGAGAAGCGTAAGCGACGGATCGCGGCGAACCGTCGCCTACGCTTCCGGCTCGTTTTTCCGATCACGGATGCAGAATATACTCCGATATCTGCATCGCAATTCGCGGGAACAGGTAGAACACTACCGCCCCCAGCGCGGCGCCGATGCTGATCGAAATCACCGTCATCAAAAACCAGCGGAAGATCCAACTCAAAAGCGACGGGCCTTGCTTGGGCTTCGGCACCGGCTGATTGAAAAACGGCATCAGGTTCGGCGGCTGGTAGATCGGTGGCCGGCGCATGCCTTCGGGAATAATCTCTTTCGGCGTAATGTCGGGTGACGTGTAGCGGCGCAAATCGCGGCTGGGCCGGACCGGATCGACCGGCGGCGGCTTCGGCGCTTCGCGCGACGGCGACTTTAATTGTTCGACGCCCGGCACCGGCCGATCGAGAATCGGTGAACGCGGCGGATCGAGCGGCACTTGCAGATTGGCAAAGCTCGGCCGCCTCGGGCTGTCACCGGCCAGGTCCGCTTGCGGCAAGAACGGCAGGCCAGGCGTGTTCGACGGACGCAGCAATTCCAGGCCCGGCTTGGGCGGCTCGGCCTTCGGCGCTTCGGCCTTGGGTAGTTCCGGCAACTTGGTTGGCTTCGGCGGCTCGGATTGCGGCGGCTTCGGCAACGCCATGCCTGGCAGGTTTGGCCGCGATGGTTGGCGCGGCATTGGCGGCGGCTCGGGGATTTGGCGCGGCTTCGGACCCGGAGTATGCGACAACTCTAGTTCCGGCGTGCTGGTGGGCGCGGCCTTCATCGGAGCAGGCGTAACTGCACCCGACGCGGCCACCGAGTGGGTCTCCAACGATTGGGCCCACTGGGCCGAGGTTTTGGGGGGAGGTGGTTTACCTGGCGGAAGAACTAACTCGACGACCGAACCGCCCGTTTTGACCGGAGCCGGGGTGGCGCTAGCGCTAGCCAGCACTGGGACGGTCGCGGCAGCCGGCTTTGGGCTTGGCGTTGTGGAAGCGGCGGCCGGAAGCTTGAATCCCGGCGGTAGGGGCACCGTGATCGCGCGCTCGAGATCGGCATCGATATCCGGCAACTTCAACATCGGGCTCGACATCGAGCGCGAGCGGGCGGGCTCGTCCGGCCGCACGTGGCTGGCATCGCGATTGGCCAGCGCCGCGGCCGGCGAAGACGAACCGAAGTAGCCCTCAATCTTCGCGGCGGGGCTGAGTTGCGGCATCTCGGCAGCGGGCGGAGGATCAATCGCCACTTGCGTCCACATTTCCAGCGCGTCGGCCACTTCTTGCGCGGTCTGGAAGCGATCCTTCGGATCCTTCGCCATCATCTTGTCAATCAGGCGCGCCAGTTCCTGGGGCACGTCTGGCCGGATTTCGCGCAACGAGCGCGGCTTCTTGGTTTGGTGGGCAATGATCTTCTCCGCCAGCGACATGTCCGGAAACGGCGGGTGCCCGGCCAGCGCGAAATAGAACGCGCAGCCCAGGCCATAGATGTCGGCCCGCACGTCGATAGCCCGGCTATTGCGGGTCTGCTCCGGGGCAATGTAATCGGCCGTGCCAAGAACGTTTTTATCGTCGTACTTGATCGTGAGCAAGTCCGAGTCGTCGCGGTAAAAGCGGGCGAGACCCATATCCAGCAGCTTGGCCGTACCCTTGCGGTCGATAATGATGTTGCCCGGTTCGACGTCGCGGTGGATCATGCCGCGCTGGTGCGCGTATTGCAGGCCCATCGCAGCCTGGCGAATGTAGTGGCTCGCCCGCAGCACATTCATCGAGCCGAACTTCTTCACGATTTCCGACAAGCAGGTGCCGTCCACGAATTCCATCACGAGGAAGTGCAGCGGCCCATCCTGGTCGATGTCGTAGGTGCCGGCAATATTGGGGTGGTCGAGCCCGGAAGCCACGCGGGCCTCGCGGTAGAAGCGGCCGAGAGTCACCGGATCTTCGGCCTTGGTGGGCCGCATGACCTTGATGGCTAGCCTTTTGCGCATGTACACGTGTTCGCAGAGGAAGACTTGTCCAGTGCGGCCAACGCCGATGCGTTCCAGAAGCTTGTAGCGGCCAAGGGTGAAGCCGCGCCATTTGCCGAGCAGGAATTGTTCGGCGTGGAAGTACGTGAGCAGGCCCTGGCGGACCATGAACGCCGCCAGGGACTTGGCATCGCCCTGAACTTCGGCAACGTTCTTTTGCAGGAACGCGTTTAATTTCGACTCGTCGAGCAGGCCGCTCTTGCGAATGAGCTGCACCAGATCTTCGGCAGTCGCTGGAACCGACATCCCGCCCCCACTTTCCGCCAGGCGAAACGGGCCCGCTCTCATGAAGCCCGGATTACGGTGGATTTTGCCCGTGCCTCTGGGCGCAGAGGCACCTTTATAGAAGGATACCTCATCCTCAGCGTTTGCGCTGCCTGAAGAAGCATTTTTTTTGTGATAATCGGCCAAAGGTTAGCCGCGACGCGGAGTCTTGGGAGCGGAGCGGAATCGTGCATGTTTACGGGCATCCACGCCAGAGAGTTTGACACGCTTGGTTGTCCATTGGTTTTGGGCCAATAAGGCAGTCGCGTCGTTCTTCGGAAATGACGCAAAGTGCGAGCATAGCGCTCTTTTCGCCCGCTGGAATTATGGCTATAATTCCACATTCTTAAATTGCGTCGGTAAGGATTCGCAATCCCACGGCTCAGGAGTGCTGTCGTGACTTTGCTCGGTGTTTCCTGGTATGTCTACTTGCTGAATGCGGTCGTGCTGCTGACTGGTCTGATCCTGATCGGGATCATCCTCATTCAGCGCGGCAAGGGCGGCGGCTTGGCTGGCGCCTTTGGCGGCGTGGGTGGCTCCAGTCCCTTCGGCTCGCGGGCCGGCGACCTGTTCACGCGCATCACGCTCATTGTGGCGGCCGTCTGGGCGGTGCTGATCGTGGTTGAAGTGAAACTGGTGCAGATCGAAGGTCGCTACGTGAAAGAACATCCGAGTTCGATCATCAAGTAGAATTGCAGAGCCAACCACTGATTTCACCGATAACACCGATGGAGCTCCGACAGATTTGTAGCCGCAGGCTAAAGCCTACGGCTACAGTTTAAGAATCGATATTCTTCCTTAGTGCATTTTCCCGAATCTCACCAGTGAGGTGGGCGTGCTGCTCAGTATGACCGGATTCGGCGAAGCCCGCCATCAAAGCGACAACCTGTCAATTGCGGTCGAACTCCGCGCTGTCAACAACCGTTACCTGAAAATCACCACCCGCGCCACCGAACCGTACAACCTGTTCGAGCCGGAGATCGAACGGGTGTTGCGCAAAACAATTCGCCGCGGCACGATCCAGGTTCACATCCGCTCCGAGCGCACGGCCAAGGCGGCGGACTTCCGGCTCAACACCACGGCGCTGCGAAGCTACCTGGAGCAGATTTCCCAGCTTGGCGCGGAAATGCGCCTCGACCGGACTATCATCAATAGCTTGCTGCCTGAAGCGGTGCATTTGCCGGGCGTCGCTCCGGAGCCCGGCTTGGCCTCGTTTCAAGCGGAAGAAGAGTGGCCGATTCTGGAGCGTGTGCTGGAAGAAGCGGTCGGGCGTTTTCAAAAGATGCGGCAAGATGAAGGCCAGCACATGGCCCAGGAGCTGCTCGCCCTGCGCGATCGCATTGCCGGCGAACTCGAACAGATTCGCCGGCGCATTCCCGAAGTCGCCAGCAGTTACCGCGACCGACTGCTCGAACGCGTGCGCGGCCTGCTCACCGACACGTCGATCATCGTGCAGGCCGAAGACTTGATGAAAGAGGTCGCCATTTTTGCCGACCGCAGCGACATCGCGGAGGAAACCGTTCGCCTGGATAGCCACCTCAACCAATTTCGCGATGTGGTGCAGCAAGAGAGTGATTCGCCGGGCCGCAAGCTCGAGTTCCTGGTGCAGGAAATGGGCCGCGAAACCAACACCATCGGCTCGAAAGCCAGCGACGTCACGGTGTCGCGACACGTGGTGGAAATTAAGGCGATGCTGGAGAAGATTCGGGAATTGATTCAAAACGTGGAGTAACAAAGCAGAAGTCACAGGTCAAAAGTCAGAAGTCAGAAATCAGAAAGTAATTGCTGTCGCCTCTTTCCTTTGTAATTCTGACCTCTGATCTTTGACTCCTGACCTCTGAGATGCGAATGGCCAAGGGACCCCTGATTATTATCTCCGGGCCGAGCGGCAGCGGGAAATCGACGGTGATTGCCCGACTGCTGGCGCGGAGGGATTTGCCGTTGCATCTGTCGGTTTCGGCCACGACCCGACAGCCGCGGCCGTCAGAAGTCAATGGCCGCGATTACTGGTTTCTGCCGAAGCAGGAATTCCTGGAGCGCATCGCGCGGGACGAATTCCTGGAGCATGCAGAAGTGCACGGCAATTGCTACGGCACGCTGAAGGAGCAGGTAGAGCCGTTTCGCGAGAAGGGCGAAGGAGTGATCCTCGACATCGACGTGCAGGGGGCCGCGCAGGTGCGCGTGAAGTGCCCCGACCACGTGTCGATCTTTTTGCAGCCGCCCTCGCAGGTGGTGCTCGAGCAGCGCTTGCGGGACCGCCATACGGAGACCGAGCAGGCGATTGAATTGCGCTTGCGAAACGCGGCCCGCGAACTCACGCATGCCGGCGAATATCAGTATCAGGTGGTGAACGACGAGGTGGAGCGAGCCGTACAGGAAATTCATTCCATTTTGGTTCCATTGTTTGGGAGACCCTAGCATGCTGGATGACTTGAAGGAAGAATCGATTGTGAACAAAATCGGTGGCCGGTTCAAATTATCGACGCTGATTCAAAAGCGGATGGTCGCACTGAATACTGGTGCCAGGCCGCTGGTCGATCTGAAGACCAGCGACAAGCTGGCGATTGTCTTGAAAGAGATTTTGGAAGATAAGATTTATCTCGACGTGGCGGGCAACGTGCAGACGCGCAACGAAACGATTGCCGAGTCGGTGCGGAACGCGATTTTCGCCAGCACAGAGTGAAAATACCGACACCCCACGGAGGAACACGGACTTCGTAACACGGATTTACACGGATCGAATCTAATTCGATTTCTGATCTGTGTGGATCCGTGTTATGAAATCGGTGTGCATCCGTGGGCCACTTTTTCAGAATCTCGCAGGCAACAACAGCGCCGCTGGGTTTTTCAGCTGCTTGATCACTGCATTTCCGAAGACGGCCCCCACCGCCCCATCGATGACCCGGTGATCAAACGAAAATGACAGATACGCCATCTCTGCCGGCACGATTCCGCCATGTTCGTTGTACACCGGCCGCTTCACGATCTTGCCGATGCCCATGATCGCCACCTCCGGGTGATTGATGATCGGGGTGGCCATGAGCCCGCCGATGCTGCCAAAGGACGTAATGCTGAAGGTGCTGCCGCCTAAGTCTTCGCGGCGCGATTTCCCAGCACGAGCATCTGCGCTGAGTCGTTCGATCTCGCGGGCCAATTCCCAGATCGATTTCTTATCCGCATCGCGTATCACGGGCACGATCAATCCATTGGGCGTCGCCGCGGCGATACCGATATGATAGGCGTCGTGCAGCACAATCTCGCCGGCCTTCTCGTCGAATGTGGCATTGGCAATTGGCACCTCTTTCAACGCACGCACGACCGCCATGACGATGAACGGCAGATACGTGAGCTTCACGTTGTTTTGCGCAAACGATTCGAGCGCTTGTAAGCGCAGGTGCACCAGGTCGGAAACATCGCATTCATCAATGTAGCTGATGTGTGGAATAGTTCGCTTGGCAGCGACCATATGCTCCGCGATACGGCGGCGCAAGCCGGCCATTTTGATTCGGCTTCCGGCCACGCCGAGGTCCAATTGCGGTTCGCGGGGAGCCGGGACTGCCGTCCTGCCGTCGGGTCGCGGAGTAAGGTATGCCGCCAAGTCTTCATGCAAGATACGGCCACCGGGGCCGGAACCGTGGATCTGGGCCAGATCGAGGCCAAGCTTGCGTGCGAGATGGCGAACCGAAGGCGCCGCCTTGACGAATGCTGCAGTTGTGACCACCGGAGCTTTTTTTTTCTGGCAACCATTCGTCACTGCTGTCGCCGGCACCGACGCAACTGGCTCGACTGGCTGGTCCGTTGCCGCACCTTCGTAGGTCAGCACCACCGAGCCAACCTTCACTTGCTGTCCCAATTCGGCCTTTAACTCGGTAATCATACCGCTGAACGGGGCCGGCACTTCCATCGTTGCCTTGTCGGTCATCACTTCCATTAGCGTTTGGCCGTGCTGCACATGTTCGCCCGGCTTCACCAGCCAGCGCACGAGTTCGGCCTCGTACACGCCTTCACCAAGTTCGGGAAGAGGAAAGTCCATATGGCTATGCCTTTTCCGTCACAATCTCTCGCACCGCTTGCAGCACTTGCAGCAACTGCGGAACCGTATTTTGCTCGTACACCGGGTTCAGCCCAATGCCCGGCACGTGCTTGCCTTGCAAAACTCTCGGTTTCACCAGCAAGTCATAGAAAAACTCGTCGATTACCCGCCGCAATAAATGCTCGCCGAAGTTCGTAACTTCCGTGTCTTCATTCACGATCAGCACCCGACCGGTTTTGGCTACGCTCTGCCGAATGAGCGGCCAGTCGTAAGGGAAGATGCTGCGCAAGTCGATGACATCACAACTTTGGCCGGTCTCCTGTTGCACCTGATCTGCCGCTTGCATGCACAGTGGCAGGGTGCGGCCATAGCTGATGATCGTGGCTGCATCGCCTTCGCGCACCAGCGCACCCTGGCCAATCTTCACGTAATACTCTTTCAGTTCCGGCCAGCGCGGTTTCCACTTGCTGCGGTCGCCGAGCG
>DATGHS010000130.1:0-5465 GCA_035307785.1 Gemmataceae bacterium
AGGCAGCATTCGTACATAAGCGTGCCGGGCATCACCTGGTCGTCGCAGAAATGACAAGTCAGGAACCAGGCATTCGGCTCGATGTCCATCTCGGCGCGAATGCGGCCCAGGCCAAAACGGCCGCCGTGCGGGTCAAGTTCAACGACGCGATCCACGAGTTTGAGCATGCCATCAGGAACCGTGAGCGGCTTGCGCAGCAGCAGCTCGAAATCGGCGCCAAAGCAAGCTGCCAGGTCACCGTTGCGGAGAGCTTGCAGTTGTCGCTCGTCGTATGATTCCACTCCGCGCAACGGAGCCAACTCTTCCCAACCGCCGGGCCGTTTGCCCGGCATCAGCCGTTTGTCGATTTCCGTCTGAACGATGCCCTTACCCGCGGTAAGTTCAGCTGCCGTGAAAAAGCCGGCACACCCATTTTGCATCGTGAGCAGCGGTTCGTCGTTTACGGTTCCTTCAAAGCGGAAGCGGAACAAATGCGTTTCGCCCTGGCGGAAGAAGTGGTCGATGTGAATGTCGTAGCGGATGGTCTCGCCGGGCTGTGGCAACTCGCGGTGGAAGGTCACGCTGGCGTCTAGCAGCCGGTAAACGGCGAGGCCGCGCGTGACGAAGTCGATGCCGAGATAGGCCGAAAGAAACAGGTCCGCCTGGCCCGATTCGATGGCGATGCTCGGCGGGATCATTCCTTCTGCCAGGTACCAGCGCTGGGAATGGACGTGATGCTCAGTCACCAGCCGACCCGATTGCAGCGACCGCGGCTCGCCCTCAATCGTAATGATCCGGTCCACCAGCATGAGCGGACCGGAAGGCAGGCGCACTCGCGTGGGATGATGATCGACTTCAGCGAATTCGGCGCCCAGCACCTGAGCAATCGAGCCATCAGCAAATTCGAAGCACATGGCGGTGTCCAGTGCCGGCTTCGCGCGATCCGTCGCTTGCGAAGGCGAGCCAACAACGAAATTGGCTTCCACGACCTCGGACTCTCCCGGAGCAACGGCGAGCAGATCCTGCGCGAAGGCCATTGCCGCGCCCAGATGGCGAGTTCCGGCATCGACAAATTGCAAGTAGCGCGCATGTGCTTCGGCAGTAGCAGCCTGCACCGCGATGAATTCGATGACGAGAGAGGAATTGGAATCGGGCACTTCAATGCGCGCCGATTCGGTCCATTGAGCCGTCGGTAGGCTTCGGTGTCCTTGCGGAAACGGAGGCAGAACGAACGGCGCCCCGCCGATGCGAATGGTAACCTTTTTGCCGGTGGATGTCTCTTCCGCGCGCGGCCTGGCGAATTGGCGAGGTAACGGGCCCCCTTCGCCTTCCTCCACAATGAGGTGAATGCAATTGCCGTCGATGCTCTGACCGCTTACGGCCAGGCGCCGCAGGCAGTTTTCCGGCGAAGGTGCGGTTTTTTCATGAAGGGCAAATGTCGCTTTCAGAAGCGAAGCGAGAAAAGAGGCTGCCCCGGTGTCGCCGATCGCCAGCGACGCATCGCCGGCGTCGGCCGCCAGGCTCTCAACATCATTAAGCTCTTGAGCCGTTCGTTGCGCGTCACTAAGAGCGCGCTCCATAGCTCGGCGGGTCGCGGCTTCTGCCGTGATGCCGGAGGCCGACCCTATGCCGCGAATTACCGCATATACCTCGTTGCCGTCGCGCTGGGCATCGGCCAGGCGCTTCAAGACCACCGCAGCAGCGCCTTCGCCAATGGGCCTGGCGAGGGCTTCTGTCCCGAGGCGGGCGTAGCGGCCCATCGCCGCCCGTACATCGCCGGCCAAATCCACCGCTCCGGCGACGGCCATATCGATTTCGCCCATTTGTAAAGCGCGCACGGCTGCTTCGATGGCTCGTCCGCCGGAGATTTCTTCGTTGCTCAATGTGAAGCTTGGGCCGCCGAAGCGAAAGACCCGCGCGATTCTACTGGCAGCGATGCTGGCCAGACTACCCATCACGCGGTTGGCATTCAATGCCGGGTGCGCAGCATCACGAAGCGCGTTCAGCCAGGCTTCGAATTCCCCTACGCTTAGTTCAACGCCCGATGAGCGAAGCCTTCGGCGCGCCAGGTCGAGTGTGGACCAGCGCAAGTGATAGTTCGTCGTGTTTAAGTCCAGATTCAATCCCAGGAAGACGCCGGTGCGCAGCCGATGTTGTTCCCAATTTCGGCAATCGTCCAGAGCCGTGGCCGCGACCTGGAGCATGAGAAGTTGCTGCGGCAGCATCTCCTCCAGTTCTTTGGGCGGAATTCGAAAGCGCTCAAGTGAAACCAACAGTTGATCGATGAAGAAGCCAGAACCGGCTTCGGCTGAAAAACCTGAATGTCGGAACCAATGACTCTCTTGAACGCCCCACCAATTTGCACCCGTGGGCGACAAGGCATCATTGCCATGGCCCAATACGCGATCTCGGACCGCCGGTAACGAAGTCCATGGCCCAAAGTGGGCGCCCATGCCGACGATGGCGATGGGTTCCGCTTCTCTGGGCACGGCAGGAACGACGATTCGTTCAACTTCCGTGGCCGCAGGTGGGAGAAACTCTTCCACGAGAATGTGCGCGTTGGTGCCGCCGAAGCCGAAGCCGCTGATTGCCGCCTTCCGGGAAGTAGTCGGCTTCCGCCGAGGCCACAGCTTCGATTCCGTGAGCACTCGAAATGGCTTCGCCTTCGCCAGCGCTTCGGCTGGCTGCTTAAAATTGGCCGTCGGGGGAAGAGTTTCGTGCTGCATCGCCAGCAAGACTTTGATGAGCCCGGCCGCGCCCGCCCCAGTTAGTAAGTGTCCCACCGACGATTTCACGCTGCTGACTACGCACTGGCCGGGCGAGCACGATTCTTCGCTCCATAAGGCGCTTAGGCTTGTGAGTTCAACCGAATCGCCCACGGGTGTGCCGGTGGCATGGCATTCGATCAAATCCACGTCGGAAGGTCGCCAGCCCGCCCTACGGTACGCTCCACGCATGGCGCGAAGCTGCCCCTCACTGGCTGGAGCTAAGATGTTACCTTCTACGTCGTTCGAGATTCCTTCGCCGGCCAGCAGGGCATAAATTCGGTCGCCATCTCGCAATGCATCGTCGAGTCGTTTCAGCACGACGATGCCGCAGCCTTCGCCGACCAAAAGTCCGTCGGCACCAGCGTCAAACGGCGAGCAGCAGCCGGAAGGGGAAAGCGCGCGCAATTGCGAGAAGCCCATCTGCGTGTACAGGCAATCGGGCCGGGCGGCGCCGCCGGCTAGCATGGCATCGGTCCGGCCGGCCCGCAATTCGTCGGCCGCGAGTTTCAGTGCAAAGAGCGACGAGGCACAGGCAGCATCGAGCGTGTACGTGCTTCCGCCCAGGCCAAGTGACTTCCCCAAGAGGCCGGCAGGCAAAGCAGTAACATACCGATTGAGTGGATCGGTCGTGGTCGCTTGCTCGTTGGACAATCCCAGCTTTTCGGCAAAAGTACGGCCCAGAATCTCGAGCGCCAGTGCCGACGCTTTTTCCGTGGGCAGCGCTATGTTGCCCAGAATCACGCCAACGCGCTGGCGATCCACGTTATCGGTTACCACATCGCGCCAGGCTTGGTGCCCCGCACTCAAGATCAAGTGGAATAGCGGATCGAGCTGATTTAACAATTCGCGCTCGATTTGAGTGTCGAAAGCCAGTGGAATCTTGTCCAGATAATAGCCGCGCATCGAGTACAACCGGTCGGGCACGGCGATGCCTTCCGCGTAGGCGTCTTCCAGCGAGAGCAGCCAGCGGCCTTCCGGAACATCGCGTGAAGCGTCCACGCCGGCTGCGACGTTGGCCCAGAATTGGTCCAGGTTCGCTGCGCCCGGAAAGACGCCGCCGAGGCCGACAATGGCGATTCGCGGTTGCAAGGACATGTCGATGACTGCTCCGACCATTGCTCGAGGTGAATTCGCCCTAAACCGAAACGGCATTCAATTGCCTGGCGCGAAAGGCCGCGGTCAAGCTTGGATCGCGTATGAACTCCGCCTGCTCCATTCGAGCCAAGAGGTGGCCCAGCTTATCCAGAAACTCGATGTTTGCGCGAATTATTTGCGACGCTTCCTCCGAAATCTGAATGCGAACCTGAGTGCCGTCTGGCGGAAATGCCTTCCGAAACTGCCGGTATATTCCGAGCGCGCATGGCAAGCACGGCATGCCATGAAATTCGACACTCCAGACCGCCAACAACTGGAAAGCACAGTCGAGCGCCATTGGTTCGGCCAGCCAGGAAGGGCGGACGGGTTGATTCATCCACTCGGCAGGCGCTGGCGCCGACCGCACCAGGGCTGCGATTCCATCGCGCGACATGCCGGAAATGTCGTCGATACCCTGGAGCGCTGGCCCGTGGAAGAGAATGGATCGATAAACTTCCGCGAGCGCCTGCGTGTAATGTGGTAAACCCACCAAGTTTAGCCGCGGCTGCTCGGCTGGCAGTTTACTCGCCAAAACTATTTCGGCTCGGGAGTGCAAAATTTCGCGCTGGGCGCGCGTGGTGCGGATTTCTACGGGAACCACAAACTGATTGTCTTGCTTTTTGGCCTTACCAGCGAGAAGCCGTAGGGACAGCACTTCGTCGGCTTCAAGTTGCACGCCGTGAAGAATACGTAAATTATTCAACCCCTGGAATTGCAGGCCGGGGTTGGCATGCAGCGCAGCATGGGCGAACCATTCGACATGCAACGCCATTGGCAAGACGGCCCTGCCGCCAAGGACATGCGACTCCAAAACCGGATGGCTACGAAGATCAACCGGGCGCTCGCAGACCAGATTGAATGCTGCCGGCGATTTGATCGAGTCGTCTGCACTCGCAGGCGCCGTCTCAAGTCTTTGCCGTTCATCCAGATGCTGCATCGGTAAGCCTTGATTCCAAACACCCGCGACGACTTCGGCGGCCTCGTCCCCGGCCGCCAGTTCTTGCAACAAGAAATGCGCACCGGCCACGAGCGGGATCAGGCCGATCCCTTCCTTTTCGAACAAGTTCCGCAACGACGGCGTCACCATGCCGCCGGCCCAGGGGCCCCAATTGATGGCCACCACGCGACAACCGGACCGTTGCCGGGCCTGCAGTTGCGCCAGCTTGTTCAGCACTTCGTTGCCGGCAGCATAATCGACCTGACCCGTGCGGCCAAAGCGGGCCGTGGATGAGGAAAAGAAGACCAGGCACTTCAACGGATCGTCCGCGGTCGCTCGAAGCAAATTGAGCGCGCCGTCGACCTTGGTGCCGAATACGCGTTCGAATTGCTCGTCAGTCTTATCCGCGATCAGGCGATCTTCGATCACGCCCGCGCCGTGGATCAGACCGGTGATTGCTCCAAACTCGGATCGAACCTTGGCGAGCACGTCGGCAATAATCTCCCACTTGCGGATATCGACCGATTGATAGGAAACGCGAGCTCCGGTTGCCCGCATGCGGGCCAGGTTGTCGCGAATCTCGCGCGCCGTCAGGATTTCGCTCGTTTGCTTGCCGATTTCGCGCGGTGAAAGCGATCCGGAAGCGC
>DATGHS010000131.1:0-2933 GCA_035307785.1 Gemmataceae bacterium
GAATTGAGCTTACAGTGTGAAAATTGAGGTATGGCGCGAATTGAATTTGCTGCTTTTCAACAGTTCCAATGCCTCGGCAGGCGCTAACGGAGTCAGGAACGGTCTCCAAAGCACCATGAGCTCGGCCGATCCATTTCTCCAAACGCACTTCAACCTTTTTGACCAAACCGGATCGCGGCGGAATGCATCGAAAACTTAAATTCCCTGCCAGGCCGCAGCGAACATCACTCCGGCGAAGACGAGGCAATAGATGCCGAAGTACGACCAACGGCCTCCCTCCAGCAATCTCGACAATACCCGCAGTGCCACTAATCCCGCGAGAAATGAGAAACCCATGCCAAGAAGCGCTGGGGCCAAGAGGTCAAAGAGATGGGCGTCCGCCACCTCCGGGCTGTGGAGCAACTTCCATATTTGCCGGACCAGGACCGGGGGAGTGAGAAGCACGGCCAGGGCAAAGCTGAAGTCTTCCGCCAGCCGGCGCGGCAGGCCGCACATAAGGCCAACGGAGATAGTTGCACCCGAGCGCGAGAAACCGCGGAATGGTAAACACAGCGCCTGTACCATGCCGATCCAAAGAGCCCTCGCCGGCGTTAGTTGCCGGTTCGAATTGCTTTGGCCAAACAGGCTCGATAGCAGAATCAACAGTCCAGCCGCAACTAAGGCCGCTCCGATAAGAGGGAGACTTTTGAAAAGCTGTTCAACTTCGCCCTTCGGCTGGCCCAGTAGTCGTTCCATTACCACGTGCTCGATCAAGTATTGCAGCGCCAAGCCGAGCAGCCCGGTCGTGATGGTCGCGAGCAATGCCGATACGAGAAAGCGCCTTCCGCTACCAGCAGGCCGTTGCTCCGCAAAGAATTGTGCTTTCCAACGCTTCCAAAAATAAACGATTACGGCAAACATCGTCCCCGTGTGAAGCATGATCAAGACAAAAACCATGGCCGGGCTCGAAGGATCGAGGCCCATCAACTTTTCCGCCAAAATAACGTGGGCGGAACTCGACACGGGTAAAAGCTCGGCCGCCGCCTGAATAATCGCCAGGACGAGTATTTTGACGTAGATTTGCATTTTTGAATTCTATGATGTTCCGACGGATAAGCATGAGGACGGCATTGCAGAGGTAAACAACTCGTCATGATAGAGATGATGAATGAGGCAACCTCGCGGAGGGGGTCGGTTGCCTGTGGACCGCGGAAAATGCAAGTGCAAGGCGGCCGCACGATTGGTGGGTGGAGCGCAATCGACCGGAATTACCGCACAATCACTTCCACGTCGGAGCCGGCCTGGCGAAAGATGCCTTGCAAATAATCCTGCATCATATCGCGGGCGCGGCGTTGTGCCGTCGCTAATTCCGATTGGCCCACATTGCGGGCGGCCGGCTGGTAGTCCTGCCGCAGCACCGTGGCTTCCAGCCCCTGGAGCGCCTCCGCGTCGATCACGATATTGCGCAGGCCCTTGTACTTCGGCTCAATCTTCATTTCCGCCAGGATCGGCAGCGGCTCGCGGATGTAAACGGCCGGCATATCGACGATCAAGAGTTTCCGCACGGGGTCATAGCGGAAATCTTCACGCTTCAGCTGCGACAGGTCGAACGCAAATTCCAGGTAGCAAGGAATCGTAACGCGCACATCGATCTCGCCCAGGTAGTTGGACGAAGAGCGTTCGACCCACACACTCGCTTTCACGCGATGCACGATCCATTCCGAGCGTGGCTCGCTCCCTTCGGTTTTCACCTGCACGTTGATCGGAGAGTCCTTCCTCGTCACGGAGTCGAGGACCTGGTGGATCACCTGCACGTACGGCAGCGCGGATTTCAGGGCCGCCTGGGCAATGGGAATATTGGGAATTGCCGACGGTGGAATGGGCAAGTTGGGAACAGGATTGTTGTCTGCGTAAAGCGGGGCGGACAGGGCCAACAGCGCAGCGCAGGTAAAGCTGTAACGAAGCATGAGGCACCTCCTCCATGATGTACTTCAAAGCAGGTCATGCTCGCTGGCAATTGCTTGGAGCACTCTTATGGTAGGGAGGCGGTCAAGGTGTCGATTGTTGCGGTACTGCCGATGGAAAGATGCGCGACGAGTACTTTTTGCCGATCCAGAAGCCAGCGCTGAACATGACTACCAGGAGAAGGATGCCGGCCAGCGCTGCGCCGATGCCAATTAGCAGCATGGTGCGCTGGCCGGTGCGGCGCGCCTCATCGAACTGGCGCACGGCCGTGGCCACTTGCCGGACTTGCCTCACGGCCACCGGATGCTCGGGATCAGTCTCCAGCACATTCATGTAGGCCCAAACCGCTTCGCCCAGTTCGCCGGCTTTCATGGCTGCGTCTGCTTTTTGCAGGTGCTCGTCCAGGTTGTCCATGAATTCCACCAGCAACGTAAGATCGGCCCGGCAACGCGGGCAGGGCGTTGTCCCGCTCGGCAACGTCTTCTTGCACATCGGGCAGGTCAGCATCACCACCCCAATGCGGAATGCGGAATGCGGTATGTGGAATGAGTAATCCAGGTTTCCTTCATTCCGCATTCCGAATTCCGCATTCCGAATTTCATGATTCTGTCACAGCAAATACGCATAATTCAGCAAGCGATCGCTCAGCGCCTGGGTCGCGGCCACCATGGCGTTCTTATCGGCCGCAGTCATCGCCTGGCGTACTTGCCGGCACAGCTCTTCGAGATCGCGGCGGTCGTCCGGGCTGTCGAGTTTGGGCAGCACGTCTTGCTCGGTTTTCTTCAAGACATCCAGCGCTTCGCGGTATTCCAGCGTATTTTCCAACTGGTCGCCGCGATTGACCAGTTCCTCGTTGATCCGCTTCATCTTCTGGATCTGGGATACGGATAGCTGGTCTTCGCTCGCTTGTTGGATCGCATAGCGCTTGCGCTGGTTGGCGAAGGCATCGAGGATCTCGACCGTGAGGATGCCGTCGTCGCCGTATTCGA
>DATGHS010000132.1:0-15329 GCA_035307785.1 Gemmataceae bacterium
GTCCACCCCCCTCACCCCAACCCTCTCCCCCCGAAACGGGGGGAGAGGGAGAAAACGCCACCGCTACGTTAGTGCGAGGCACTCCTCTTGCACTTTCTCCCACCTCCACAAAAATACCGGGAATCTTTCCTTTCGCCGCGACACAATTCAAATAGAAACAAGTTTGTAGTGACCCGCTTCAGCGGGTCGCCGGACCGGCTGAAGCCGGTCATTACGAACAGTGCTACGGAGGGCTGCGTGTCTGTCGAATTGCAAGGCTTCATCCGGCAATTGCACTGCCGCGCGCTGAAGGCCGGCGGGGCGGAGAGCGTGAGCGACGCGGAGTTGCTGCGCCGCTTCGTGGCCGGCCGTGATGAAGCCTCGTTCGAACTGCTCGTCTGGCGGCACGGCATTCTGGTTCTCGGCACCTGTCGCCGAGTTCTTGGCTCAACCGCGGAAGTAGACGACGCCTTTCAGGCCACGTTTCTCGCTTTGCTCCGTCAGGCCGGCCGCATTCGCCGAAGCGAGTCGTTGCCCGGTTGGCTGCATCGCGTGGCCCGGCGCATTGCCATTCGCGCGCGAACGGCCGGGGCCAATCGCCAGCATCACGAGCGGCAAGCGGCCGTGCCAGAAGTGAAGCCGCCGGCCGACGCCGAATGGTCCGACCTGGGCCCGATCGTGGATCAAGAAATCGACCGCTTGCCAGAGCGCTTTCGCCTGCCGTTCATCCTCTGCCAGTTGCAAGGAAGATCGCACGAAGAAGCGGCGCAGCAACTGCGGCTGCCGAAGGGCACGCTGCTCTCGCGGCTGGCGCGAGCGAAGGAGAAGCTGCGCTTCCGCCTGAGCCGCCGCGGCGTCACGCCGGGAGTCGCCGCCCTCGGTGTGGCCGGAATTTCAAGCAGCAGCGTGTCGGCCCATCTGATCGGGGCCACGATGAAGACTGCGTTTTCGGGAACGGAAGCCGCGATCGCCCCCGCGGTCGCATCTCTCACGGAAGGAGTGCTGAACACGATGTTCTGGAACAAATTCAAAATCGCCGCCTGCCTGCTGCTGACCGCCGGCGCCTTCGCCAGCGGCGGAACTGCATGGGCCTGCCATCGCTGGCATTTGATTCACCGGCATGATGGTGTTCAGACGCAGGTGTGCGCCTGCGCGGAGCCGCCGGTGTTGCCGGCGATTGAGCCAGCGGCGCCGACGAAGCCGGCGGCGGAGCTGATGAAGGCCGAACCACCAACGGCGTCGTCTGAACCGCCAACTGCACCTGTCGACGAAAAGGTACGTCATGTATTAGCCGAGTATTCCGCGCGACGAAAAACATGGGAGAGCATAGTGTGTAGATGTTCGCAAATCCGAAAGAATAAGGCGGCCAACACAACAACAGAATATCAAGGTGAATTCCGCTTTCTGAAACCGAACTTAGCGGCATTGCGAATGATTCAGAAGAATAATCCAATGCAATATTCATTGATCGTTCAGGACGGGCGTGACCTCTATCTATACGAACCTGACAAAAAAACAGTCTCAATTTGGGCGGTCGCAAAAGATGAAGGGCTCTACGTGCAGTGGGATCACCCTTGGTTCGGACCATATCGGCTGCCAGTCTTTGGACCCTTCTCCAACCTTCTAGACGCCGACGCGGAAGAGACGCTTAGACAGTTTGAAATAAAGTTGACCAAGCAGGATGCGAATTACATCTACTTGGAAATCAAACCGCGAAAAAAGCAACAATGGCTGGAGTTCTCTCGCGCGCAGCTGGTGCTTTTCGCAAAGGATTACATTCCCGTTCGGTGGTGGGAAGAGTTACCCAATGGCGACGAAATAACTTGGAATGTCTTCGACATTGATACGAAGGTGAAGTTAAATCCTAGCCATTTTCTTCCACCGCCAGTTCCGCCTGGTTGGAAAACGCAAAGAGTTCCACAGCGCGAGGTAGGCGAGTCCAAAGACGAAACCGGCAAGAAAACACTAGAATCGAAGGAGTCTCGTCCCCCGGCAAAGCCGTAAACGGCCCCGTTATCTCCCCGACTCCGCCTTACGCTTCGTCACCGTGAAGGAATCGTGCACCTTGATCTCGCCGCCTTCGTAGTCGTACCTCCAGAAGTGCCCGTCCTTCAGTGTCTTGTCCACACGCTGATGGGTTAGCTGAAGATACACAGGCCGAAGGTGGTCGACGGTGACGAGATTGAGAAAGGTGTGGAGTGGGTCCACCGGCACCCAGCCGAGATTGTCCAAATACACTTCGGTCCAGTTGTGCTTCGGCGTGTCGCCTTTGGCGACGTCGGTGGTGATGTAACCCTCACAGACACGGGCCGGGATTCCCTTGGCCCGGCACAGAGTTACGAACAGATCGGCAAACTCGGTGCAGTCGCCGTGCTTGTTTTTCAGTGCCCACACCGCCCCGTGGTCGGCCGGGTCGAACGGCGTCTTGCGCAGAGTCTTGACCACGAAGTCCATCACGTTCCGCACGCCCTTTTCGCCGTTGCTGCCGGGAATCGACTTGGCCGCATGCTGTATCGAGGTGTCGTTTACCTCCAGGTACTTCTCTTCGGCCAAAAACGGAGCCAGCGCTCTCCTGGTTTCCGGCTCCGTTTTGCCGCTGAACAACGCAGTTGCCGTGCCCAAATCGTAACCGTAAAGAACGGCCTCGCAATCGATGGTGAGTTTCAGGCTGCGCGGCGGATTGGCGATGACAAACCGGGCATACGAAGAGCCGTTTTCCCGAAACTCCTTGTCCGGTTTCATGGAGTATCTTTTGTGGACAATATTTTGCCGGTTCTCGATATCGGCCGGCACCAACACGGTGAGCGTGATCTTGCTGGTGTCTGGCGCCGCAGTAATGTCGAGTTTAAAAGTGAAATTCACGCGCTCGGCGGGAAAATCGCGTGGCTGCTGCGCGAGCGCCGGTTGAACCAAGGCAACCATCCCTAACAGTGCGAAATCGTATTTGCCGCGCATGCGAACGAACCTCACCGAGGACATTATTTCGGTCTGAATCTGCTTGTTGGATCCAATGCGCACAACTCTACCATATTCTTAGCTTGGCTGCCGTAATGCGCCCGTCGTGCAGGGCCGACGCCACCAGCACGTTCGCCACGCCGAACTTCTGCAAGCGCTTCACGTCGTCGATGCCGCGGATTCCGCCGCCGGTGCTGATTTCGACGTCGGGATGGCTCGCGGCCAGCGCTTCGCACAGGCTCTCCGAGCCGGGGCCGGCGTCGCCGCCGACAGAAGCAAGATCGAGCAATAGCAAGCGTCGGCCGCCAACATGAATGATCCACTTCGCCAACTCCAGGGCGTCGGTCGCCATCCATTTACCATTTCCGGCCAGGGGTTTTCCATCTTTCATATCGAGGGAGAAGACCACACGCTCCGGCCCGTGCTCGCGCAGAATTCGGCAAAACTCCCACGGCTCGCGCAACGTTTCCAGGCCAAGCACAATAGTTTCGATTCCAGCTTCGGCCAATCGGTTCGCGTCTGCCAATTGCTGCACGCCGGCGTCGAGCCAGAGGCGAAAGCCGCGGTTGCGCAATGTGGCGTATTGTTCGAAGGCGGGTTCTGCGCCAAGAATCGCGTCCAGGTCGGCCAGATACAGCTCCGTGAAGCCGAACGTTTCGCGAAAGGCTTCGGCCACATCGAGGGGCCGGCTGGAATTGGTCAAACAGCTGCGAACGGGCCGGTATTCGCTGCGGCGGCCGCCAACGCCGCGCACCACTTCGCCGTGCAGCAGATCGATTACCGGGAGAATGGGCGTTCGGTCGTTCGCGCGGTTCTTCATTGGCCCGCAGTGTACGATCCGATTCCCGGATTGTCATTCAAAAAGACGTTTCATTTCACAAAAAACGGTTTCGTTTCAGAGGGGCACTGTTGTTTTTCTTGAAACGGAAACGAAACGGCACCGCGTCGCGGCTAACAGATGGAGAACTCATTTTTCCCCCAAGATGCTTTGACCTGGAAACCTTACCTTGATAGGATAACTTTCTTCATCAAAAAGTGCCCTTGGGCTTATTTCCCAATTTGGAGGCGCGTGGCGTATGATCACCAAACACCAAAAGACATTAAATTGACTCGGGGAGGAACTGCGTGTCGATTGTGCAAGTAAAGGACCTCATTGAGGCGGGTGTGCATTTCGGCCACCGCGCCAGTCGTTGGAACCCGAAAATGCGGCCGTACATTTACGGCAAGCGCAATCTCATCCACATCATCGACCTGCGGGAAACCGTGCGTGGCCTGTTGCGGGCCTGCCGGTTCCTGTCGCACACCGTAGCCCAGAACAAGCTCGTGCTCTTCGTCGGCACCAAGCGCCAGGCGAAAGAGCTGGTCGAACGGGAATCGGCTCGCGCCGGCATGCCGTTTGTCAGCGAGCGCTGGCTCGGTGGCACCCTTACCAATTACCGCACCATCCGCAACCGCCTGAAGCGCCTGCAAGAACTCGAAGCGCTTTGGCTGCCGGCCGGTGAGAATCCCGCCCGGCTCGACGTTAATGCACACATTCAATCGATGATGAATGAAGCCGGCAAGCTGGATATCACCAAGGCCCCGGCAAATGCTGAAATCAAGAACTACAGCAAGAAGATGGTTTCCACGCTCAACCGCGAGTTGAGCAAGATTCGCCGCAATCTGTTGGGCATTCGCGAAATGAACCGCCTGCCCGATGCGCTGGTCGTCGTTGATCCGAAGCGCGAACACATTGCCGTGAAGGAAGCCCAGCGCATGGGCGTGACCACGATCGCTCTCATTGATACCGATAGCGATCCCGACACGGTGGACCTGCCGATTCCCGGCAATGATGACAGCATTCGCTCCATTGAGTTGATGCTGAATCGCCTGGCCGACGCAGTGCTCGAAGGCAAGGCCGCCCTGCCGCCCGAGCAGCAAGCCATGATACGCCCGAAGCCGCCGGCCCCGGCGTCGAACACGAACGGCCCGGGCAGCGCTTCAGCGAACCCGAAAGCCGCCAGCGGCATCACTGAATAAGGATGAGTGAGTGGTGAGTGGTGAGTGGTGAGTCGTAAAGATCACCATTCACCACTCACTTGCATTAAAGGAGCACAACATGGCTGAAATTACCGCAACCGCTGTCAAGGATTTGCGGGACAAAACCAACCTGCCGATGATGGACTGTAAGAAAGCGCTGGTAGAAGCTGGCGGCGACATGGACAAGGCGATTCAGATCTTGCGTGAAAGAAACAAAAACGTGGCCGTCAAGCGTGGCGAGCGGGAGACCGCGGAAGGGCGCATCGGCACCTATGTGGACCATGCCGCTCAGGTCGGCGCCATTGTCGAAGTTCGCTGCGAGAGCCCGATGGTGGCGAAGGCTGAGGACTTCATACAGCTGTCGCAGGATTTGGGCAAAGAAATCGCGCTGAGCAATCCGAAGAGCGTAGAGGAATTGCTTACCCGGCCGTTCCTGGGCGATGCCAAGCGCACGGTCAAGGATCGTATCGACGAAGCCATTGGCCTCATTCGCGAAAACATGCGCGTGGCCCGCTTCCAGCAACTCACGGGCTTGCTCGGCGAATACGTCCACCACGACGGCAGCAAGGGCGCTCTCGTGTTGGTTTCCGGCAGCAAAGCGGATGCGCAATTACTGCGCGACGTTGCTACTCACATTGTCGCGCTGAATCCGCAGTACCTGAATCCTGCAGCCATTCCAGCCGATGTGGCGGAACGCGAAAAGCAGCTGGCGAAGCAGCAAGCGGCCGAGCAGGCAGCCGGGAAGCCGCCCCAGGTGGTCGAGAAAATTGCCGAGGGCCGCTACCGCACCTGGATGGAAGAGACCGTGCTCTCGCAACAACTGATCGCCAACCAGATGAAGTATGGCAAGAAAACGGTGGGCGATCTATTGAAGGCTGCCGGTCTGGAATTAAAAAAATTCATCCGCTACCAAGTGGGTGAGGTTACAACCACTGAGAAATCCCTGTAATATACGCCGCTGGCGGCGTTGCAGAACTTAATTGAGGACACTATGCCCCACACCAAAAGTGCAGCGAAGCGCAACCGGCAAGCCGAAAAGCGCAACCTCTACAACCGCGCCTACAAGAAGAACATCAAGAACTTGATTAAGACCTTCCAGGAAACCGTGAAAACCGGCTCCGCGGAGGATGCGCAGAAACAATTCGTGCTCACGGTGAAAAAGCTCGACAAGGCCGCGGCCCGGCGCGTAATTCACCCGAACAAGGCAGCGCGGAAGAAGTCATCGCTGGCCACTCAGCTGGCCGCGAAAAAGGCGAGCGGCGCCGCGTCGGCGAAGGCGTAGACTCATTCGCGACGAGCAGTCAGAGCCGCGCACGAAGTAAGCGGCGCTTTGAAGCGCCGCTTACTTCGCGCGCGGCTCTGACTATTGCATTTCCATTCTCGCATTTCGTTCATCACCTTGTACATCAAACGTCATACCATGAAACCGACGACTTATCGCGATGCCGGGCTTGATTTAGACGCTTACGAGCAGACCCTGGCGGGCATGCTGCCGCTGGTGCGGCGCACCCACAGCCCGCGCGTGCTCGATGGCTTCGGCGGCTTCGCGGCCCTTTTCAGCCTCGATTACAACAGCCGGCTTTTCGCGAATAACTACCGGCGGCCCGTCCTCGTCACCTGCACTGACGGCGTGGGCAGCAAACTCAAAATCGCTCACATGATGCAGAAGCACGACACCGTGGGCATTGACCTCGTCGCCATGTCGGTGAACGATTGCTTGTGCACTGGCGGCGAGCCGCTGATGTTTCTTGATTACCTGGCCATGCCGAAAGATGCCCCGCCGCTCACGAAGGAGATCATCAAGGGCATCAGCGATGGTTGCCTGGAATCAGACTGTGCCCTCGTCGGCGGCGAAACCGCGATTCTGCCCGATTTCTACCAGCCCGGCGATTACGACCTGGCGGGCTTCTGCGTGGGCGTGGTGGAACGCGACCACATCGTCAATGGCCGGTCGATCCAGGTGGGCGACGTCGTGCTCGGCCTCGCCAGCAGCGGCTTGCACTCCAATGGTTACAGCCTGGTGCGGAAAATCGTCTTCGACGTGGCCGGGCTCAAGATCGATCAGTTTATCCCGGAACTTGGTCGAACGGTCGGTGAGGAATTACTGGAGCCAACGCGCATTTACGTCCGCCCCGTGCAGAGAATTCTGAAGCATTATCCGGTGAAGCGCCGCGTGGTGCGCGGACTGGCCCACATCACCGGCGGCGGACTGGTGGATAACATTCCGCGCATTCTGCCGCAAGGTCGACGCGTCTTTTTGCGTCGCGGCAGTTGGGACGCGCCGCCGGTCTTTCCGTGGCTCCAGTCGCTCGGTAATGTTCCCGGGGATGAAATGGACCGCGTCTTTAACCGGGGCATTGGCTTCGTAATGATTGTGAGTCCGTACTTTGCCGATAGTATTTGCAGCCAGTTGGAAGAGGACCGCGTGCGCACTCGGGTCATCGGCGAGGTGCGCGAAGGAGAGCCGGGAGTGGAGTGGCTTTAATGCGGAATTTGGAACCTGCGTGCTTACGGACGGAAGACGCTTTGGCAGAATCTCTGCTTTTCCGCATTCTGAATTCTACATTCGGAATTCCGCATTCCGAATTGCGGGGACCCTGATGCGCAGCAACGACACCTACAACATCCTTGATGACCATGACGAGCGACCCCGGCGCGGCTTCTGGGATAAAGACGACGATTTTCACCGTCGGCGGCGCAATAAGACGCTGCCGAATTCGGGCCTGGGGATTGCCTCGCTGGTGATCGGTCTGGTTGTCGGTGCAGTTGACTTTATGAGCTTGGTGGTGGCCGGCATCTTGAGCGAAAAACAGGGGGCGCAGTTTGACGATTCCAAGCAAGCAATTGCGATCTGGCTGGTGCTTTTGGTCGGTTTTCTTGCCAGCTTGATCGGCGGTGCGCTCGCCATCATCGGGCTGGTACAAGTGAATCGCGCCAAGGGCTATGGGATTGCGGGTCTAGTCGTCAACAGCCTCTTGGTGTTGGGAATGCTCGGACTCATCGTGATTGCTTTGCTGGCGGGGTAGCGAAACGCTCGTTTGGTCGACTGTTAGCCCGAAGCGCAAGCGAGGACGTTTATTCTTTTCCTCGCTTGCGCTTCGGGCTAACCCGTCTTCAGCTTGGTCCGCGTACTACGTTTTCGGCCAACAAATCAATATCCCCACAGCGCGGTTGCGCCGGCAGTCTCTTCGCATATGATGGCTCGATCTTTCTCGGATAGCCGGCTCTGATAATAGGCGGGCGCACGAATGCCTGGCGCATGTTTCTCGATAACGGCTTCCGCGTTATCGAGCGCGCAATGAGCGAACACGGCTCGCAATTTTTCTCTCGGCTTTTCGCAGAATTCTTCATAGCGAACCACCAGGGCCGACTGCCGCACGTGCTCATCGGCCGCCAACAGTTGGGCGAGATATGCGTAGACCATGTCCCAGTACATTGCCAGGCCGCGCACCTCTTCGCCGGCAGTCCAGGCCTCTTGTATCTTCCCGACGCGCTCGCTGTCTCCCAAATTCATGGGCCGGCGGTCGAGCCCGAACTCGTAATGGCCCGAGCGCTGCATGTACTTTAGCGCGCGTGGATGCTCGCGCTGGCCTTCCGAGAACAGCTGATGTTGCCGCATGAGCGATTCCACGTGCGTGGCCGGCGCGCGCAGCGGAATGATAAAGCGGGCATCCGGGAATAATCGGGCCAGGTAACCCAGGCGCGCAACATGATAATTTGCCTTGGCGGCATAGCGCGTCTTCTTTTCCGCCAGAAGCAATTTCCGGATGTGCGTTTCGTAGAACGCTTCGAATGCTGGGTTTTTGTCTTCGGCGTTCAGCACATTGGACACGGCCGGATCATGGCACCGGGGAAAAAACGCCATCCAGAGCATTTCCTCCAGCGCATCCGGGCTTTCCGTTGTGATCATCACCCGGTCCTGATGGGCGCGCTCGCGCGGGGCTTTTACGGGTTGCTTGGCGGTCGCCCGCCGCCACCAGTACGGCGTGAACAGGAGCGGGAAATCCTTCACCCGATGCGTGGCCACATCCGGATGCG
Source organism: Gemmataceae bacterium (assembly GCA_035307785.1). Classification (GTDB taxonomy): domain Bacteria; phylum Planctomycetota; class Planctomycetia; order Gemmatales; family Gemmataceae; genus DATGHS01. The sequence continues at coordinate 8,992 of DATGHS010000132.1, forward strand.
AGGAAATGATCTCGTGCAAGACGGTGCTGCCCGACCGGGCCAGACCGCAGATGTAAATGGGCTTTTCGACGCGGACTGGAGCCAGCGCGTCGGCCAGCATCGCGGATTCGCGCCGCCCCAGCCAGCGCCAGATTCGAGGATGCTTGTTCACGAACCCGCCCAGGAAGTGCAAGAGGGCGGGAACATGAAAAGGAGAGTCCAGTGCGCTTGCCATTGTTCGCTTGGATTCTTGCCGCAGGATTTAAACCGCAATCGGACCTGTTCCGTCAGACGGCTTGGGTGGTACGTTTTTCGCCGGCTCGGTTTCGGCTGCATTTTTTCCCTTGCGAAGCCGGCGCACCATTGCCGTGATCGGGGACAGGAATATCGAAACGATCGCGATCGCTACCCAGGCCAGCATGGCCAGGAAGTAGGGGATCAGTTCCATCCCCGGCACGGGGCCATAGGCCAGCAGCCCGAGCGATTCTACCGTAATCATGTGTTGACACTCACTTTCCGCGCCGCGGCCGCTGATCCTTCAGGAATGGCAACTGCTCTGGCAAATAACGCCGGGCACGGTTCAGTTCCACCCGGCCGCACGAGAGCGACCAGACTACGTCGCGGTCCGATGTCACCTCGAAGACTTCGCCGCCGTCGGAATTGACGATGAGCGTGTTTCCGTTGGGCAGCCGCTGGCACATGCCGCGAATCTTGCTGAGGAATGGTCTACCCTGATCATCGGGATACGACCAGGGGTAGGCCTGGGTCTGTGGGTCGTACTCCAAGACGCGCGAACTGCGTGGCGAACCCTGATTATCGAAGAGCAAGAGGTGGCCATTGTCAAGGAACGACGGATCATGCTGAGCCCGCCACGAACCGCTCGCCGCCCAAACGATCTTGCCGCTGTCAACATCAAGCACGGCAATCGCGTCCAAATGCCGGGGTGAAATCAACAACTGGCCGGGCTTGAACAGCGGGAACTTCGAAGCCTGCGAACGCTTGAGCACCTTCACGGCATTGGTGTGCAGCACGTCGCGCCGCCGGGGATCATCCTCGAACGGAGCGGCGTTTTGGGCCCACATTCCCGCGCTCGGCCCGGCGGGCCTTTCCAGCACGCTGAGCAAGGGCGAATACACGGAACCCGCAAACGCCTCCAAAATCGAAATGCGCTTCAAACGCTTGCCTTCAGGAGATAGGACGTCGATGGCATCAATCATGCACGGCGTGGGGATGAATTCGAGTCCTTTCGGAACCGTGCTGACGACTTCGTTCGTGAGAACGTAAATCGTGCCGTCCTCCGCCACGTCCAGATCGTGATGACATTTTTCGGCATATTTCCAAATGACATTCGAATCCTTGTCGAGCTTGGCGAGGCCATACCCGTTTGAGGAATTGTCCGCATTGATGGGGCCTTCGATCACGACCACCAAGTCGCCGTTGGGGTAGATGTGGCCGTCGTTGCAGTAGACAGTCGCATCGTCCACGCGGCCCTTCACGTGCGTCGGCGTTGGCCAGAGCTTGCTGAAGGGCACGTGCCAGCGGTGGATTGTCTCACCGCGCATGTTCACGAGCACCGCCTGGCTATCACCGCCATACATGCACAATGTGAACCCGTCGCAGGTTTTGTCGGGCTTGTCCACCTTGCCAACAGAAAGCGGCGGCACATCCTTGCTCGGTGGTTGCGGAGTTTTCTCGCCTTCATACCAGGCGAAGCCGCCGGCGAATCCTTTGCGCAGGAAATCCGCGGTGGGAAGATCGAAATAGATCACGGCCGCGCCGAGCAAGTAAAACAGAGTTGCCAGGCCGAATAGGAGCAAGAATGCCCGAAAGTGACTTGCCCGCAGCGTCATACAGAACTTCTCATCATTTGCGATGCGCCAGCGGCGCAACCGTTCGCTTGCCAGGGCCGGTGTACTTGGCCCGGGGTCGAATAAGCCGGTTGTGGTCGTATTGCTCAATACAATGGGCCGACCAGCCGGCCACGCGGGCCATGACGAAAATCGGCGTATACAGAGTGCGCTCCAGGCCCAATGCGTGATAGAGCCGGCCGGCCGGCCAATCGAGATTGGGGTACAGCTTCTTTTCGCGCGCCACTACCTTCTCAATTACCTCCGCCGTCTGCTCGAGTTCCGTTTGGCCAATCGTGGCCAGCGCTTCGGCGGCATGTGGCTTCAAGATGCCGGCCCGCACGTCGCCGGTTTTGTACACGCGGTGTCCGAAGCCCATGATCTTTTCTTTGCGAGCAAGCGCTTCTTTGATCCACGCCTCCGGGCCCTGGGGATGAGCGCCGGCTTTTTGCAAAAGTTCCAGGACCACCTCGTTCGCGCCACCGTGCAGGGGCCCCTTCAGCGCGCCGATGCCGGCCGTGATACACGAATGTAAATCGGATTCCGTCGACGCCACCACCCGGCAACTGAAGGTGGAAGCGTTGTATTCGTGTTCGGCATACAGAATGAGCGAAAGATCGAGCGCCCGCGTTTCTTCTGGGGACGGATCGGTTCCGCGCAGCATGAACAAAAAGTTTGCGGTGTGCGACAGGTCCTGCCGGGCAGGGACCGGCGGCAAACCTTTGCTGAAGCGGTAGTAATCTGCGATGGCGAGTGGAATCTGCCCAAGGAGCCGTTCGGCCTTGCGCAAATTCGCGTCGTGAGAGTTGCTCGATATCTCGGCATCGAAATGCGCAAATATGCTCACCGAAGTTCGCAGCGCATCCATGCCACCGACATGCGCGGGCAGGGATTTGAGCAGATTCGTCAAAGGCTCCGGCACACGCCGCGCCGCAGTCACTCGGCTCTGAAAGGCGCGCAGCTGGGCTGCGCTTGGCAACTCGCCGTAAAGCAGGAGATACGCGACTTCATCAAAGGTGCAATGCTCGACCAGTTCGCCGACGGGATAGCCGCGATAACGCAGCCCGTCTTCCACGCTGGAAATCGCAGTCTCCCCAGCAATCACGCCTTCTAACCCTGGAGAATAGCCGGGCGTGGGCGTCATGATCTCTTTCCCTTCGGGGAACGACAACGGCAGTATTCTTTGGTCGATGCTACTGCCAATCCTATGATTCCGCCCAGCGCAAGCTAGTAGGTCGCGTGGGTTAGCCCGAAGCGCCAGCGAGGGCGAATCGACACTCCTCGCTCGCGCTTCGGGTTAACGGCCCGTGGTATGAAGATCAACGCTCTACTATTGTGCCTTGCGTTTCCAGGTCACCATGAAGCAGCCGGAATTGGGCCACGTGCCGAATGACGTGGGCCGTTCGCTATCGGTCGCTTGCGCGCGCACCAGGATAAACGTGTCGCCGTCCATCTTGTAGATGCCCTTGCCAATTTTCGGCGCGTCGCTGCTGTCGGCAAAGGCCATGTCGATCGCCTTCGGATCTTTCGAAGGATCAAGCGTGATTGTTACTTCGTGCTTCTTATCCTTCACGTTGATGATGTATTTGTCGCCCTTGACGGTGAGCGTCGTGCCGTCGATCTTGTCCGCAGGCACCGGCTTGCCGTCGATCTCCAGCTCGGCCATGAACCACTCGCCTTGAAGTTTCTCCAGGTCCTTCTTGGCGTCGTCAGCGGGTTTGGCGGCGATGAGGATGATTGCCGGCAGCGTGAGGCAAAGAACTCGTCTCATGGAAATGCTCCGCCCCAATGAGCCGCAGGGCTCCTGCGTCGCCTCGCGGCTTGAAGATTACAGAAGTTCTACGGTGTCAACGGCGAAAGGTTCGCGTTGTGAAGACTTTCATTCAGCGCCTTGATGTCTTTCTCTTTTATCTCCTGCCACTTGGTGGCCAGCGCAGCCAACGATTTTTGCAAGTCGGCGCACGCGGCGACTACCTGGCTTGTGGGTGCGACATCCGCGCCTTGCAGAATCTCCAGCAGTTGCTGTAATTCGCCAGTCAACCGGCCGAAACTCGGTTTGCTTCCTTCAGCCGCCATCCGTGGACCGCGGCCGCGACTGCGCCCGCCCCCCTCTACGGCCGCTGCTTTTCTGTCCAGGTCCGCCAACGCATTTGCCAGCGATTTGTCCTTGGTCTTTTGCTGCAGGATCTGCAACTGTTGCCGCAGTTTCCGAATTTCCGCAATCGCATCGCGCGCTTGCTTCAGGCCCTCGTAGCACTGCAGGGACAGCTCGAATTGCTGTACCAGCCCTTCGCCTGAAGTTTTGACGCGCGGGTCCATTTTGACGACCAGCGGTTGTTCGTAATTCTTGCCGCCGACGGTTAGCCGCACCGTGTACTTGCCGGGGTGGACCCACGGGCCAAGCGGCTCGCTCGGTGTGTCATGTGCGACCGCCGTCATGGGGTAGCGCCGCGGCCCGTCGGGCGGAGGGTAATGCAAGTCCCAGATGAATCGATGCGAGCCGGCTACGGCCGACAGTACTTGCGGCGGCCGAATCCAGTAGGTGGGAATGGCCAGCGATTTCGCGTCCACTGCTTCCGGTTTGTCGGCACTCGAAAAGCGCCGCACCGGCTTGCCCTTAGCGTCGAGTATTTCGAGCGTAATGGGCCGAGCAATCGATTCTTTCAAATAGTAATCGATGATTGCTCCATCGGGCGGATTCTGCCCACCTGGCTCATCCGGCGGCAACGGCGTGTCGGTGTTCACGTTCCAGCGCACGCGGATGGCTACTTGCGGTTCGAACAACCGCGCCTCGGCCGCCGCGGTTCTTGAATTCAATTGCCGAAGTGGTGAAATGTCATCCAGAATCCAGAACGAACGGCCGTGCGTGCCTACGACCACGTCATCGCCACGAACGACCAGATCGCGAATGGAAGTGGCCGGCATGTTCAGGCGCAACGGTTGCCAGTCGTCACCATCGTCGAAAGAGACATAAACGGCCCGCTCGGTGCCGGCGAAGAGCAAGCCCTTTCGCACCGGATCTTCGCGAACGACATTCACCGGAGCATTATCGGGCAGACCGCGAACGATTTCCTTCCAAGTTCTGCCGCCGTCGTGGGTGCGGTAGATGTGCGGCCGCATGTCGTCGAGGCGGATGCGGTTGATGGCCGCATACGCCGTGTTCGCGTCCTTCCGGCCGGCGTCCATGATTGACACCTTGCTCCAGGCGGTCAGTTCCGGCAACGGCACGTTGCTCCAGGTTTTGCCGTTGTCGCGGGTGACATGAATCAGGCCATCGTCGGTGCCGGCCCAAATGACGCTCGCATCCACGTAAGACGGCGCCACGGTGTAGATCACGCCTCGGCGCGGCATCTTCGCCATTTCCGGCGTGCGATAAATGCCGATGCTCTCCGGAACCTCCGGTTCTTCGCGCGATAAGTCGGGGCTGATAACTTCCCAATGATTGCCGCCGTCGGTGGTCTTGAACAGCACGTTGCCGGCCAGGTACAGCGTCTTCGGATCGATCGGCGAAAAGAGCAGCGGAGCCGTGCGCAGGAAACGATACTTTTCGGAGCGAATGGCTTCCGGTGAAACATCTTGCGTCTGGCCCGTGCTGCGATCAAAGCGCGTGGCCTTGCCGCCGTAGATGAGATTCGGGTTCAGCGGATCCGGGGCGACATATCCGTACTCTTCGACGCCTACCGTTTGCCAATCGCGGAAAGTGATCTGCCCCAGCGGTCCCCGGCTACAGACGCCGGCCGAACCGCTTTCCTGCTGCCCGCCATAAACCCAGTACGGAAATTGATTGTCGCAAACGACGTGGTAAAACTGGGCCGTCGGCTGGTTGTACCACGAACTCCAGGTTTCGCCGCCATTCAGCGTGATGCAGGCGCCTTGATCGCCCGCGAGCAGAATAATGCGTGGATTGTCGGGATTGATCCAAAAGGTATGCGGATCGTCACCGCCGGGTGCGCCCTTCCATGCCGTAAACGTCTTTCCCGCATCGGTGGAACGGTAAGCACAGGTATTCGCAACGTAGATGATGTTTTTGTTCTTCGGATCGACCTTTACTTCGGCGAAATCGGAACCCCGGCTCCAGATTCGCGGTTCGCTGTTGACGCGTTGCCAGTTTTCGCCGGCATCGTCGGAAAGATAAACACCGCCAAGCTGCGGCGCATCGACCATGGCATAAAGTCGTCTCGGCTCGTTTGGCGCCACGGCGATGCCGATCCGGCCAAGCCTTTGCTCCGGCCCCGGCAATCCCTTGGTGAGCGGCGTCCAGGTCGATCCGCCATCCGTGGATTTATACAAGCCGCTGTTTTTGCCTTCCCACGCGCCGTTCTCCCAGGGCCCCTGACGAGCTGCCCATAACACAGCGTAGACGATCTGCGCATCGGTCGGATCGAATGCGATCGCGATAGCGCCAGTGTTTTCATCCTTGTACAAAACCTTTTCCCAGGTCTTGCCGCCGTTGGTCGTGCGAAAGACGCCGCGCTCGGCATTTGGACCATAGGGATGGCCCAACACGGCAAC
>DATGHS010000133.1:0-4666 GCA_035307785.1 Gemmataceae bacterium
TGTTCGAGATTGACGCTTGGATGCCGCAGGAAATTGCTCGCATAAAGCTCCGCGGCTTCGTGCACGATACCCAGGGCGAAGTGCTAGCAAGCGAACCGGGCCGGATTCTGGTGCGGCTCCATCAGCGCAGCGCGCAGGCGCCGGCGCGCGGTCTCTCGTGGTTCAAGTCGTACCGCAGCGTCGTTGCCGCGCTGCCGCTCGATGCCGAACTGCTCCTCGAACAGCGCGCCGGCAAACGCGACAACCACCTGCATATCACCGTGTCTTTTGTTCCGGCCGATCGCGTTCTCGCCCAAGACCCCGTCTGGCAAGAGCATTGCCGCCGCATCTTCTGCGAGATTCGCTCGTATCTGATGGGACACTAGACTCCGGATGGACAACGTAGAACGGAATTTATTCCGTTCGAGTTGCCTTCTCGAACGGAATAAATTCCGTTCTACGATCGTGACAATCCATTGGTCTGCCCTTCTTGCACCCGTAGCCGTGTGCGCCTAAAATCCGAACATCCGAGCCGTACAACTCTTGAGGTATTCTTCGAAAATGGAAGCGCCTGCCACGACCGAGGCCCCCGCCCGCGACCCGCATCTGCCACCGCTGCAAAAAGTCGGCGAATTGATTTCTCCGAAAGCGCCGGCCAATATTGCCGGCGCGCGCCTGGATGAGACGGCACTCACCGACCTGGCCATCCGGCTGGCGTTCACCGCCAACCGCTTTACGGCCGACTGGGTCGCCAAGCGCCTCCATTTATCGCTGCCGCTGGTGGAAGAGATCCTGGAACACCTGGGCCGCGACGGCTTGATCGAAGAAACCATGGCCAGCAGCGCGAACCGGGCGTTGTACCGCATCACCGAACGCGGACGGCTCCAGGGCGCGCGTTCGATGGAAGTGTGCACCTATATCGGTCCGGCGCCGGTGAGCCTCGAAGCCTATTCGGCCATGCTGCGCTGGCAATTTGCCAACACGCCCGAGGTCAAACGTCAGAATGTTACCTCTGCTCTTGCCAATCTGGTTCTGCCGGATCAGGCGAAGGAACTGGCCGGCCTGGCCGTTTCCTCGGGCCGGAGCCTCTTTGTTTACGGCCCATCCGGCAACGGCAAAACCAGCCTGGGCCGGGCGATTCATGCGGCCCTGGTAGGCGACTACTGGATTCCGTACTGCCTCATCGTGCGCGATAGCATTATCCGTCTGTTCGACGAGCAGGTGCACAAACGCATCGAGATTCCGCCGGAGAAGGCGGCGGGGATCGATCAGCGCTGGGTGCGCATTCGCCGGCCCCTGGTGGTGGTCGGCGGCGAATTAACGCTCGACTTCCTGGATTTGATTTATAGCCCGTCGCTGCGTTATTACGAATCGCCGCCGCACTTGAAGGCGAATGGCGGCGTGTTCCTGGTGGACGACTTCGGCCGCGAGCGCATTTCCCCCGACCAGCTGCTCAACCGCTTCATCGTGCCAATGGAGCACCAGGTGGATTACTTCACGTTGGCCACCGGCCAGAAAATCCAGGTACCGTTGCGGCACGTGCTCATCATCTGCACGAACCTGAATCCGGAAAAGGTCACCGACCCCGCGTTCCTGCGGCGCATGGGTTACCGGCTGAGTCTCGATGCGCCGAACCCGGAGCAATACGCCGAGATATTCCGGGCTTATGCCAAGCGCTACGATATCGTGCCATCCGGGGAATTGCTGGACAACTTGCTGGCCCGCTACCGTGAGAACAAACGCGAACTGCGAGCCTGCGAACCGCGCGACCTGATCGAACGTGCCCGAGATATTTGCCGCTTCCGTGGGATGCCGCTGGAACTCACGCCCGAAGTCATGAGCACAGCGTGGGTCGGCTACTTCGGCCGAAACACGACACCGCAACCGGCCAATGGCGCCGCCAGCGAGGCGACGGCGTAACAACGAGCCGGAGGTGCGAGCGACCGGATGTTGGACGCACAACATCCGGTCGTTCGCGCTCTCGGCTCGGCCTTGTAACGGAACATTTGTTTTGAGCAGAGTTTAGTTTCAACAACAGGCGTTTCGTTTGACGCGGCAAGTGTATTCCAGCGGGGCATTCGAACGGAATGAATTCCGTTCTACGTTCCAAATGCTTTCCGGCTCCCTTTCAGCTTGTCACGATCAATTCTCATGGTTGGCAAACTTTATGAGAATTCGCTTGACCCGCCCCGGCCTGCCGCTTAACCTCTAAACAGCGTTTCTTCTCATTACTTTTTCATTTTTCGCTCTCTTGGAGGCTTTCTCATGAACCGGCTCCCATGCCGCCCGCGCTCGGGTTTCACACTCATTGAACTACTGGTGGTAATTGCAATTATTGCCATTCTCATCGGCCTGTTGCTGCCCGCGGTGCAGAAAGTCCGCGAAGCCGCGGCCCGGGCGAAGTGCTCCAATAATCTCAAGCAGCTCGGCCTGGCCGTCCACAATCACAACGACACGCGAGGACTGATGCCTCCCTTCTGTGCCCCGTGTGCGGACCCCACCATTCCCGGCTGCTTTGCGCCGACGACGTCTTCCATGGGCAAGCACAACTACACAATGTTTACCTTTCTGTTCCCGTACATTGAGCAAGACAACATCTACAAAATAACGACTCCGAATGGTTATGCCGGCGGGCAGTATTTTCAGGTGGTCAAGACCTACCTTTGCCCGTCTGATCCGTCCACGCATGACGGCAAGAGCATGACGCCCTTTGGCGGCGCCAATGCCTGGGGCGCCGGCAACTATGGCGGCAATTTCTACGTGTTTGGCAATCCGAGAAATGGGACAACGTACGGTGAGAATCGCATTCCGGCTTCTATTCCGGACGGCACTTCGAATACCATCTTCTTCGCCGAGATGTATGGCACTTGCGGCAACTTCGGCACAATCAACCCGTGCTGGGGCAGCCTGTGGGCCGATTCCAACAGCATCTGGCGGCCAGGATTCAACCTGGGCGCCGGCAAGGGGGGACACGTCGGTTATCCCGCGGCCCCCATGTTCCAGGTGCAGCCGAATTTCATCATGACTTGCGATCCGACCCGGCCCCAGTCACCGCACACGGCCGGGATCTTGGTCGGCCTCGGCGACGGCAGCGTGCGGTTCGTATCGCAAGGAATCAGCGCCACCACCTGGGCCCGCGCCTGCGACCCGCAGGACGGGCAGCCGCTGGGCAGCGATTGGTGATGTTCGAAGTGGCGAGCGTCGAGGCGTAAGCCCGACGTGGAGTCGCCCCACGCGAGCACCCCCCCACGTCGGCCTTACGGCTCGACGCTCGCCGAGCCATTAGAACAATGTTGGAGAATTGAATGAAGCATTTGAGGTTTGCTGTTGCTTTGCTGGTGCTGTTTTCCCTACTTTCCGGTTGCCAGAAGCAAACCAAGAGCCCGATGCCGCCGTTGCATTCGGTACAGGGCACCGTGACGAAGGACGGCAAGCCGATCGACGAGGCCTTCGTGCAATTTGTACCCGACAGCGGCTCGGAGATTCTCACCGTCAACGGGCGTACCAACGCCGACGGCAAGTTTGAGCTGTCGACCATACATGCGCAAACGAACGAGAAAAAGCCCGGAGCGCCGGAAGGCAGCTACACCGTTACCATCATGCTCTCGCTCGATCCGCAACATCAGCGCGTCGAACAGGTGACGCTGCCGGATAAGTACCAGGTCAAGCCGGGCGCTAATGATTTTCCGCTGGAACTGAATCCGAAGAAGAAATAAACAGGTGAACACGATGGACGCGGTCGCTGCTACGGTTCGCGACGAGTTGATTCGCTACTTTCGCCATCTGGCCGGCCGGGTGGAAAAGGCGATGCGGGCGATTCCCCGCGCGAAGATGTACGTCAAGCCATTTCATTTCGGCAACAGCATCGGCCACCTGGTGATCCATTTGACGGGTAATCTGAATCATTACATCGGCGCCGGGATTGCCGGCACGGGCTACGTGCGCAACCGGCCGCTGGAATTCACCGAACCAAACCCGCCGCCGCCGGAACAAGCGCTGGCTCGCTTCCATCAGTCCATCGAAATGGTGGTCCGCACGTTGGAATCACTGTCGGCGGAAGATTGGCAGAAGCCCGTGAAGGATAACGAGCCGATTCAGACGCGCTTCGGCGTGTTTCTGGTATGCGCCGCGCACTTGAACAACCACATCGGCCAGATGGCCTACCTTGTGCAGCAATTGGGTTGCAGTACGAATGAACCGCCCGTGTGGTAGGTCGGTGGAGGCGTTAGCCCGAAGCGCAAGCGAGGAGAGTCGGTCGCCCTCGCTTGCGCTTCGGGCCAACCGATCTGCTAAGTGTGGATGGTCAATTACACCGGCGCCGCGGCGCGGAAGATCGATGTTTGCCGCAGCGTGGTCATGAATTCGAGCACGCGGTCTTGCATCTCGAGGAACGCCTCGGCGCAACGCGGGTCGAATTGGTGCCCGGCCTCCTTCTGCACTTCGGCAAAGGCCACATCGGCCGGCTTGCCCTTCTTGTCCGGGTGATAGGGCCGGTTGGAAGTCATCGCGTCAAAGGCATCGGCGACGGCCACGATGCGCGCCAATAACGGAATGTTCTCCCCGGCCAGGCGGTCCGGATAGCCGTTGCCGTCCCAGCGCTCATGGTGGGAACGCACGATCGGCCGAATCGGATGCAGATCGGGAATCGTGGCCACGATGTTGTCGCCCTTGACCGTGTGCGACTGCA
>DATGHS010000134.1:0-16877 GCA_035307785.1 Gemmataceae bacterium
ACGACGACGATCACGCGCATGGCCACGATCACGGTCACGAACACGCGCATACGCATGCCGATCACGAGCACGGCTTTGCTCCGTGGCGTTACGCAGTGCTGCTGTTGCCGGCGATGTTGTCGGGCTTACTGATCTACTACTACTACCAGGGCTTGACGCTCGACTACAGCATGGATCGGTTGAATCCGCATGCCGAGGGGCCGGCGCTCGATGCCAGGGAACTTCAGCACAAAGGCGCGGTGAACGTGTATTTCCAGGAACTGGAGATGGCGCGGTTCTCGCAAAGCTCGCGCGATTACTTCGAAGGCAAGACCTGCTCGCTCAAGGGTATGCTGTGGCCGATGAATGACCACGAGTTCACGATCTTCAAAATGAAGATGGCCTGCTGCGCCGCCGACGCGGTTCCGCTCAAGATTCGCATCATTTCACCGGACATGCTCGCCGCGGACTTGAACAAAGGCGACTGGGTCGAGGTAACAGGCGAGATCCAATTCCGACAGGTGCCGGGCAAGGGCGAGTACATAACGGTGATGCAGCTGCCCGATAAGAACGGCGTCAAAAAGATCGACCCCAGCGGGCAGGATTTGTACGACGTGCGGTGATGGCGGAGGAATCTTAAAACGTCATGAGCGACCTCTTCCCTCCTGCCCTGCTCGAAGCCATCGCGTTTGCCGCTCGCGCGCATAAGCCGCAAATCCGAAAGGACAACGAGACTCCCTACGTAAGCCATCCTTTCCGAGTGTGCTTGATCACACGACAACTATTCGGCATTGATGATCCGAAGGTGCTCATGGCGGCGGTGCTCCACGACACCGTGGAAGACACCGATACCGACGCCGATGATCTAATCGAGAAGTTCGGTCCCGAAGTGGCCAACTGGGTAGCCCAGCTTTCCAAAGACAAACGCTTGCCGGAAGCGGAGCGGGAAGCCGCGTACATGGGTAGGCTGAGGGAGGCGCCGTGGCAGGTTAAGATCTGCAAGCTGGCCGACATGTATGACAACCTGAACGACATCGGTTACCTGAAGCCGGAAAAGCGCAAAACGACGTTTAAGCGACTACGCGGTTACCTGGACTGCTTGAAGACGAATTTACCGGAGCAGGCACGGCGGCCGTTTGAAATGGTGACGGAGTTATTGGCACGCCAGGAAGCGGCAGTGAAGTAAAGCCCAGGGACGGCAGTCCCTGGGCTATCGCAATTCCCCGATTGCATCTTGATGAACACCCCCTCGTCGGGACATAATAGCTGCATCGCTGCGAATACTTCTTCTGGAGAGTCACGCCATGGTTGTGCGTAATTCGTTTCTCCGTTTCGGGCTGGCCGTGGGCCTGGTGCTGACCTTAAGCGCTATTGCTTCGGCATGCCCGTTCTGCAATTCCACGGGGCGCACCCTGACGCAGGAAGCCGCCGATGCTAAGTTCATTGTCTTCGGCACGCTGGCCAATCCGAAGTTCGATCCGGCCGCTCAGTTCCAGGGCACGACCGATCTGGTCATTGAAAACATCGTGAAGCCCGACGATTTCCTGAAGGACAAAAAGAGCATCGAGCTGAATCGCTACCTTCCGGTCGATAAGAACACCACGACCAAGTACCTGGTCTTCTGCGACATCTTCAACGGCAAGCTCGATGCCTACCGCGGCGTCGCCTTGCGGGCCGACAGCAAGATCGCCGAGTATCTGAAGGGTGCGCTGGCGGTGAAGAATAAAGACGTGGTGACCCGGCTGCGTTTCTTCTTCGACTATCTCGACTCCGGCGACATCGACATCTCCAACGACGCCTATCTGGAATTCGCGCTGGCCGACTATCGCGACTACCGGCCTCTGGCTGAAAAACTGCCGCCGAACAAGCTGGTGAAGTGGTTGCAAGACGAGAACACGCCGCTGTCGCGCTATGGGCTCTACGGCTCGATGCTCGGTCACTGCGGCAAACCGGAACACGCAGCCATCTTGAAGAAGCTGATCGACGACCCGAACCGCCGATTCGGCGCCGGGATTGACGGCATGCTTGCCGGCCTCGTCATGCTCGAGCCGAAGGACGGCTGGAAATACATGGTCGGCATCTTCAGCGATCCGAAGAAGGATTTTCTGCTGCGTTTTTCCGCATTGCGAGCCGTGCGCTTCTTGCGGGAATATCGGCCCGATCTGGTGAAAGAAGATCAAATGGTGGCCGGCGTGACGTACCTGTTGGAGCAGGACGACATTGCCGATATGGCCATCGAAGATCTGCGCAAATGGCAGCGCTGGGAACTGACCGACAAGATTCTCGGCCTGTTCGAGCGCAAGACCCACGATGTGCCGATCATTAAGCGGGCAATCTTGCGGTTTGCCCTGAGCGCTCCAGCGGCGAAGTACCCGCAAGCGGCTAATTTCGTGACTGCGATGCGGAAGAAAGACGCGGAATGGGTGCAGGACGTGGAAGAGTTACTGCAATTGGAGATGATGCCGAAGCCGGTGGCAAAGCCCAATCAAACCGCGCCGGCGAAGCCATTGACGAAGTGAAGCGGACGCCGCTTGCGGCTTAACGTGCTAGGCCGCAAGCGGCAATCGTCTACCAAGGACTGGACGCCATGAAATACTGGAAACTCGCGCTGGCAGGGATGCTGGCGGTGCTCCTGCCCTGCCCTGCTCTGCCCTGCTCACTTTGTGCCGGAAATCCGCAGACTTCGCAAACTCTTCGCCACGAAGCCGACCAGGTTCGGCTCATTGTTTACGGTACGCTCACCAATCCCCGTTTGAACCCGGACCCTTTGGTCGGCGGCGGCTGGACCGATCTGCAAATCGAACAGGTGCTGAAGAACGACCCAATCCTCGCCGGCAGGAAGACGATTACAATCCCGAAGTATCTGCCGGTTGAGCCTGGTAAACCGGTGCACTTTCTGCTCTTTTGCGATGTCGCCAACGACAAGCTTGATATCCTTACTGGCCGGCCGGTCAGCGGCGCAAAGATGTTCGAATACGTGAAGGCCGTGCTGGGACTTGAAACGAAGAATCGCACCAAAGCGCTGCAATTCTATTTCCAGCACTTGGATAGCGGCGTGCCGGAAATCGCGGCGGATGCGTATCTGGAGCTGGCGAAGGCGAATGACCAGGAGATCGGCCAGCTCGCGCCGACACTCGAACCAAGCCGGCTGCGCAAGCTCTTGCAAGATCCGAACACGCCGGCCGAACGGCTCGGTCTGTTCGCTTATCTGCTGGGCGGCTGCGGCGGAAAGAGCGATGCCGACCTCCTTCTGTCGTTGCTAAAGAAGGATACGGACCAAACGCGCTCGGCCTACGGCGGTTTGCTGGCCGGTTACATCGTGTTGCAGCCGGAAGCCGGGTGGAAGCTGGCCGCAAAGGCGCTGGCCGATCCGCAGCGCTCGTTCCCCGAGCGCTTTGCAGTGCTGGGCACGCTGCGGTTCTTTCACGGCTGGAAGCCGCGGGAGAATCACGACCCGATTCTGGCCGCGTTGAAAGCAGCCATCAACGAAAGCAGCCTGGCGGACATGGCCATTGAAGACTTGCGGCGCTGGGAATGGTGGGACTTGACGGCGACCATTCTGCCCAACTATGGGACAAAGAATTACGCAGCGCCGCTGACCCGTCGTGCCATCGTGCGCTATGCCCTGAGTTGTCCGCAGCCGGCGGCGGCATCATTCGTGGCCGAGCGAAAGAAGGCGGAGCCCGATTTCGTGGCCGACGTGGCGGAATCGCTGGAAATTGATAAGCCTGCAACACCGCGGAAATAACTGAGCCCGCAGCGCAAGCAAGAACATCCCTTGCTTGCGCTGCCGGCTCATTACAAATCACTTCTCTGCCTTCTTCGTTAGCTGCGCGGTGCCGATCATCCAGATATCGAGCTTGCCTTTGCCGCCCGGCCGGTCTGATGCAAAGTACAACATCGTGCCGTCGTGACTGAGGCTCGGCGCAAGATCGCCTTTCTTGCCGCTGGGGTGATTCAGAGTCTTCATTTCCTCCGGCTCCGACCATTTGCCGTTCTCATAGACGCTGCGGAAAATGCCCCAACGATCGTTGGGCAGCGGACCCTGTAGATACATCGTCACGCCGCTCGGGCTCAGCGTCGGATGGTGGAAGCCGATAGGTAGATTCACTTGCACCGGCTTATCGAATTGAATGTTGTCCTTTATCCGCTTGGCAACAAATACGCGCCAGCCTTCCTTCGTCTTGCGGCTGAAAAAGAGTCGGCCATCGGCGGTGAGCCAGGGGTGCATTTCATCATCTTCGGTATCAACGCGATGCAGCGGAATGGGCACGTTCAGATCTGCGCCTTTGCCACCCTGCCGCGTCCGAATGTAAAGGTCGAAGTTCTCTTCCTGGCCGCTGGCGGCTTCTTTCTCGTGCTTGATCGAATAGATGAGTTGCTGTGGAAACTGCCCGGTTTTTGGCAGGGCCACGAACAGGCCGCCGATTTCGCCACGTTCCTGGATTTCATCAAAGGCTTTCCCCGGCAGCCAGCCATCACTGCCCTTCGGCGAGTAGTACAGCTGCTTGTCGTGGAGGTAATAGATGCGGCCGGAGGTGGGGCTGTAGGTCACGGCGAACGGCTCGGTGTCGTCGCCGGGAGTGTTGAACGGCATGTTCACCGGCTTGACCAGTTCCTCTTCTGCGTATGCAAATGTCCCCAAAAGACCAACCGCCAACAAGGCGGTACTCAATGAACGCATCGCTTAACTTCTCCGTCGGTTCGGACTCTTCCCCGTTACCCAAGCTTTAGACGCAGCCGGCGGCAAAAAGTTTGTCACGGCCGCGCAAAATGCTCCTGGGCATTTGATGAAGAAAATTGCCTTCTCACAATTTCGACTTGTTGCTTCGTCCAAACCGGCTCTATCTGCGTTTCGTCTAGTATTGGGAAGCCTCGTGCGCAATCGAATCGGGTGGCATGTGGCTGACGCGGAACATAGAATCCCGGCAAGGTTCCAGTGGATCTTTGCCGGCCAGGGAGAACGACTATGTTGCGGAAGTCGCGGGTCAGTGTCTTGAGCGTAGTTTTCCTGTTTGTGGCGGCCGGCATCTGGATCATGGCAGCCGACACGCCGCCGCCGCAAGCCCAGCGCGATGCCGCCATGAAGGCGATGCAAGCGGGCAATTTCAAGGACGCCTACGAGAGCTTCCGCAAGCTGGCGCTCGATCCGAATGATGACTTACGCAAAGTGGGCAGTGACCTTACGAATGCCGTGCAATGCCTGGTTCGCCTCGGCCGCGTGGATGAAGCGGACGAATTTCGCGAAGCGGTGATTCAGACGCACGCCAAGAACTGGCGGCTGTTGGAAACTGCCGCCCAGAGCTATTCACTGCTGGATCACCATGGCTACATCGTGGCCGGCAAGTTCTACCGCGGCTATCGGCACGGCGGCGGCAAGTTCGTCTACGCGCCACAGCGCGATCGCGTGCGCTCTCTGCAACTCATGCAGCAGGCGCTCGGCGAAATCAAAAACGAACGGGATCAAAAAGCGGTCGCGCAGTTTTACTTGCATTTCGCCAACATGCTGCTCAACGGGGCCGGTTACTTCGAGGCCTGGCGCTTGCAGTACCTGGCGGACCTGACGCAGCTTCCCGATTACGAAGACAACTATTACTACGGCGGCAATGCCCTGGGCGCGGCCGTTGACGCTGAGGGCAAGCCCGTCTATCACCAGATGCCGAAGAGCTACGAAGCCGCGAAGAGCGACGGCGAACGCTGGCGCTGGATGCTGGCCCAAGTCGCCACCCATGACCCTGGCCGGCAAAGTGAAGTCGATAACATCTTCGCCGATTTCCTTCGCAATCAATTCGACGTGACCACCATGGCCCAGTACGGCCGGTTGTTCGATGAAGAGGATCGCAAGAACGACAAGAGCGGAACATATGCCTTGCACACATTGAAGGACGACGAGACCATCGCCCGACTCGCCACCGGAGTACGCCGCTTCTCGGTTCCCGACGAGTTCAATTGGATCAAGATCTACGACAAAGTGGCGGCGCGCGGCCAGAGCCAGCAAGGTTCGCATGCGCGCGATATGTTGGCGCGCGTTTACGAAGATCGCCGGCAATACACGAAATCGGCCGAGGCCTGGAAAAAGGCAATCGCCGAATATGGTCCGGGGCCGAATAACAATCGCCAGCAGATGCTCGACCAGATCGTGGGAAGCTGGGGCCGCTTCGAGCCCAATTCCGTGCTTGCGCCGGGAAAGAATGCCACCGTTGACTTTCGTTTCCGCAACGGCAGCCGCGTTCAGTTCGAAGCGTGGCCGATCAACGTTCCGAAGCTCTTGACCGACGTACGGAATTACCTGGTCGGCCACGTCGGCCAAGTCGACTGGCAGGAGACGAATATCGCCGATTTGGGCTATCGGCTGGTGGAGCGGCGACAGAACCAATATTTCGGCCCACGCGTTGCTGATTGGGCCGTCGATCTGAAGCCGCGGCCTGGTCACGTGGATGACCGAATTACGGTACCTACGCCTTTACAGAATGGCGCTTATCTCCTCACCGCCCGGATGGCCGGTGGCAACGTGTCGCGCATCATCGTTTGGATTAGCGACACGGTCATCGTCAAGAAACAGCTCGACAGTCAGGTGATGTATTTCGTTGCCGATGCGGCTAGTGGTCAGCCCATTCCCAAGGCCCAGGTGACATTCTTCGGCTGGAAGCAAACGCAAGTCGGTCAAAATGTCAACCAGTGGCGCGTCGATTCGGTCGAATTTCAGGAAACGACCAACGAAGACGGCCAGATCATTCTGGGCGAAAACAGAATGTCGAACCAGTACCAGTGGCTGGTTACCGCTCGCGCTGAAAGCAACCGCTTCGCCTACTACGGTTTCAACAACGTCTGGTTCGGCCGGCAATACGATCCCGAATACAACCAGGTCAAAGTTTTCGCTATCACGGACCGGCCGGTGTACCGGCCGACGCAGAAAGTCGAATTCAAGTTCTGGGTCGAGCACGCCAAGTACGACCAGGCCGATTCGTCGGAATTCGCCAATCAACCGTTCGGTGTGGAAATCCACAATCCGAAGGGCGAAAAGATCTTTGAAAAAGAGTACACTGCCGATCGTTTTGGCGGCCTCGGCGGCGAGTTCACGATTCCCAAAGACGCCATGCTCGGCTCGTACCAGTTGCAACTCACCAACCGGCAAAAGACGATCGTCGGCTCAGGCCATTTCCGCATCGAAGAGTACAAGAAGCCGGAATTCGAAGTCACGGTGGAGGCGCCTACGAAGCCCGTGCAGCTCGGTGAGAAAGTGGAGGCCACGATCAAGGCCAGGTATTATTTCGGCGCACCTGTCGTCAACGCCAAGGTGAAGTACAAAGTCTTGCGCAGCACTTACGACAGCCGCTGGTTTCCGCGCGGCGCGTGGGATTGGTTCTACGGCAGCGGCTATTGGTGGTTCGCGTCGGATTACCCCTGGTACCCTGGCTGGAACGACTGGGGCTGCATGCGGCCGCTGTTCATTTGGTGGCGGGCCCCCTCTCCCCCGCCGGAAGTGGTAATGGAAAATGAAGTACCGATCGGCGCCGACGGCACCGTCAAAGTGCCGATTGACACCTCGCTCGCCAAGGAGATGCACGGCAACCAGGATCACAAGTATTCGATCACGGCCGAAGTGGTGGATGAATCACGGCGTACCATTGTCGGCACGGGTGATGTGCTCGTTTCGCGTAATCCGTTCCGCGTCTACTCGTGGGTCGACCGCGGCCATTACCGCGTGGGCGATACCATTCATGCCAACTTCCGGGCCCAAACGCTCGACCAGAAGCCCGTCGAGGGCAAGGGCGTATTGACGCTGTTCCAGATCACCTACAACGACAAGAACGAGCCGGTCGAACATCCTATTCAAAACTGGAAAGTCGATACGAATGTCGAAGGTCAGGCGCATCAGGAAATCAAGGCGCACAAGGCCGGCCAGTACCGCATTTCCTACAAGCTGACTGACAGCAACAAGCACAGCATCGAAGGCGGTTACGTCTTCGTTATTCGCGGCGAAGGCGTGGGCGGCAAAGACTTCCGCTTTAATGACATTGAACTCATCACGGACAAGCGCGAGTACGCACCAGGCGAAAAAGTCAAGCTGTTGGTCAACACCGACAAGCTCAACGGCACCGTGCTGCTCTTCCTGCGCCCGACGAATGGCGTGTACCTGCCACCCAAGGTGATTCGCGTGAAGGGCAAGAGCTTCGAGGAAGAACTCGCGATCGCGCAAAAGGACATGCCGAACTGCTTCGTGGAAGCGCTGACTGTGGCGGATGGCCGCGTGCATACCGAAGTGCGCGAAATCATCGTCCCGCCGGAAAAGCGCGTGCTCAATGTGGATGTGCTGCCGTCGCAGCAGGAGTATAAGCCCGGCCAGAAGGCGACTGTGAAGATCAAACTGACCGACTTCAACGGCAAGCCGTATACCGGTTCGACCGTGCTCACCATGTACGACAAGAGCGTGGAATACATTTCCGGCGGCTCGAATGTGCCGGATATCAAGGAATTCTTCTGGAAATGGCGGCGGCATCACAGCCCGCAAACGGAATCGACGGCGGGGCGCTGGTTCTACAATCTCCTGCGCTCGGGCGAAATCGGCATGTCGAATCTGGGCGTCTTCGGCGAAGGGGTTGTGGAGGAACTTGAGGGTGGTGACAAAGGCGGCCTCGCATTTAACGGTCGTAGTGGCGGAGCGAATCGCGGAGTGTTGCGCGACGGCGCCGGCTTCGGCGGCGGGATGATGCCAGGTGCCATGCCCATGGCCGCGGCACCCGGACCTGGCGGCGCTGGCGGCGGACCAATGGCGCCGGGAATGGCCAGAGAAGACGCGGCAATGGACAAGGCTGCGGAACCGACTTCCCAGCCGGCTGATGGCGCGCAGCAGCAACAGCAGCCGGGTCAACCGCCTGTGGCAACCGTACGCAAGAACTTTGCCGACACGGCCTTCTGGACCGGCTCGCTCATGACCGACAAGGACGGCGTCGCCGAAATGAACCTGACGATGCCGGAGAATCTCACCGGCTGGAAGATCAAGTGCTGGGCCATGGGCCTGGGCACCAAGGTCGGCGAGGGCGAAACCATCGTCACCACGAAGAAAGACCTGCTGGTGCGCATGCAGGCGCCGCGCTTCTTTGTGCAAAAGGACGAAGTGGTGCTTTCGGCCAACGTCCACAATTACCTGAAGGGCGACAAGGACGTGATCGTGTCGCTGGAACTCGAAGGCGGCGTGCTCGCGCCGACGGGCAACCTTCAGCAGCAGGTGACGATCGCTTCGAACGGCGAACAGCGCGTCGATTGGCGCGTGAAGGTGCTCACCGAGGGCGAAGCCATTGTCCGCATGAAAGCAGTGGCTGACGCCGAATCCGATGCCATGGAGATGCGCTTCCCGGCGTACGTCCACGGCATGCTGAAGACCGATTCGTTCTCCGGCGTGGTTCGCCCGGATAAGGATTCGGCCCAAATCACCTTCACCGTGCCGGAAGAGCGGCGGATCAAGGAATCGCGGCTTGAAGTCCGCTATTCGCCGACCTTGGCCGGTGCGATGGTGGACGCCCTGCCCTACATGGTCGAGTATCCGTATGGCTGCACGGAGCAGACGCTCAACCGCTTCCTGCCCACGGTCATCACCCAGCGCATTTTGCAGCGCATGGGCCTGAATCTGAAGGACATCGAGCAGAAGCGCACGAATCTGAATGCACAGGAAATCGGCGACGATAAAGAGCGGGCCAAAGGTTGGAAGCGCTTCCCGCACAACCCGGTTTTTAGCGAGGAAGAAGTGCGCGACATGGCCATCGCCAACGTGCAGGCGCTGCAGAACATGCAACTTTCCGACGGCGGCTGGGGTTGGTTTTCCGGGTTCGGCGAGCATTCCTGGCCGCATACCACGGCCGTGGTCGTGCACGGGCTGCAAATCGCCAGGTCGAACGACGTGGCGGTGCCGCCGGCCATGCTCGACCGCGGCATCAGTTGGCTCAAGAACTACCAGGCCGAACAAACGCAAATGATCCGCAATGCCCCCACCAAGACGAAGCCGTGGAAGGAACATGCCGACAATCTCGACGCCTTCGTCTACATGGTCCTCATGGACGGCAATGTAAACAACGAGGAGATGCGCGACTACCTGTATCGTGATCGCAATCACCTGGCCGTATTCGGCAAGGCGATGCTTGGTCTCACATTGCACAAGCAACAGAGGGCCGATGAACTGGCGATGATTCTCAAGAACATCGAGCAATATGTGGTGCAGGACGACGAGAACCAGACGGCGTATCTGCGCCTGCCGCCCGACAATGCCTGGTGGTACTGGTACGGCAGCGAGATCGAATCCGACGCCTACTATCTCAAGCTGCTAGCCCGCACGAACCCGAAGGGTGAGACCGCCTCGCGGCTCGTGAAGTATCTGCTCAACAACCGCAAGCACGCGACGTACTGGAATAGCACGCGCGATACCGCAATTTGCATCGAGGCCATGTCGGAGTATCTGGTCGCCAGCGGCGAGGATAAGCCGGACATGACCGTCGAGATCTGGCTCGACGGCAAGAAGTTCAAGGACGCGCGAATCACCGCCGAGAACCTGTTCACGTTCGACAATCAATTCGTCCTCTTCGGCGATGCCGTGGAATCGGGCAAGCACGTGCTGGAAGTTCGCCGGCAAGGCAAGGGCCCGGTCTACTTTAATGCCTATGAGACGAACTTCACGCTCGAAGACTTCATCACCAGGGCCGGGCTGGAGGTGAAGGTCAACCGGAAATACTACAAGCTCACGCCGGTGGACAAGAAGATCAAGGTCCAAGGTTCGGGTGGTCAGGCACTCGATCAAAAGGTCGAAAAATACGAGCGCACGGAGTTTCCGAATTTGGCCACACTCAAGAGCGGCGATCTCGTCGAAATCGAACTCGAAATCGACAGTAAGAACGATTACGAGTACCTCATCTTCGAGGATCCGAAAGCGGCTGGCTTCGAGCCGATGCTGGTTCGCAGTGGATATAATCCTAATGACCTGGGCGCGTACATGGAACTGCGTGATGACCGTGTGTGCTTTTTCGTGCGAGCCCTGCCGCGCGGCAAGAGCAGCGTGGCCTACCGCATGCGGGCCGAGATTCCGGGCAAGTTCAGTGCGCTGCCCACACGGGCCTCGGCCATGTATGCTCCGGAGTTGCGTGGCAATTCGGACGAAATCAAGGTCAATATCGTGGATTGAACCAGCGCCGCTTGCGGCGTTGCAACGCCGCAAGCGGCGCGGATTCGATTATGAACATCCTGGTGACTGCCGGCAACACGCAAGTTCCCATCGACCGGGTGCGCTGCATTACCAATCGCTTCACCGGCAAGACCGGGGCGCTCATCGCCGTGGAAGCCTTCCATCGCGACCATGCCGTAACGCTGCTCACATCGAATCCCGCGGCGGTGAGCGGCCTCAAGTCGGTTCCTTCCGGACCGCGTTGGTCGGTGCAGCCCTTTCAAACTTTTGATGCGCTCCAGCTGCAAATGGCTGCCGCCGTGAAAAGTGGGCATTTTCACGCCGTAGTTCACAGCGCGGCGGTAAGCGACTATCTTGTGGAGGGCGCCTACGGCCTTGGCGAAAATGTGAAGTTTCAAGCCGAGACGGGGGCATGGATCGGATCGCCGCCCCGCCTCGTCGACCGTTCGGCCGCCAAGATCAAGAGCGATGAGCCGGAACTCTGGCTGCGGCTTGTTCGCGCGCCGAAGTTGATCGACAGTGTCCGCTCGGATTGGCACTTCGGCGGCGTTCTGGTGAAATTCAAATTGGAAGTCGATATAGGCGAAGTGCAATTGCTGGACATCGCGGAAGCATCGCGCCGGCACTCGCAGGCTGACCTGATGGTGGCGAACACGCTGGAAGGTGCTACGGAGTGGGCGCTGCTTGGCCCGCTCCAAGAGAAATACGAGCGTGTCGAGCGCGACGATTTGCCGAGGCGGCTGCTGGAGGCGATTGAGGACCGCGTTCCGTTCAAAGAGGAGTGATGGCAACAGCGAATTCATGGAAAAGGTCAGAGCCGCGCACGGAGCGCAGCGCAGTAAGCGGCCAGACAGAGTCTGCCGCTTACTGCGCTGCGCTCCGTGCGCGGCTCTGACGATTGCTGATTTTGCGCGGCAGTAAAGGAAAAGGCGATGTCGAACATTCTGCTTGGTGTCACGGGCTCCGTAGCGGCGATTCGCGCGCCGGATTTGTTCGCCGATTTAATTCGTCGCGGGCATGCGGTGAAGATTGTCGCCACGCAAGCGGCGACGTACTTTTTCGACGCGGCCAAAATCGGCGGCGCGACCGGGAACCGAAATCGCGATGCTGTCATCCTCGATGAAGACGAATGGCCCGGCATGGGCTATCAGCGCGGCGATGCAATCGCCCACATCGAACTGCGACGTTGGGCCGATGTTTTCCTCATTGCTCCGCTCGATGCCAACACGTTGGCCAAGCTGGCAACCGGGCTTTGCGATAATTGCCTTACTTGCGTTTGGCGTGCCTGGGACATGACGCGACCGGTCGTGCTGGCGCCGGCCATGAACACGCTGATGTGGGAGCATCCTTTTACCCGCCGGCACCTGCGCTGCGTGGCGGCCGATGCCGGAGCCGGACATTTGCCGGGCCATTTGGATCAGGACCAATTGATTCCGCTCATCAACGAGCGCTGCAAGGCGCTCCACGTGGTTGCCCCGATTAGCAAGGCTCTAGCCTGTGGCGACGTGGGTCTGGGGGCAATGGCGGAAGTTGCAGAAATCGCGGCCGCACTAGATGGCTTGCTGAAAAAATAAAGCTCAGGGACGGAAGTCCCTGGGCTTTCGTCATATTACTTCTTCGGCACCACGTTCGGCACCAGAAAGATAATGTCGTAGCCTCCCATCGATTGGTTTCCGTAGAAGCCAGCATAGTCTGGCTGAAAATTTTGGCGGGTTCCGCCGTTGTCGATGGTATCGGGGCCCGTGCTCCAGACTACGCCGGTTCCAGGGCGGACAATTCGTTCCCGGCCGCGCAACAGGCCTTTTTCCGGCAATGGTAGTGGTTTGCCTGGTTCTTCCCCTGGGCCAGCACCGCCGCCTCCTGGGGCTACCGGGGGCGCACCACCCGCTGCTGCTGGCATCCCCGGCATGCCACCGCCGCCTGGCATGCCCATGCCGCCCGGGGGGCCCGCGCCACTGTCTTGAGAATCCCACCACACCGGAATTCCTTCTTCGGGCGGCGTCGAATTCCAGGTCAGCAACTCCCCACTGCTGATTCGGTAATGGAATGGTCGGTTACAGTACGGATCGATGGGGATCTCCGGTAAGATGGCCGGCACCAGGTCGGTCAGCTTCTCGGCCGGCTTCCCGCCTAGTTTTTGATACAGCACCAGTGCCAGCACAAGGCGCGTGGCGCGCACCTGCGTCAGGCGCAGGAAACGATAGGTTTCCATGTGTGCGTGGGGCCCACGGATATAGCGGAAAAACAAGTCCTGGGTCAATGGCCGCCAAAGGGCCAGCACACGCTGCCCGTCTGTGTCGATGGGTGGCAGGAAATTCGCAATAATCATCGCGCGCTCATCGTGGCGATCAAATTGATCCATCACTTTGTCAAAATTCGCTTTCAATAAGGGATAACCCATTGTCGCGCCTTCCAAGTGGATGGCGTAGTATTCGTTGAGCAGGCGGTTGCGCCGGCGATCTTCCCAAGGCGCAATGCGCGCCGCCGAGACAAGCGTGCTTACCACGTTTTCCTCGATATCGGTGTCTGCCTGCCCATGGCGCAAGTTCACCGGCCCTTGTGCCAATTCGACCTGAGCTTGAACATAGCTGGCCTTAATCGATTCGGAGTACGGCGGCCGCAATTGCTCGTGGCGCTGCAATTCGCCCAGGGCTTTTTGCAACAACTCGGCCGGCACTTCCGGATTGGCAGCCCATTGTTGAAGCGCCCGGCATGCCGCTGCTTCCACCGACGCGCCCTGCCAATACCAGGATGGTTCCGCGCGCGTCTGCACGTGGCGGGCGAGTGCCAATGTTTCACGCAGCATTTCAAACGCGGCCGCGTGGTCGCTCTTTTCTGCCTGAATCTGTAAAGCACGCGCCGCGAGAAGGCGGCCCATGCCGCGATAATCGGCCTGCGTGGGGGCTAGCGTCCAACCGTGACGAGGATCTTCAACATATCCGGGTGGCAGATCGGCTGCTTCCCGTACCAACTCAGTCCATTCGTCGCTGCACACCCGTTGCAGGGTCCGCGAAAAATCCTTGTCTGTAGAAAGCCAGCCCCGAAATTGAACCGCGTCCACCTTTCGACCGAACAACATTCTCGCCTGCTCCTGCGGATCGGGGAATTGGGAGTCCAATTGCCCATCATCCCGCAGGTTCACATGGTTGGCGGCCAGGCTCTGCGGCATGCGGCTCGCGGCCTGGCGAATCTTGTTGCCCCCATCGTTGTCATCCAGCTTCGGAAAACCGGCCTCGAATTGGCCGACGTTGAAAGGCGCCTGCGCGGCCGGCACCTCCCACACGCGGTAGGCCAGACTTCCCACAACCCACAGGCAGGCCACAAGCAGGGCTGCGACCAAACCCATTATCGTCCGGGCGCTGTAGAGCCGCTCGGTGGCCCAGGGCCAAAGGAGCAAGCGGGCAAGCACAAGCATGCCGATAGGAATCGCGAGAAATTGCCAGCCGTGCAGACCGCCGCTCACCAGCGAAGGGATCCAGACAGAAATCAAGATCGCACTCGCCATCAGACTGACCGCCACGGCTACGAACGACTTGCGCACCAGCAGCCCCGCCAGATGCCCGAAGGCCAGACCGTACACGAACCACGACACGACAAACAGGAAGCTCCCCATCTGCCGCACTATTTGTTCGCCTTCTTGCATGTGTTGGCGCAATTGCTCGCCCCACGAGCGATTCGGCCCGAACTGGATTTCACCGAGGATCTCAAGGATCAACAAGCCGACGACCAGCAAGAGCGTCGCAATGGCGCCGCCGGCAAAAAATCGGCTCAGCGTTTTTGTCCACCAGATTCGCCCCAGCGGCAAGCGCTGCTCCGCCAGGAAGCGGAACGAACCTAAGAATTGCTCGTCGGCAAAGACGGAGACCCCAGCGGCCGTGCCCAAAAGGAGCGTCAGCACCGGCCAGACCAGCCATGGGCTGATGAACAAAAGCGGCGTCAGCAACAGAAACACAATCAAGAGCGACAGGTAGAAGAATTTGCCCTGCTGGAACGACAGCCAGAGTGTGCTTTTCACACCCCAGCCGGGACGAATGCTTTGCGGCCGCCAAAGGCGCTGGGCTGAGCGCCCTCGTTTTCGATCCACGCCGGTGTAAACGAAATACGACAGCAAAATTGGCAGCGGCATGACGAGAACGCCGGCGGCCACCGCGGCAATGCCTTGAAGGTCGTCAATATTCCAGTTCTTCTCCAGCGCACTCGACACAACGCCTATCACCAAGGTAAGCAAGCCGGTGGTGAATCCCCAAATGAAGAAAAGTGCAAACAAGCAGGCCAGCGACCACCCGATGGCATTCAGCACCGTGCGGCTCAAAACGGAACCGAATATACCACAGCCGAGCCCCTGCAATCCCGTCAAGATAATGAGGACTGGAATCGCCAGCAGCCCATATTTGCCGCGCACATCGTCACTCAATGCGCAACACGCAAGGCTGAAGATGGCGATTTGAATAAGCGTCACCAACAGCGCGACATTGAACTTCGCCAGCCAAATTTGGCTGCGGCTGCGCGGCAAAGAATCGAGAAATTCCAGTGTGTGGGTTTCTGATTCATTGGCGAAGAGGATGGCGCCCGTGACCATGGCGCAGGCCCACGCAAAGCACGCGGCCACGCCAATCTGGAAGTCGGTCACTGCCGTGCCGACGCCCCACATCGGCACGACAAAGAACATAATACCAATCCCGAGAGCCGTAAGTATGAGCCCCGGCAGGCGCTGCTCGCGCAATTCTTTCCAGAGGACGACGCGCATCATGGGCGGCCCTCCTCTGCCATTTCCGCTTCCTCGGCGGCTTGCACGCGCGGCATGGGCTTCTCATGCGGCCGGACCAACAGCGAGGCGTAAATCTCTTCCAGCGTGGCCGCGTTCTGCTCGAAATCGAAGACATTGGCACTCACACGCAAGATCTCGATCGCTTCACGCTGCGGGTCGCGGATAAGTGCCTGCCATTGTCGGCCCGAGCCGTTGCGCTCGAGCACCGTGCCCAGGCCGCTGGGGTCGGGCGGCGCTCCCTCGTAGCGCAACCGCAAGCGGGTGAAGCGCTTCTTCAAGTCCTCCATCGGCTCCGCAAGCACCAGCCGGCCCTCGTTGAGAATGGCCACGTGGCTAGCGATGCGCTCCACTTCAGCAATCTGGTGGCTGCAAATGAAGATGGTCCGCCCTGCCCCAGCCAGATCGACCATACTGCTAAGGAATTCGCGGCGCGTGAGAAGATCCAGTCCCGAGGTCGGTTCATCCAATATCAGCACTTCCGGATTAATGGCGAGGGCCAGAGCCAGGCCCACCTTGGCGTAGCCGCCTTTGGACAGGTTTTTGAGCTTCGTGTGCGGTTCCAAGCGGAAATAGTGGATCAGGTCCCGGTAGCGCGTGATGAAATTGGGCTTGTGAAAACCGCCGACGAACCAACCAATGTTGTCCACCGTCATCCAATCGTAAAAACGCGGCCGCTCAGGGACATAGCCCACACGGTGC
The DNA here is from genome assembly GCA_035307785.1 of Gemmataceae bacterium. Taxonomy (GTDB): domain Bacteria; phylum Planctomycetota; class Planctomycetia; order Gemmatales; family Gemmataceae; genus DATGHS01. The sequence goes on from DATGHS010000134.1 coordinate 16,617, forward strand.
CGAAGCTCGACGGCATTGGCCCAGGTGTCGAGGCCAAGGATCGACGCGCGGCCGCTATCCGGTGGATACTGGCCGGTGAGGACGCGGATCGTCGTGGACTTGCCGGCCCCGTTGTCGCCGAGCAGCGCAAAAATCGCGCCGGCGGGCACATTTAGGCTGAAGCGATCGACGGCCGTCTTGTTGCCGAATCGCTTGGTGAGTTGATCGATGACAATGACGTTCGACATGAAGCTCTCCCGAATACTCTCCCCTCTCCCCTTG
>DATGHS010000135.1:0-3514 GCA_035307785.1 Gemmataceae bacterium
CTCGTCCTCTATCCATCGATTACAGAATGCCCGGCGTGGCGACCTTGATGCCCTTGAGGGCCATCTTGAGCGCTTCGGGATTCGGGGCCACTTCCAGTGCCGTGGCACGGTCAATGTCGCCGCGTTCGCAAAGTTGCCGCAGGCTTTCGGTGAAATCGAGCATCCCTTCCAGGAAACCGATGCGGATCGCGTCCGCCAGCTTCTTATCTTCGGCTTTGATGATTAGGTCGCGAATAGTCGGATTAACGACCATGATTTCATTCGTCGGCACCCGCTGAACGCCGGGTTTGATGCTCGGCAACAGTTTCTGGGCCACGACTGCCTTCAAGTTGAAGGCCAGAGCTTGCCGAATCGCATTGTGCAATTCGGCCGGGAAGAGGTCGAGAATACGGCTTAGCGTGCTCGGCGCGCTGGAGGCGTGAATCGTGCCGAAGACGAGGTGGCCCGTCTCCGCGGCGTTAATACCTGCTTCGAAGGTGTCGCGATCGCGCATTTCGCCCACCAGGATGATGTCCGGGTCTTGGCGGACGGCATGTTTCAGTGCGGTGTGCCAGTCGGACACATCGATGAATACCTCACGTTGATTGATGATGGCTTTCTTGTCGGTGAAGACGTATTCGATCGGGTCCTCAATGGTGAGGATATGCACTGGTTCCCGTTCGTTGATGTAGTCGAGCATGGACGCAATCGTTGTGGACTTACCGGAACCCGTCACCCCGGCCAGAATGATCATCCCCTGATCGAAATGGCAGAGCGTTTCAATCGACGGCGGCAAGCCGAGTTTTTCGAAGGTCGGCACCTTGTTGCTCACGCGGCGAGCCACCAGCGACCATTTGCCGCGCTGTTTCATGATGTTGACACGAAAGCGGCATTCGTCCTGGCCGATCACGTGGGCGAAGTCGGCGCCGCCGGTCTCGTCGAACACGCGTCGCGATTTTTCGGACATGATGGGCAATAGCAACCGCTCCATGTGCTCTTGCGACAGAGGTGGCAGGTCCATCTTTTTGATCAGACCTTTATGGCGCATCATGGGGGGCAGGCCGGCCTTCAGGTGAAGGTCCGACCCCTCATGCTTCATCACGGCGCGGAACAGCTTGTTGACTTCCGGCTCCTTCTTGGCCTCGGCAGGCATTTTGATGTCGACATCCAGTGCTTCAAAATCAGACATGGTGAAACCTCGTGCAAAAAAGACGAACAAGAACGGCTCAATTTGCTTCGGCCAAGCGGGCGCTCAGCACCGAATTGGCACTCCGCGCTCCGCCAGATAGCGTTTCGTTACCGGAATACTGTACTCATTGTAATGGAAAATACTGGCGGCGAGGGCGGCATCGGCCCCGGCCGCAAAAGCTTCATATAAGTGTTCGGGGCAGCCTGCTCCGCCGCTGGCCACCACGGGAATATTAACCGCCTCGGCAACCGCTTTGGTCATCGGCAGGTCGTAGCCCTTCTTCGTCCCGTCCGCATCCATCGAGGTCAACACGATCTCGCCGGCGCCAAGTTCTTCCACGCGTCTGGCCCAGGCGATGGCTTCCAGCCCCGTCGGGATGCGCCCGCCATTGATGTGCACTTCCCAAATCTCTTTCCTGTCGCGCTGGACTCGCCGCGGGTCAATGTTCACCACGGTAGCGCACCGGCCGAACTTGTGGGCAATTTGCGTGATGAGGTTCGGATCGCGCACGGCCGCGGAGTTGAGGCTGACCTTCTCGGCCCCGGCCTGAATCAAGCGGGTGGCATCGTCAAGAGTGCGAATACCGCCGCCGACGGTAAACGGCATGAATATCTGCTCGGAAACGCGGCGAACCACGTCCAGAAGGATGTCGCGTCCCTCGTGACTGGCGGTAATGTCCAGGAACACTAGCTCGTCGGCCCCGTCGGCCTCGTAACGCTGGGCGACCTCCACTGGGTCGCCGGCATCGCGCAGTTGCAGAAAATGCACACCCTTCACCACCCGGCCGCGATTGACGTCGAGACAGGGAATGATGCGTTTCGTGAGCATGGGGGAAGCAAGCACCGACAGATAGACTGGGTCGCGAATGTTCTTACTCTACAGTGTGAATCGGAATGGGTCAATGAAAATGATTCAAGCCGCGAGGCGAGTCTTCGAGGGTCCCAGGATCCGCGAGGCTCGAAGACTCGCCTCGCGGCTTGCGTGCAATGAATATAATCACATCGATGTCTTCATCTTCTAATTCAGTCACCCTTGGGCGAGCCGTTTTGGTCAGCGGCGGGCTCGATAGTTCGGTGTTGCTGGGGGAATCGCTTGTTAGTTATAGCGCCGTTCATCCGCTTTACATCCGCACCGGGCTGAAATGGGAGAGCGTGGAACTTGGGCATTTGCGAGAGTTTTTGCACGCACTTGCGCAGCCGAACCTGCTGCCGCTAACAATTCTCGAGCAACCGGTAGCCGATCTTTACGGCTCGCACTGGAGCCTGACCGGCCGAGAGGTACCGGACCGCAATTCGCCGGACGAAGCCGTGTACCTTCCGGGGCGAAACGTGCTGCTCCTTTCGAAAGCCATGATCTGGTGTCATCTGCACAACGTGCCGGAGTTGGCGCTGGCGCCGCTGCAAGCGAACCCGTTTCCCGACGCCACGCCGGAGTTCTTCACCGCCTTCCAAAATGCCGTGAACCAAGCGGTGGCGGGAAATGTACGCATCCTTTGGCCATATTTGCAGTTGAGCAAGACGGAAGTGTTGCTGCGTGGCCGGCATTTACCCTTGGAACATACCTTTTCTTGCCTTCAGCCAGTGGCCGGCCGGCATTGCGGGGCTTGCAATAAATGCGCGGAACGCCAGCGTGCTTTTCGCGCTGCCGGCGTGGCCGATCCCACCGTCTATGCGAGGGAGACTTAATGTTCCGGGTAACGCGTGAAATTCATTTCTGTTACGGCCACCGCTTGCTGAACTACGATGGCAAGTGCAAGCATTTGCACGGGCACAACGGCAAAGCGGTGATCGTCCTGGAGGCACCAACGCTCGACCAGCTCGGCATGGTGGTCGATTTCTCGCGAATCAAGCGGCAAGTAGGAGCATGGATTGACGAATCGCTCGACCACAAAATGATTCTGCACCGCGACGACCCCGTGTTGCCGGAACTGAAGCGCCAGGGTGAGCCCGTCTTCGTGGTCGACGTGAACCCAACGGCCGAGAACATTGCCCGGCTCATTTTTGAGCATGCCCGGGAGCAGGGCTTGCCGGTGGTCGAAGTGTCGCTCTGGGAGACGGAGAGCAGCTACGCGACCTATCGGGGGAAGTAAACGCTTCGCTCCGAAGACTGCGCGTCGCGGCTAACCACGCCTGGCAGAATCGCGCTTTCATGGTAGAATCAGATATCCCCGCATATTTCCGGAACCTGCGGCCATGAAGCCTTTCGAATCGTCGCCAACACCATCTCGTTTGGACGAGATCCCCACGCGCTGGAGCCTGCTGCGGCTTGCCCACAATGATGCCGTGAGCCAGGCGGGCCCGGCTCGCAATGCGCTGGTCTTGTGCTATGCCCGCGCCATTCGCGGCT
>DATGHS010000136.1:0-18077 GCA_035307785.1 Gemmataceae bacterium
TCGTGGTCGAGGAAAATGGATCGACTCCCCAGGGCGCTTTTCCTTCGGCGATTGAGCGGCCGGATGCCAGGTGCAGCCACAGATCGCTGTTTCGCGCGGGGGTGGAAGCCAAAAGGAAGGCAAGCGCGCAGACCGTCAGGAAAAGAAGCCAGTCGAGCATTCCCAGCTTTGCGTGCACAGCTGTTTCGCTTTCGGAAGCGTTAGCCGCTGGCGAGAACTCGATGGGCGGCAGCGGGATGGCCGACTTGGATTCCGGGGCCACAGACGAACACCTTCAATTGGAGGAAACGACAAAAAGAATTGCTGCTTGTCGCGATTCCGACTCGGTGCTTGCTATTGTAATGGCCATCGCAAGCGGAACAAGGCAAGGTCGTGATAGGAGGTCGGCCCATAATCTGCCAGATTTAGAATAGAGGGTGCGACAAAATGCGTTTTCGCAATGGCCTCGGTTTTGAATTGAGAGTATAATCTCCAACGTACGGTTTTAATTGTCCTGCCTTTAGGCCTCCGGCCTTTCCCTCCCTGCCGGATGCATTCGACTGAATCCTCAATGCAACAGGTTCCGCCGATATTCGGGTCCACGATGGTTCGCGCGGCAATGATTGTCATGGCCGTCCTGCCCCTGCGCGCGGCTGCGGCGGATCCGGCGGGCCAGCAAACGTACCAGGCCGTTTGTGCGCACTGTCACGGCTCACGTGGTGAAGGCTCCAGTCGCTATCAGAAGCCGCTTGAAGGCGACCGGTCCGTCGTGCAACTGGCCGAATTGATCCGCACCACGATGCCGCAAAACGACGTGGGGTTGCTGTCGTCGAACGATGCCCAGGCGGTAGCGGCATATATCTACGATGCGTTCTATTCCCCCGTGGCCCAGGAGCGCAATCGCCCAGCCCGGATCGATCTGTCGCGACTGACGATTCGGCAGTATCGGAATTCGGTCTCCGACCTTGTCGGCAGCTTCCGTGGGCAGCCCAACTGGGGGGCGCAACGCGGTTTGAAGGCCGAGTATTTCGGCGCCCGCAATTTTCGCAACGATAAGAAAGCGCTGGAGCGAACCGACCCGCAGGTCAACTTCGACTTCAAGAACGAATCACCGGCGCCCGGGAAAATTGAGCCCCATGAATTTTCGATTCGTTGGACGGGATCGGTTCTAGCAGCCGACACCGGCGAATACGAATTCGTCATTCGCACCGATCACGCGGCCCGGGTCTGGATCAACGACAACAACCGGCCCCTGATTGACGCCTGGGTGAAATCGGGCAACGACACCGAGTACAGAGGCAGCATTTTTTTGGTGGCCGGCCGCATCTATCCTCTGCGGCTCGAATTCACGAAAGCGAAGCAAGGCGTCGACGACTCCAAGAAGCAAAAAGAGAAGCCGCCGCCGGCGAAAGCGTTTGTCGGCCTGCTCTGGAAGCGGCCCCTCGGCGCTGTGGAACCGATTCCATCGCGCCAGTTATCGCCGAATTCCGCGCCGGAATCGTATGTCTGCACCACCCCGTTCCCGCCCGATGACCGCAGCTATGGTTGGGAACGCGGGGCCACCGTATCGAAGGAATGGGAGCAGGCCGAAACCGATGCGGCGCTCGAAACGGCTGCCTACGTGGTCCGTCATATTTCCGAGCTGGCCGGCACAAAGGATGACGCCGGCGATCGGTCGCAAAAGCTGCGCGCCTTCTGCCGTACCTTTGCCGAACGCGCGTTCCGCCGGCCATTATCCACTGATGAAACCAAGGTTTTGATCGATAGGCAATTTGATTCGACGAAAGATGCCGACCTCGCCGCCAAGCGCTCGCTGCTCCTCGTGCTCATGTCGCCGCGATTCTTGTATCGCGAGGTCGGCGCGAGTCCAAGCCCATTCGATACGGCCTGCCGGTTGTCTTTCGGCCTCTGGGATTCCATCCCCGATCAAGAGTTACAAAAGGCGGCAGGCTCGGGCCAACTTGCCAGTAAGGATCAGATTGCCAAGCAGGCCGAGCGCATGCTCGCCGATCCCAAAGCGAAAGCCAAGCTGCGCGATTTCCTGCTTCGCTGGGTCAAGGCCGACCAGCCGCGCGACCTTGGCAAAGACGAGAAAAAATTCCCTGGCTTCGATGCACCGACCATTGCCGATCTGCGCACGTCGCTGGAGCTGTTCCTCGACGATGTCGTGTGGTCGGAGCATGCCGACTTCCGCGACTTGCTTCTGAATGAAGGTCTATTCTTGAATGGAAGACTGGCGAAATTTTACGGCGTGCAAATGCCTGCCGATGCCGACTTCACGAAGACGAAGCTGGATGCCGGCAAGCGCGCGGGTGTGCTCACGCATCCGTACCTCATGGCCAGCTTTGCCCACAGCAGCGAAAGCTCGCCGATCCACCGCGGTGTCTTCCTGGCTCGCGGGATTCTCGGAGTCTCGTTGCGGCCGCCCCCCGAAGCGGTCGCCCCACTTGCACCGAGCTTGCATCCGTCGCTGACCACCCGCGAACGCGTGGTGATGCAAACCAAAGCCACGAATTGCCTCACTTGCCACGGCGTCATCAACCCGCTCGGTTTTACCCTGGAGCATTTCGATGCCGTTGGCCGATATCGGGATAAGGACCACGACAAGCCAGTCGATTCCACGGGCACCTACCAGACGCGCAACGGTCAGATGGTGACGCTGAATAATGCCCGGGAGCTGGCGAAGTTCTTGGCCGCCAGCGAGGAAGTGCAAGACGCCTTCGTGGAGCAAATGTTTCACCACCTGGTGCAACAATCAGTCCGAGCTTATGGCCCAAATACGCTCGCCGATTTGCGCAAGTACTTTGTCGCGAATGGATTCAACATTCGGAAGCTGGCGGTCGAGATCCTGGCGACGACCGCGCTGCAGGGAAGAGATGAAAATGAATCCGAATATCGAAGCACGAAATCCGAAACAAATTCAAAAACCGAAATTCAAGATTCAAGACGACAGTGACCAGGATTGTTTTGAATTTCGCTATTTGAATTTTGGATTTGTTTCGGGTTTCGACATTCGGATTTCGGATTTGCTTGTATACTTGATTTGATCCTCCCGACGGAGTTTTTCAAATGCACTCCCGCCGTGATTTCCTCCGCGACCTCGGCATCGGCGCTGCTGCTGTGCCGTTCGTGCTCAATCTCCCGAGCCTCGGCTTCGCCAACCAGACCAAGCGCAAACAGCGCCTGGTGGTGATGTTCAGCCCCAACGGCGTGTTCCCGAATAACTTCTGGCCCGATGAGGAAGGGGCCAAGTTCGCGCTCAAGGAAAGCCTGAAGCCGCTCGAGCCATTTAAGAGCAGGACGCTAATCCTCAACGGTGTGTGCGACCGCGTGCGCGGCGATGGCGATGCCCATATGCGCGGCATGGGCTGCCTGCTCACCGGCGTGGAGCTTTTTCCCGGCAACGTGCAGGGCGGCTCCGACACACCGGCCGGCTGGGCCAGCGGCCTCTCCATCGACCAGGAAATCAAGAATTTCCTTCAGAACGGCGAGGCCACCCGCACCCGCTTTGGCTCGCTCGAATTCGGCGTGATGGTCCCCGACCGTGCCGACACCTGGACGCGCATGGTCTACACCGGCCCGAATAAACCCGTGGCGCCGATCGACGATCCGTACCAGATGTTCGCCCGGCTCTATGGCAAGACGAAAGACCGCGAATTGCTGGCCAGCGTCCTCGACGATGTGAAGGACGATCTGAAAAAAGTCGGCAACAGCGTGAGCGCGGCCGATCGCCGGCTGCTCGAAGACCACGCTGCCTTCGTGCGCGAAATGGAGCGCGAACTGAAAGAGGCCGCCGAAGCGAAGGCCGGCCACAAGGTGCCAGAAGTTGAACCGGGCGTGAAAAAAGAAAACGACAACATTCCGCGCATCAGCAAAATGCAGATCGACCTGATGGTCAACAGCTTCGTCAACGACTTTAGCCGCATCGCCACGCTCCAAATCACGAATTCCGTCGGCATGGCCCGCATGAAATGGATCGGTATTAGCGAAGGCCACCACGAACTTTCGCATGAGCCCGATAGCAACGAAAAAGCGGTCGAGAAGCTCACCAAGATCAACAAATGGTACTGCGAGCAATTGGCGTACCTGGCCAAGCGCCTGGCCGAAACGCCGGAACCGGGCGGGCAGGGCAGCCTGCTCGACAACACGCTCATCATGTGGACCAACGAACTCGGCAAGGGCAATTCGCACACGCTCGACAACATTCCGTTCGTGCTGGTAGGCAATGGGCTTGATTTCAAGATGGGCCAGTCGCTGAAGTTCAAGAAGGCGCCGCACAACCGCCTGCTGATGGCGCTCGCCGGCGGCTTCGGCCATCACCTCAAGAAATTCGGCAACCCCAACTTCTGCGGCGACGGCCCGCTGGGGCTGAGCTGACACCGCTGGTTGTTCCGCCTTCAGGCGGAGGTTGGCCGTCCAACTTCCGCCTGAAGGCGGAACTACGAGCAGGCAATGTGTATCGGTTACGCCGATTCCGCGCTCTTTTTCATTCGCGTTTCGTCGCTGGGGAATGCACAAATCTACCGCTGCCGACGATTGTAAGGATAAAATTCACTTCTCGCGCGCGTGAGATTTCCCATGACTCGGCGGACCTTGTCGATTCTGTTGGCGGTGGTTTGCACGGCGAGCGGCTGCTCGGCGCTTGCGAAAAAGCCGCCCACCCCTGCCGACAACTACACTTCGGAACAGACTGCCGCGATCGCCGCCGGCCCCGGCGAGCGCTATTACCTTCTCGTATTCGGCTCACAAGAAACGCCCAAGCGGGCCAAGTATACGCATACCTGGGCGACGGTCGTCAAAGTCACTGAGTACGCCGTTGGAGCGGCCCCTGCCATTCAGGAGGAGACCATCAGTTGGCTGCCCTCGTCACGCGATATTCGGCCGTTGTCGTTTATGGTCGAGCCTGGGACCAATTTTGGGCTTCATTTGACGATCCAGGAAGTGCTTAGCCACAAAGAGCGAGTCTCGCTTTGGGGACCCTATGAAGTTCGGCCCGGATTCGGTTTTCGTTTCCACATACAGAAGTCGTTCATGGAATCGGGCCGCGTCGGCTACCAGTGCATCGATAATGCGGGCGAAGCGGCCCGCACGGGCGATGGCTGCAACTGCATCCACGCGATCACCGACATGGATCCCGTCTTCGACCGCAAGCAGTACCCGCTCACCTACTTCGGCAACGCCGCCAGCGAAAACATCGTGCGCCGTCTCCACGAGCGCTCCGTCATCCTCTGCCCGGAAGCGGAACACGGTTGGCTGATCCCGGTTCTGGGACTCGACCAATACCCCATCGAACGGCAAACGTATCGCAGCCGTAGAATGCCATAAATGATCTGTTGACCATCCAGCCGACACCGGAATTCAGGATAGGCGCTGGAATGTGTCAGTTACACTGGGTTTTGCCCCAGGGCTCGCTTATTCGACCTGCCAGCCGCAATGTTTATACCTGGCGGCCAAAGCGTCGGCTTTCTCTTTGGAGTCGAATTTCTCCGCATGGAACATCAAAATGAGAATCTTATCGTCGATGTCGTACATGACGCTCGACGGTGTTCTCGGTTCTTCCCAAGCTGATTGTCCAATCGCCATCTCGGGGGTTGGAGCGAACGGCAAATCGACTTCAAGTTCCGCGATGGTATGCAACGTATTCGCAGCAATAATGTTGGCCCGCAAAGAGACTTTCATGTGGTCACCTCAGAAAAAAGGTTCGCTCGTTATCATAAGGATGGTCTATGCATTCAAGGATAGCCCATGCCTCGGCGGCCGGCGTTGATTTTGTTGAAGTCGGCGACGCCAAAAAGCGGTTTGCCGGCGCAAAGTTCAGGGTTAAAATCATGCAGGACAATGGCCTGGTCGCGCTCGCCGGCCACGACGACGATTTCGACCGCGTGCCAGGAATCATGGATTATGCGCCGGCATGAGGTTTCGTGGGCAAGGTTGCGTACGAGCGCAATGTGGTTTGGGGTCCAGGAATGGTCCCAATTCTTCGTAGTCCAAGAACGGCCGTGAGAAAGGCTCTCGCCGGATGCCACAATATCACTTTTCGCTGGAAGAATTAAGACAAAAGCCACTGGGGCAGCAATCGATCGAATTGGTCGAGCGCAAGGGCAAAGGGCACCCGGATTCTATTTGCGATGCAGTGGCCGAAGCGGTGTCATTAGCTTTGTGCCGGGAATACGAGTCCGCTTTTGGTCGCATTCTGCATTACAATGCCGACAAAGCTCTGCTGGTTGCAGGTCAGACGGAACCTTGGCCTGGCGGCGGCAAGGTCCAGGTGCCGATGCGGATCGTGCTCGGGGATCGGGCAACGGCAGAGTCTCAGGGTAAACGGATCGATGTCGCCGGCATTGCTGAGGCTAGCGCGAAGAGCTGGCTGGCGGCGAACCTTCGTTTTGTGCAACCCGAACGGCATCTCGTAATCCAGAACGAGCTTCAATCGGGCTCGCCGGAACTCACAGGTATCTTCGAGCAGAATGTGATTGCGGCCAACGATACATCGGCCGCCGTTGGCTATGCACCGCTAACCGAGACCGAGCAGTTGGTGCTGGCCGCCGAGCGGTGGCTCAATTCAGCCGATTTCCAGCAACGCTTCTCCGCAGCAGGGGAAGATGTGAAAGTAATGGGCGTTCGACTGGATCGGGAGTTGACTCTTACAGTCGCAGTCGCTTTTGTGGATCGGTTCATTCCCGATGCGGCGACTTACTTTCGCTACAAGGAAGAAATGCGTTTGGCCTTGGCCGAGTACCTCAACCGTCGGCTGCATGATTTGGACCGAGTTTCCGTTCATCTGAACATGCTCGACGACCCGTCACGCGGCGCCGCTGGGATGTATCTCACGGTCCTGGGCACATCGGCCGAAGGGGCCGACGGCGGCGAAGTGGGGCGAGGCAACCGGGCCAATGGTCTTATCCCTTTTAACCGTCCGATTTCAACGGAGGCGGCAGCCGGCAAAAACCCAATCAGCCACGTCGGCAAAATCTACTCGTTGCTAACGCACCATATTGCCGGCCAGGTCGTTTCGCGCGTTCCCGGAGTTGCGGAAATCTACATTTGGCTATGCAGCCAGATCGGTCGATCCATCGATTCGCCTTTGATTGCCGCCGCGCGTCTCAGTTTGAGACAGGGAGTTCAACTTAATGACGTTCAGCGCGGCGTACAAGAAATCATCGAGCAGGAGTTGTCGGGTATTCACCATTTCACCAAGCGACTAGCTCGCGGAGAAATGAGCGTTTGGTGACAAGGTGGCTCCGCAAGCTCTCATCGTGCCTGGAACCGTTAGTGTCGCTCCAGCGTCAACAAGTCTGTTTTCGGCGACTCGCGGGAAACCAAGTCCGCGGGATAGCCTGCGTTTGGGTTGTCATCAACCATCATGCACAGCCGCAATCGGTTTCCTTCGAGCGCGTACGCGGCTCGCTGCGTCAAGCTTCGGTTAATTCTCATTTTCTTGGGGTTGGAACTGACGTCGAGCACAAAGGTATCGACGTTGTCCTTGCGATCCGGGCGGTGGACGGTGAGTTTGTCGCCGTCGAAGATGTATTGGAGTTTAATGCCCTGCACCCTTTCCGGCGGCACTGGTTTGCCGGCGGCCACAATGGCGACCACATCCCAGGTGCCCTTGAGCCGCGCCAACTCCTGGGGATCAGAAGCATTCTCCTTGAACCCTGCGCCGGAAGGCGCGATCGCTTTTGGTCCGCAGCCACAATGAACGAGCAACGCCAGGGCCATTATGCAAGTTAGTGATCGCATACGTTGTCCTACCGAAAGTCAACGGATGACCTGCATTCTATGCAAGCCAGAATTCATCACAACGGTACGAACAATATGCTGGGCCGAATTATTGCCATCTTGCCCCCTGCGTTGGGGCAAGGTCTCCCGACCGCGTCCCATGCAGCGGCCGAAGATCTCCCGGGTACCGCAGCAGCCGGAGAATGTAAACGGCGAAGCAAATAAGTAACGCTAATTGTTGTTGAGAAAGACGCCCCGACTGCTGACACGATTGGCAACTCGGCAACGCTCTTTGCGCAGGCGGTCGTGCGTGCGTGTTCATCTCCTCCGCGGGTACTTCGCGTGCCGGACGGCGTCGAGATCGCGCTGCCAGGCGGCGATCCGTTGGCCACGATATTTCCATGGCATGCCCTCGTAATAGGCGTCGCCGGGGCGGCGCGTGTCGGCGCGCACCACCAGAGCCGGCAACGGCGCCAGGCCGAGCCGCCGACATTCCGCGCCGACCTCACACAGGGCCGCGTACAGCTCCTGGCTGCGGTGCGTGATGTGCTCGAAGGCTTCGGCGCGGTCTCGAAGTTCGCGGGCGAGTTCGCCATAAGTGATGCGCGGATCGGGCAGGCGGACGCGCCGGCGGAGAAGGCCATAAATTGCAGCGGCGAGGGGAGACATGGCTCTCGATTGTTGAAGGCAATGGCATGCATTGTATACGAGCAGTCAGCGCGGAAAAACTACGCACACGAATTCCAGGATAGCGAAGGATTATTACAATGTGGCTGGATCATAAACGGACTACCGATTGGAATCCAGGAGATCGCTCATGAAGAAATTTACGCAAAGCAGTAGCGCGCCGCTTGCGGCCGCCCTCGGCCTGTCGTTTTGTTTGGGTCTCGCCCTAGTCGCTCCGGCCGATGAGCCCGCGGCCAAACCCTACAAGATTCTTGCCACCACCCAGATTCCTGCCATCGGGCGGATTGACTACGTCACGGCGGACAGCGTCAACCGCCGGGTCTATGTCGCCTGCGGGAATGCCGTCAGCATTTTCGACCTCGATACCTACAAGCTCTCCGGCACGCTGGAGAGGGCGTCCGGGCATGGCGTCGCCGTCGACCCGGAAAACCATACCGGTCTGGTCGTCGGCGATCCCGCGACTTTTTTCAACACGAAGACACTCGAAGTGATCAAGACCTTTCCCGCGCCGGGCGCCGACGGCTATCTCTTCGACGCCGCGACCCACCACTTTTTTATTCTGAGTCATCGAGCGCCCAACCTCCTCGTGGTCGATTCGAAGGACGGTTCAGTCGTGGGCAAGGTGGAGGCTATCGGCCCGAACGGCGCCAATGCCGCCGTCGAGCAGGGCGCTTCGGACGGCGAAGGGCATCTCTATTTTGACGTAGCCAATGCGCACCATATTGCGGTGGTCGACGCCAAATCCCTCAAAGTGACCGGCCATTACGACCTCGGCGAGAAGGGCAACGGGCCCGCGGGGCTGGCCATGGACACCAAGAACAAGATTCTGTTCGCGATGTGTCGCGGCGGGCGCGGCGGCACGCCCACTTGTGTCATCCTCAGTGCAACCGACGGCAAAATCATCACTACCCTGCCGCTGGCCGGCGGCAGCGACGGCGGGGTTTTCAATTCCCACACGATGGAGGCGTTCAGCTCTCACGGCAACGGCACGCTGAGCGTCATCAAGGAAAAAAGCCCGACGGAATTCGTAGTGGAAGAAACGGTGAACACCAAAGCCGGCGCGAAAACCTGCACGCTGGATACCAAGAGCGATCATGTGATCGTGATCACGCGCGAAGCCGCTCCGACGGGCGGTGGGCAGTTGCTGGATGTGATATTCATTGGTCGATAGAGGCGATTTCAAAACCGTAGCCGCAGGCTTTAGCCTGCGGATGCCGCCGCAGGCTTTAGCCTGCGGCTACGGTTAGCGCCGGTTTTGAAATCGTCTCTAGGTATTAACTCCGAAAACGCCGGGTGCTTCGCATGGCGCAATCAGCCGTTCGGCCAAATAGACAGCGAGTAGCGAGTAGTGCAGGGGCAAAAAGGGCTAGGGGAAAAGGCCGTCCGAGGTTGTTATGGAATTAATCATAATAACTTCGGACGGCCCCTCCTTCAGATCATGGAAACAGAATGGCTCGTCTGGGTTACAAGGGAGGCCAATTATGGTCCAAGCCTTCGCGCTCTATTTGCTGGACCTGACTTTCGATGATGCCAAACCGCTCGCTGACCAACTTCCGGGACTGGGCCACGTCCATCGCTTGATCCTGGGCTTCCACGAGGGCCAGGAATATTTCCTTGCGGCGCTCTTCCGTTGGCCGTTCGTCGTTTCGGTTCGGTGTCATGGATCGTCCTCCTGTGGTTGAATGCTTCGACTCAGCGAATCGATAGTACACATTTCGCGCTTCAATCGGCAACATCAAATTTGGATTTTGGTTAAGGATTCGGGGCGATCCCAGGTTGTTCGAGCCCCTTCACGACACCGCCGTTGGGCATCCACTTTTTGCCCGGTTCTCATTCCTTGCCTTTCCCAATCCGGATCGTATGTTTTGGCGGCTTAGAATGCGCGCGGCGAGTACTTCAGCACGAAGTGGCGGCAAGGGTTTCACTTTTCCAGTCACCAACTTAGTAACCATCATGTTCACCAATCACCAAACTTGCAACCAGCACTGTATCTGTCACCCAGACTACAACCAGAAACCTAACTTGTATCAATTTGAATCAATCTGTGCGAAGGCCTCGGGCGCACGCCCGAAGGCATGGCGGTCGAGGGAGTTGCGCCCTGTCCCACAGTGGAGCGCATTGTCACTTGGTTACAAAAAGATACTGTCGCCCATGATTTACGACCACGAGCAAAATGTAGGGCAGGCGGTCTCCGAATGCCGAGAACCGAAATCGTTGAAGCCGGCACCCGACGTCGAGCATGCTCCCGATTTAGCCTACTTACGCCTCCTGCGGCACTTCGGGCTTCGTGGCAATGAGCTGCTGAATCCGCTTCATCCGCGCATTGAGGAAGAGCACATTCGAGATCGTGGCCACTACGCCGCGGCCACCCTGGGTTTGCATCTTCAGGTCGCCTGAGCCCAGCCCCAGCACCCAGTTGCGGAACAGGTCCGACTGATCCTTGGAGAAGACGATGCCATCGGTGTCGTAGCTACTTTCCACGGCTCCGATTACGAATTCGTGAGTAATCTGGCCCGGCCGAACGCGCCAGAACGACAGGTGATCGAATACCACGACCACGACCAGCCAGACGATCAACAGGCCCGTGGACAGAAACAGGTAGAAACCCATGTCCATGAACACGGTCAATTCCCCGAACCAGCGGAGAATGCTCGGCCACCAGTCGAGATAGGCGAACAGCAGCGTGATGAAGGCGCCGCCCAGTACAAGCACGAGGGAGGCCAGACCGCGCATGCGCGTATTGGTGAGGATGATCATCCCAAGGATCACCAGCGAGAAGATAACCCCCAGGTTCGGGCCGGCCGAGAGTAGCACCGGCCGATCACCGACCTGGATTTGAACGCCGTGCATTCGGGTGAGCAACGCCATAAGATAGCCGATGGCCCACACGGGCCACCAGTAGAAAATCCAGGAATGGCCGAAAAGGATCACCTGGGGAACTTTGGCGACTCTCATTTCATGGGGCTGTGTTGCAGTAGCCATAATGCACCTCGCGAAAATGCGGTTTTCCAAAAATCGCTTCGAAAGGCGCAAAAGTGCAAATGCGATGCCACTTGACGGCACGGGCCGCCGGCGTGCAATCGAGATGGGGTTGGCAGCCAAATGAATCTGTAGTATTGCCGATTGCTCGAGCAGCTGATTGTCATCAGAACACGAACTCCGGCATCCCGGAGTTGCCGAGCAAGTGATTTTGCCGACGAATCGACGCTCCGTTTTCGCGAATCTCATCGACGCTTCGAACCCCGACCAGGCGCATGGATCGTTCCAGTTCGGCGCGGATGATATCAAACGCCCGCCTCATTCCGGCATGTCCACCGGCGCCTAGCCCTGCCACATAAGCACGACCGAGCCCGACTGCTTTCACTCCGTAGCTCAGTGCGATCAGTATGTCCTTGCCGTTTCGAATTCCGCCATCCATCATGAAATCTATTTTCGAGGGTGCCAACTTGGGCATCTCTTCGGCGACCATGTGAAGAGTCGGCGGCACTCTATCTTCCTGACGGCCGCCATGGTTGGACCAGATAACGGCAGAAGCGCCGCTGTCCTCGGCCCGCTTGGCGTCTTCCGCGTTGTGCACTCCTTTCACGATGAGCGGTCCGTCGCCCCAGGCCTCCTTGATCCACCTGAAGTCATTCCACGTTACCGCCGACGCGGCAAGTTGCGTGGCGATGTCGGCGTAGGGCATAGGAGTTCCTTTTTCGTCCAGCTGGACGTTGACGAACTGCATCATGCCACCGTCGGCCCAATAGCTAAACAGCCACGAGAGATGGGTCAGCATCTGGGGCGCAAGCCGGAGCTTTTCTCTAAGAAGTCCAAGGCGCTGGCCAAAGCCGAGTCCCTTAAAGGACTGGAGCGCCGCAGCTGGCTTCATCCGCGCATGGCCCACGCGGTTGCCGGACACCGCGGTGTCAATCGTAAGGATCAACCCGGTGAACCCGGCGCGCCTGGCACGGTGAATGCCCCTGGTCGCCACTTCGCGGCCGCCGCAGAGGTAGAGTTGGAACCAGCATTTCCTTGCCGAGGCAGCGGCCACTTCCTCCATCGGCGTTCCGGTGACGGTGGAAAGCGCCAGCACGGTCCCATACTCGCCAGCGACTTTGGCGGCGACAGCCTCAGCCTTGGGCCAAAGCGAGCGGAGGCTGCCAACCGGTGCTACGAACCAGGGGATTTGCAATTCATGATTTACAACCGTGGTGCGAAGATCCAGGGAATCGAGCTTGATCGCCCCACGAGCAGTAGTCACTGCCTGTTGGAAGGCTTGCACGTTTCTCCTCAGGGTGATCTCGTTGTCTGCTGCGCCGCGGAAATACTCGCGGACAATCGGCGGCACGCGCCGCATGAGCAGCTTCCAGAGGTCCTCGGTCGTTTGTGCTTCGGCGACTCGATTGGCCCATTTCCCTTCGCTTCGGCGGTGAAGGTAGTCCAGAAGTGTTTTGATTGTGAGACTCCTTCAACAGCCTTAGCAATAACAGAAAGACGCTCCGACCCCGATGGTACGATAATGGCAGGAGAAGTGGAGCATTCGCGGATGGATGTTATTCCACATTATCGCTGCGATGTAGCTCGCAGTTATCGGGAATGAACCACGGCCCTTTTTCATTGCCTGTCAGGTCGCAGCGGCGGACGACGGCCAGTGCGCCGTCTTGGAGACGGATGGCGTTGCCGGCATTTTCCTGGATATAGCAGCGGCGGAATTCGCCTTTGCCGCCGGGGCTGATGGCCACGCCCGAGCGCTTGTTGGCGATGATCTTGCACTCGCGAAACCGGCCTTCGCCGTCCTGGAAGATGTGTACGCCGCCGGCCTGATTGTCGCGAATTTCGCAGCGAAGGAAAGTGCCTTGGCCGCCCTCGCCAATCGAGACGCCGGCCGAGCCATGTCCTGCGATGCGGCAGTTCTCGAACTCGCCCCGGCCGCTGTCGTAAATGAACACGCCGGCATCGGCACTCCCGAACATGGTGCAGGATCTTAACACGGGCCGAGCCTTGCCGTGGATTGCGACGCAGGCCAGGGAGTGCGAGCGGATCAGGCATTCCTCCAGCACTGGCTGGCCGCGGCTGAAATCGAGGGCGTAGCAGTCCTCTTGTTTCTCGGCCGGCCGGCAACGCAGGGTCAGCCCGCGAATGAGTACCGACTCGTCGGTGGCAATTTCCAGGCAATGAGCATCGTGAGTGGAGATCACGACTTGATCGACGGTGCCGGCTCCCACGATTTCGAGCGGCCGGTCGATCACCAGCGTTTCGCGGTACTTCCCTGGCTGCACCAGAATTCTGTTGCCTGGGGCCGCGGAGTTGATCGCTTCCTGAATGCTGGTGAACTGGCCCGCGCCGTTTTGGGAAACGACGATCGGAGCCAGCAACACCGACGATTTATTGCGGCCGCGCTCGCTCCAGGCAGCGCCTTCGGGACGTAGGAATTCTTCAATTTGGTCGCTCGTCCAGCGCTGGGCGGGGTCGCGCTGGAGCAGGTTCTGCAGCAGTGTTTTCCACGGCTGCCGCAAGTAGGGCGGAATGTTGGGCGGCAACGTGCGCAAGTTTTCGAGAAAAGCTTGCCGGGTTTCGCCCGCATGGGCATGGCGGCCTGTAAAATGATTCAGGATCGTCACGCCCAGGGCATAAATATCATTGGCGGGCCCGAGTTCGCGATTGAGTGTCTCGGGCGCCAGGTAGGTCAGACTGGCATTACGGGTGGAGCGGTCGTTGGCTGGCCGCAAAAGGCCAAAGTCGCCCAGTTTCCAGCGGCCCTTCACACGAATAATGTTGGCCGGCTTGACGTCGCCGTGCAGGTGGCCTTGCGAATGGATGTAGGCCAGAGCCATGGCCACACCGCGAACCAAGTCGCGCAATTCGGGGTCGGGCAGTATCTCGCGTGAACGCACGATCTGGCCCAACGATGTGTCGCCCAGCTCCGTCGCCAAAAAAATCGAAGAAGCGAGCGCCCCGGAGCGGATTTCACCGGACGAACGGTAGGCAATCACATAATCATGATTCAGCCGGGCCAAGGCGAGGATTTCGTTCAGAATCTTGGTGCGATGCTCGTCGGTTTCCGGCGATATGATTTTGACGGCAGCCTGGGTAATGACCTGGCCCATGGTGACTTCATCGGCCGCGAAGACACTGCCATACGAGCCGTGGCCAATGAATTCGCTCAAACGGTAGCGGCCATCAATTAGCGTGCCTAGCCAGCGATCGGGATGAGTCATGAAAGAAAACCGAATCTTGTTCGCGCACTGCTCCCGGGACTGACGTCCCAGGGCTTAGGACCGAATTTATTTTTACGGTATGGAGCAACGATTCGCAAGCGAGAGTGGGGTGGCGGAACGGTTTCTCAACTTGCAAAGCGAAAGTCTTTTTTTGATTGACTCTACCGCATGCGCCCTCTACACTTGAATCCATTCGGTGGAGCCGAAGCACCGCGGCAACAACTAGGAGTGGCAAAGGTGACCAAGAAAGAAATCGTCAAGCAGATATCGGAAGACACGGGCCTGACTCAACTCCAGGCCAAGAAAATCGTCCAGATGACGTTTGACGCGATCATCGAAACCCTCGTTCGAGAATCACGCATCGAGTTGCGGAATTTCGGCGTCTTCGAAGTGAAGTTGCGCAAGGCTCGCAAAGCGCGCAATCCGCGCACTAATGAAGATGTGCACGTGGGGCCCAAGAACGTCGTCACATTCCAGCCCGGCAAGAAGATGGAAGAGTCGGTGCGGCGCATGCCGCTGGCGGAGCCGCGCCCGCGCAAACCACGCAAGAATCGCTCCGCTGCTCGCTCGGCCGACCTCGATGGGCTCGAGGACGCGGTGAATATCCGTGAGCCGGTGCTGGCGGGAAGCGCTGCGGCCGTCTTGACCAACGGCGCCGATACGATTCCCAGCGAAAACGGCACCTCCGTCGACCACGGCGAAGGGGGGGCCACGGCCACAGTTACTGCCAAGAAGACCCGCAAGCGGCGCGAAAAGTAGCCGACAGCGACATTTCTTCTCACGTAAAGTTCAAGTTCTTTGCCGGATCGGCCGATATTCCCGATGGAAACAACTATTCGGGTGGTCCGGCAGCGCTCTTTCTTTCCTGAATTACCCAGTCGCTCACGATGAAGCGGCAGGAAAGCCCAGCGAACCGGAAGAATTCGGCAGGGAGGCTACGATATGCGCCGGCTTCTAATGCTCGCAGCAGTGGCGGGTTTGGGTCTTTCCAACGCTGGCTGCTTGTTCAATGCCTACGGCAGCGATCCGAACACCCGCATGAACCAGCTTCTGAATCAGTCGGAAGACATGCGGCAGGTCCGCGAAGAGTGGCAGCGCATCTGGTTCACTGACCAGCCGTCGCACCTGACTCCGGACCGCATCCATGGCGGTATACAGTAAGCCGATATGGCCGCTTGCGGCTTAGCAGGGATGCTAAGCCGCAAGCGGCCAAGATCACTTCTTCTCCACGCGGACCCGCAAGCCATCGCCATCGGCGAAGCGCAGGTACAGCCCGTGGTCTTTCGGCGCACCCGCCGATTTCACCAGCACGGTATTCCAGCCTTCGGTCAAATGCACGTCCACCTTGTCGGTGTCGGGCTTCGCGGCCCGGCGGTCGCCGAATTCGTAAATCTGTTGGTCGTTGAGCTTAATTCGGATCGGACCGGTGGAGCCCACCATCATCTTTACTTTCTGCGCCTTCGGTGAATACACGTAGGTTAGGGCGTAGCCCGCAATCAAATCGCGCTGGAAAAACGCGCGCAAATCGAGGTAGCCGTTCGGCTCCACGAGCGCAACTTTCCAAGTAAGCTTCTCATCCGGTTTGCTGCCCGAGTACGTAGCCTTGGGATCGGCGGATTTGTCTGGCGGAAATGGCGTACGCAGATCGCCCACGAATGGTCCGACTACCAGATATTCCAGCGCGATACCGCGGAGTGATTCCTGTGCTTTGCGATCGCGGAGGAACGATACGAGATCGATGAATTGGTCGAAGGAAAGTTGCGAAAGCACGTTGTCGGGCATGAGCGATTGCTTCGATACTTCCAATTCTTCCACATCGGACTTTGGGATGCGCACTTCTTTGCCGGTTGATTCTTTCAGCACCAGCTCGGCAGGCGTATCGACGACTTTCAAGCCGGTGTACGTTAGTCCCTTCTTGGTCGTGGCCCGATAGGCTTGGTAACCTTCCTTGATCTCCTTGCTCGGGTCGATCATCGACTCCATGACCTTGTCCAGCGATTGCGTCTCCCAGATGCGAGTGAGGTCTGGCCCGACATTACCGCCGACGCCTTCCAGCTTATGGCAATTGATGCAGGCCAGCGTCTTCGCATTCAGGTACAGCGTCCGGCCACGGTTCGGATCGCCCTTCGTCTTAACGAGAGCCTGAACTTTTTCGACCTCGCCCTTTTCCAACGATAGGAGCAAGCCGCCACGCATCACTTCGGTGAGAATCGGTCCGAGGTCCGGATTTTTGGCCAAATGCTTGCGCAGGTTCTCGGTCACTTGCGGCAGCAAATCGCGCGGCAGCTTCTTGGCGAGGAATCGTTCCGCTGCCTTCTTCGCTCCGCTCGGCTGCGTCCCCAGCACTTGTACCGCTTCCGATTGCAGGCCGGCATCCTTCTGGTCGAGAAATCCCTCCGCCAAGGTCTGCGCTGCACTCGGGTCCGTCTGCGCGAGCGAACGCAAGGCTTCGATTTTGAGGGCGTTGCCTTCCGCGGAGCTGGGGCGCGCATCTTTCAAAATGGCGATGAGCGGCGGAATGGTCGATTTATCGTTGAACACACGCAGCGCTTTCAAAATCGCCTGACGCTCAATGCCAGTCCAGGTTTCGTCGCCAAGCCGGGCATTCAGCACTGGCACCGCTGCGGTCAGGCGCGCTTGCTCAATGGTGCGGATAGCCAGTAAGCGGATATCCGGATCGTTGTCTTCCAGCAAGCCAAGAATCAGTTTGCCGACCTTGTCATTCGGCACCGGCCCGAAAGTGCCAAGCAATTCAACACCGGTTCGCTTCACGTCTGAAGCCACGCCGGGATGAGAGAGCAGGAACTGCACGAGCACATCCGGTCCCAGCGGCGGATCGAGAATGTAATTGCTGATCGATTTCAGCAAGGCCGTCTGCTGTTCGGGCCGAAGATGCGGATTGTTCAGCAAAATCGGCAGCGCCTCGGCCCCGGCCCGTGTACGAAGTGTCGTGAATGCTTCCACCACATGATCGCGATCGCGATCCACGCCGGAATCGGCGTTCTCCAGTAGTTTTTGCATCCCGCGAGGGCCTAGCCGCTCCAAGGCGCGAATGATTCCATCGGAAAGGTACAAATCCTTGCCGTTGTCGTGCCGGAAGACAGTGGCGATTACGTCTTCCGCGCCTGGTGCGCCGATTTTGCCCATTGCTAAAACGATGGCCCGTTTCACAGGTGCTTCGGCCACTGTAAGCGCCTTGAGTAGCTCATTCTGAATTTCCCAGTCGCCGGGGGTGCCATTCAGCGATAAGCCGTCGGCGGCAAGGCGAACGACATCATTGTTGATGTCCTCGAGAAGCTTGCAGAATCCGGTCTTAACGTCGGTGTTCCAGAACGATTGCAACGCGCCGATAGCAGAAAGGCGAGCGGCCAGTGGCGCTTGTTGATCGAGCGCTAACCGCAAAAGCTGTGAGCGATTGCGGTCGCCGCGATGCACGAGTTCGCGCTGGGCAGCCAGGCGATCGCTGAAATCCGGCGCGGCGAGCGATTTAAT
>DATGHS010000137.1:0-11343 GCA_035307785.1 Gemmataceae bacterium
TCAGGGTCGCCGGATTGGGCGCCGGCTTGTAATACCACAAGAGATAATCAACGCGGGCCCAAACTCGCTCGCAATAGGCTCCGCCATCCTCGTCGCCGTAGCCGTACTTCGGATCGGTCAAATACTGCGCCGGGCCCGTCAATGGTTGCCCGGTACTGTTGGCCGGCATTTGCGCCTGCGCTTGAATCATTTGCCCCATCGGGGCGTTGGCATCGGCCGCCGAGCGCGGCATTTGCCCGAATGCCAGGCCGGCGCTGGTTGCCAGGACCAACACGGAACCGAGAAGTCCTTTGCGCATGGATTGCTCCTGTCTGCCGACGCGATTCCCTTCCATCCCCCAATTTCTGCCTGCTTCGGAAGGGAAATTGGCAACTGGTCCGCCGTTGGTTGCGGCGCACTCACGCTGCCCAGCAGATCATCGGCTCGATTCAATTGAAACGTGAGGACTTTTCGGCAAATCCCGCGCAATTTGCACGAAAGGAAAAGTCGATACCGAAACTGAGCGAGATTAGCGAAGCTGGAAAGCTTAGAGACCCTTCGCAGAAGCGTCGGTCCTCTGAAATGGCCAGGTTTTGGTCGCACTCGACCACAACAGGAAAGCGATGATGCCTAGTGTCAGCGTGGCGAGCCCCAACCCAATGAAGATCAAGCCGGAGGTGAAATAGAGAAACAACCAGCCGGCCAGCGCTAATAAACACGGCAACGGATACAGCCAAATGCGATACGGCCGGGGCCGGTCGGGTTGCGTTCGCCGCAGGACCATGACCGCGATAATCTGAGCTACGAATTGTTCGAGGATACGCGTGACAATGAGCGCTTTGATCACATTGCCGAGGTCGAGAAAGCTCCAGAACAACGTAAGCGCACCAACGAGGAGTAGGCCGACATGCGGAATCCGGTGTCGGGGGTGAACGGCGCCAAATAGCGAAAAGAAGTGCCCGTGCCGGGCCGCGGCATATGGGATGCGTGCGTAGCCCAGCATGCCGGCAAAGGCCGACGCGAAGCAACTGCCGATTAACATCAGCGTAATCGCGATTACTGCCCAATCGCCATGAATGCGTTCCATGAATTTGGCGGACAGGCTATAGCTCTTGAGCGCTTCATCATCCGGTGGAATTGATTCCCAAGGAACGACACCCACGAGCGCCAAATGGAGCCCGATAAACATGACCCCCACGATCAAAATACTTAGAAAAATGGAGCGCGGAATCGTCTTGCCTGGATCGCGCACTTCATCGCCGATGTAACAAACGCTGTAGTATCCGAAATACGAATACATCGCCAGGTACATGGTGGCGCTGAGTTTCGCGGCGAATCCTTCGGGCCATTTCGCCGCGGCGCCGGAAAACGAGAAGGCGACCTTCGGGTCAAAACGAAATACCCCTTCCACGAAGATCCAGGCCATGGCCGCCAACACGCCAATCCAAAGGAGCACGGTCAGGCGGCCAAGCGTCGTGATGCGCCGGTACAGCAGAAGGATGATGACCATGCCCAACCCCAGGCTTAGCCACTGGGCGGGACCCGTGCCAAAGACCAGCGTCATGTCGCTGCCAAAGTCCAACGACACCGACCATGACCAGCGCTGATCGAAGGCGCCAAAGCCCGGCAAGTTGCGCGCAAACATCGCCATGGCAATCAGCCCCGAGCCGATTTCCAGCGGCCCACTGAGCAGAAACTGCCAGATGAACAAAAACGACATCGCCCGGCCGAGCTTGTTGCGACCATAGCTTTCCAGCAGATATTGCGTTGTACCCCCGGAACCTGGCATCATTGCCCCCAGCTCGCTCCAGACCATACCGTCGAAGAACATGAGCAAAGCGCCCGCGATCCAACCGAGCAGGGCATAGGGCCCGGGCAATTCTTTCACCATCAACGGAATGACCGCAAACACGCCGGCCCCAACAATCATGGTGACATTGAGGGCAGTCCCTTGCCACACGCCGAAATGGCGATGAAGGGTGGGTTCCGGAGCAAATTTTACCGGCTCGTTCATAGTGGGTTCGTTTCTGGTTCTTCGGCCGTTTGCGGGATCGCACCCATACCATACAAATTCTCCAAAGAAGGTGAACGGATCAGCGTGGGACAAGATTCCAATCTTGTCCGACAAGATTGGAATCTTGTCCCACGTAACCAAGAGAATTCTGGTGGCGTCGAAGACACAAGCGAAGCCTGTGCTTGGCATCGTCGGCGTGGGGCTGATTGGCGGCTCCATCGGCCTGGCCGCGCGAAGGTCCGGCTGTTTCGGCCGTATGATTGGAATCGGACGTGACCAGGCGAATCTCAGAAAAGCCATCGGCCTTGGTTGCATCGGCGAAGTTGCCGACAACCTCGAGTCCCTGGCCCGGCAAGCGGACATCATCGTCTTTTGCACACCGGTGGATCAAATTGCCGAGCAGATTCTTTCCATTGCCGGCAAGTGCAAGCCCGGCACGTTGATTACCGACGCGGGCAGCACCAAAACCCAGATCGTGGCACAAGTGGAAGAGAGGTTGCTGGATGATGTTGAATTCATCGGCTCGCATCCACTGGCGGGCTCGGAAAAACGTGGCGCCGAACATGCGCGGGCCGATTTGTTCGACAATCGGTTGACGGTTGTTACTCCAACGCCAAGTACGCGTCCAAATGCGGAGAAACGAGCCGGCGACTTCTGGCGAAGCCTCGGTTGCCGGGTGACCAGTATGCCGCCCGATGAGCACGATCAAGCTTTGGCCTTGACTAGCCATTTGCCGCATCTCGTCGCTTCGGCCCTGGCGGGATTACTACCCAAGGACTTGTACGAATTCACCGCCAACGGCTTTCGTGACACCACGCGCATTGCCGCCGGCGATCCGGCCCTATGGACGCCGATCTTCCTGCACAACCACGTGGAACTCGCCGACGCCACACTCCGCCTCGAGCGCCGCCTGATCGAGTTCACACAGGCCTTGCTCGCCGCCGATAAAACAACTCTGACTCATCTACTGGCCGAAGGAAAGAAGGTGCGCGATGATCTGGGAAGTTGAAATCGTCAGCCGCGAAGAGCCGGGCGAACTGCGGCAAGCCATTGCCGAGTTCGATCTCCTTACGCACTCGCAGCAAGGCAAGGCGATCTTTTCGCGCTTTTCGCACGGCTACCTGCTCGATGGTGAACTCAACCCGGCTCAGGTGCAGACCTTGTCGCGCGAGCTTCTGGTCGATCCGGTTGTGGAAGATGACCAGATTGCCGAGCTGAGCCAGACTCCGATCGATACCGGCCACGCAAGGCTCACCGTCTTGCTCAAACCCGGCGTAATGGACCCGGCCGCGCAAAGTGTGCTGGCCGCCGCCAAGGATCTGAGCATCAACTTGAATGCGGTCCGGACGTTTCGCAGATACTATTTGCATTCCGCAAAAGATGCGGCGCGGCCGGAGATCGCTCGCGTTCTTGCCAACGATGCCATCGAACAATTAATTGATGGTCCGATCCGTGCCGATCACCTGGCACTGGGCAAGCCGTATGAATTCCGATTGCTCACAGTGCCGATCCGCGATCTCGACGACGAAGCGCTGGTGAGCTTGAGCTGCGACGGTCAACTCGCCCTGAACGTGGCGGAAATGAAGGCGATTCAGAGTCATTTTCGAGAGCTGAACCGGGAACCGACCGACGTGGAACTCGAAACGCTGGCCCAAACCTGGTCGGAACATTGCTCGCACAAGACCCTGAAGGGGCCCATCGACTTCACCGACGCTACCGGCCACGTGCATCACTTCAAGAGCCTGCTGAAGGAGACAATCTTCGCGGCTACCCAGGAACTGCGCAAGCAATTCGGCCCCAACGATTGGTGTGTTAGCGTGTTTGCCGACAACGCCGGGATCGTGAAGTTCAACGACGATTATCACGTGTGCTTCAAGGTAGAAACGCACAACCATCCCTCCGCCATTGAGCCGTATGGCGGAGCGAACACTGGCCTGGGCGGTGTGATTCGCGATGTGCTCGGCACCGGGCTGGGCGCGAAGCCGATCTGCAATACCGACGTCTTCTGCTTCGCGCCGCCCGACACACCGCCGGAATCGCTGCCGCCAGGAGTATTGCATCCACGCAAAGTGATGACGGGCGTTGTGACTGGCGTGCGCGATTACGGCAACCGCATTGGCATCCCCACGGTGAACGGCGCCGTGCTCTTCGACGAGCGCTACCTTGGCAATCCGCTGGTCTTCTGCGGCACGGTGGGCCTGATTCCTGTGGACCGCTGCTACAAGGAAGCGCAAGACGGCGACTTGATCGTGGTCCTCGGCGGGCGCACCGGACGCGACGGCATCCACGGAGCGACCTTTTCCTCGCTGGAACTGACGCACGAATCGGAAACTGTGAGCGGCGGGGCCGTGCAGATCGGCAACGCGATCACGGAAAAGAAACTGCTCGACGTGCTCCTTCAGGCCCGTGACCGCGGGCTGTTCACCGCCATCACCGACTGCGGGGCCGGTGGTTTCAGCTCTGCCATCGGCGAAATGGGCGCGGACCTGGGCGCGAGCGTGAACCTGGAACAAGCGCCGCTCAAGTACGATGGCCTGTCGTATACCGAGATCTGGATCTCCGAAGCGCAAGAGCGCATGGTGCTGGCTGTGCCGCCCAACAATTGGCCTGCGCTGAAAGCGCTGTGTGAGGGTGAGGATGTCGAAGCAGCGCTGTTGGGGAATTTCGAAGCGACCGGAAAGCTGCGACTCTTCTATCAGAATCATCTGGTTTGCAATTTGGATATGGAGTTCCTGCACGGTGGAATGCCGGAAGTGGTGCGCAAGGCGGAATGGCATGCCGCTCGCGGCTTAGCAAGCGAGGTTTCTGCTAAGCCGCGAGCCGCTTCCGACCACAATGCCAACTTGCAGCGAATCCTCTCTTCCTACAGTGTCTGCTCGAAGGAAAAGATCGTCCGCCAGTACGATCACGAAGTGCAGGGCGGCAGCGTGATCAAGCCGCTGGTCGGACTCACGGAAGATGGCCCCGGCGACGCCGCTGTGGTCGCCCCGGTGCTCGGCTCGTTCACAGGCTTTGCCATCGGCTGCGGCATTAATCCGCGTTATGGCGATCTTGACCCGTACTGGATGGCGGCGGCGGCCATCGATGAAGCGGTGCGAAATGTCGTCGCGGTCGGGGCTGATCCAAGCCGAATTGCCATCCTCGACAACTTCTGCTGGGGCAACACCGATCGGCCGGAAGTGCTTGGTTCGTTGGTACGTGCGGCTCAGGCCTGTCACGACATTGCTCTGGCTTACGGCACGCCGTTCATTAGCGGCAAAGACAGCTTGAACAATGAATTTCGAGCTGGCGATCGGTTAATTGTCATTCCGCCCACACTGCTTATCTCCGCCCTGGGGCGCGTAAACGATGTTCGACAATGCGTAACGATGGACTTGAAGGAGCCCGGCAACGATCTGTACTTGATGGGAACGACGAAGAACGAAATGGGCGGTTCGCATTTCAACCTCGTGCACGGTTTGACCGGCGGCGAAGTGCCAAAGGTCAATCGTCTGCAGGCGCCGACCCTATTTAGGGCGCTGCATGCCGCGATCACCGCCGGCTATGCGCGCAGCTGCCATGACCTGAGCGAAGGCGGCCTGGCAGCGGCGGCCGCGGAGATGGCCTTCGCCGGCGGTGTGGGGGCCGACCTCACCGATGCCGGGCGCATAGAGGCCGAAGCCGACGAAGTGGGCCTCTTCAGCGAATCGACTACACGCTTCCTCGTGGAAGTGCGGCCGGAACAGGCCGCCGCATTCACGAACCTCTTCGAGAATCTGCCGCTGCTGAAGATCGGCCACACCGTGAAGGAGCCGCGGCTGCGGATCGCAGGGGCCAGCGGTGAGTGGATTATTTGGGCTAGCCTGGATGAATTGAAGAAGGCCTGGCAACGGCCATTGCGGGGCTGATCACAGCCGCACGGACTGCCGTCCGTGGGTTTTGTTTTCTATTGGTGCCGTATCCGATACAGCGTGCCCTTGAAGCGATTGCCGCCGGGGCTGCCGGCACGCATGATCTGAGTCGTGAAGGTCAGACCGTTGGCCGCCAGCGCGTCGCGCAGATACGGGGCAGGCGGGCGGTCCTGATCGGTCAACAAGCCAACGCCCCCCGGCGCCAGCACGCGGGCGATCAGTTCCGCGAGCGGCTCGACGTGGCGCCGCTCATAAATCAAGTCCGACGCCAGCACCGCCGGCACCTGCCAGTTCGCCGGTGGATTCCGCCAGTCCAGTTGCAGTAGCTCGAAGTTCTGAAAGCCGTTGCGGCGAGCGTTGGTGGCCGCAAAGCGTAGCGCGGTGGCGTCGATATCGCTGAAGATGACGCGCAAGCCGCGCGACAGGGCTGCCACGCCCGGCAAGCCAAGTCCGCAGCCGATCTCCAGCGCCGTCAAGCCGGGCGGCCACGGCTCCCGCAGAATCGCCCGCGCCAGCATGCGCGCGGCCGGCCACAGGTCGGCCCAATACGGAAGGTATTCGTCGGCCGCAAAGGCCTTTCGCAATTCCGGATGATCAATCAAGTGATCCGATTGCTCGGGATGTTCGATGATGAAGGAATGCTCGTCGATTATGACGGTTTCGCGCACCAGTTCGCCAAGAGCAGCGAGTGGTGTTTCGGGGAGAAAGGGGTTCGGATTCATTGCCATTTGCAATAGCCGTTTGCGGCTTCGCCGGCACGTATCGGCGAAGCCGCAAACGGCACTTCGTTATAACAACTTTACTCGCTCGCGCAATTCGCCTTCCGCGAGCAGCCGATCGGTTGGTAGCAAGCAATATCCCGCCGCTGCGCCCATGCAATCGAGGATAATCTGCCGTTCATTAGGCACAGCGAATCCAGTTTCGCATGGGATATGGCCCGTGACAAGCCAGTCCGCATCGACCTTGCGCAGAAAATTCGCGGCGTTCTCCGCCGACGTGTCGCGGCCCCAAACCAGGGCGTAGACCAAACCGCCCGATTGGAAATCCGCCGGCTGATGGTCGGCGTTTTCGAGCCGGGCGTAATCGAACTGCGCCATTGCCGCGGTGCTCGGCAGGCTATGGCACAAAAAGATCCGATTGCTCGTGCGAACGGCCAATGGCAACGCGGCAAACAATTCCAGGTAGGCCGCGTAAATGGCGTCGGCATGCGGGCCATACGCTGTCCGTACTCCGTCGCGGAAGTTTGCATTCAAGTCTTCGTTGTCCTTGCCGATGAGCCGGTTCGTCCACTGGGAAAGTTCGTGGTTGCCCGGCAAATAATGCACGCGGGTGGGATATTGGCATTTCAGCGCGCACCAGAGATCAACGGCCTGATGGGATTTTTCCCCGCCCTCGGCATAGGAAAACCTGCCATGAATCAGCTCCTGCATCACGAGGTGCCGCCGCGGATGCTTGGCTAGCTCCGCAACCTTCAGAATGCGCTGAAAATTGGCAATGTTGCCATGCAGGTCGCCGGTGGCCAACACTTCCGTGGCATCGGGCAGATAAATCACCCGGCCCCGCCGGCCCGGCGTGGCACGTGAGTATTCGGCGGCTTTCCGAATAGTTTGTAGCAATTTTTCCGGATCGGGCATGGCAGTCTTTCCGAGGTTCGGTTCGGAGATTAGCTTATGAACTGAGGAGGAACGCGATGGCAGCATCTGACCGGTACGACGACTACGACGATCGGGCGGAACGGCCGCGCTCGTCGCCCAGCGGCAATAAAGATTTGTTGCTTGTCTTCGGCATCATTGGCGGCGTGCTGCTGGTCGTTGTGCTGGTTTGTGGCGGGATCGGCTTCTACGTCATTTATTCCATCCGCAAAGCCGCCAGCCAGATGCAACAAAGCGTGCTCGCAAAAGTGGAACAGGTTGAAAAAGAGCAACAGCGAACGGAAGCGGCCCGTGAGTTTGGGCAGTCGTTCTTGCAAGACCTAAAGAACGGCGAGACCGATACGGCCTACGACAACACTTCGGCCAATTACCAAAAGAAAACGAGCCTGGAGAAGTTCAAGGCGCTGGTCAAGCAGCGACAACGAGTGATCGAACAACAAGTGACTCTCCAACCCGATCCGAACATGAATCCGCTCGGGCCCAATTCCATCTACCGTTTCAAGGAAATGATCCTGATTCACGGCGAAGGTTTTTACAATCTCG
Organism: Gemmataceae bacterium; assembly: GCA_035307785.1. Classification (GTDB taxonomy): domain Bacteria; phylum Planctomycetota; class Planctomycetia; order Gemmatales; family Gemmataceae; genus DATGHS01. The sequence continues at coordinate 8,079 of DATGHS010000137.1, forward strand.
TGATTGCGGTGACCACGGAAGGGGACAACTGGAAGGTCGACCAGTTTTCCATGACCGCAAATACCGCCAACGATAAAGCGCCGTAAGTTTTGGCAGTACACTCTGTACTCCGGTTAGCCCGAAGCGCAAGCGAGGGCGACCGGTAAGCCTCGCTTGCGCTTCAGACTAACGGCCCCCGCACTTTACGTCTTACGCACGTGGCTCGTTAGATCAAACTCGCCAATCAGCTCATCCAGGCGCTGGGCCAGGCGATCGTACGTTGCTTCGTTCATCGATAGCGTGATTTCCACCGTATCGTATTCTTCCTCGTCAGGCAGCTCCGGCATGGGTTCCAGGCGGAAGGCGGCCAAATCATCCTCATCGAAGCCGGTTAGTTCCAGTTCCGGCAAATGTTCAAGTTCTTCGAGCAATTGCGTGAGCTTGCCGGCATCGAAGCGGCCCTGGGCTTCGCGATTGTTCAGGATGATGTTCAAGGCCTTCTCGCGCTCGAGACCGAGCCGGACGACGGAAACGGGCACTTCCGTGGCCCCCATTTCCTTCAAGATTCGCAACCGGGCATGGCCGCCGACTACATGGCCGGAGAGTTCATTCCAAATGAGCGGCTCCACCAGGCCAAATTCGCGCAGGCTGGCCGCGAGTTTGTGATAAGCCGCTTCATCGGGCCGCAGCACCAGGCGGGGGTTGTACGGGGCCGGCTGAAGCGATTCAATTGGCAGCTGGCGAACTTCGAGATTGGCCGAGAAAGGATTGACTTCGATGGCATTCATGGGATTGGCTCCGGGAAAGGAAAGAGATGTGCCTTCCCAGAGATACGATCCCGTTTGTCGTTTGTCAAATCAGACTTAACCACAAAGATCACAAAGTTCACCAAGAAATACAAACGTTTGTATTTCTTGGTGAACTTTGTGATCTTCGTGGTTTATCCTTTCCTTATTTGATCTTCAGCAATTCCACCTCGAAGATCAAATCGGCCTTTTGCGGGATCACCGGCGGGCGGCCTTTTTCGCCGTAGGCCAGCTTGTAGGGAATGATGAGCTTGCGCTTGCCGCCCACGCGCATGCCCTGCACGCCCTCTTCCCAGCCTTCGATCACCTGTCTACGGCCGATCGCGAAACTAAACGGCCTATTACGATCCACGCTGCTGTCGAATTTGGTTCCGTCCCGGAGCCAGCCCGTGTAATGGACTTCGACAGTGTGTCCGGACTTAGCGGGATCTCCCGCACCGACGAGCAGCTCCTCATATTCCAAACCCGATGGTGTTTTCACGTGCATTTCCTCTGTGGAGTTGTCGCGGAAGTCGTCGGCCGGCAACGTGCGAGCCGCGATCAGAATAATCAGCAACGCAACGACCATGCGGAGCATGGCATCTCCCCGAACAACACCTGCATGGTGACAAATTGCCTATTTGATTTTGACTAGCTCCACTTCAAAAATAAGTTCGGCATTGGGCGGAATGTGTCCGGGGTAGCCTTTTTCTCCGTAGCCGAGCTTGGGTGGGATAATCAATTTTCGCTTGCCGCCTTCGCGCATGCCTTGCAGGCCCTCATGCCATCCCTCAATAACGTTGCTAACACCGATTTGCACCGGAAACGCAGATTTTCCCACGTTGCTGTCGAACTTCGTACCGTCCTTCAGCCAGCCGGTGTAGAATACCTCCACCTTGTCGCCGGACCTGGCGCGTTCGCCTTTGCCTTCCACAAGATCGACATATTGCAGGCCAGAGTCGGTCTTGATTACTTTTTCCTCTTTCTTGTCTTTTGGCTTCTCATCAGCTCGAACAAAGCAAACCAATGCTAGCGCTGCCAGGGTAATTGCGAATGATCGGCGCATGACGTTCCCCGCGAGATCAATAGGAATATGGCTCACCCCTCTGGCGAACTCTTCAGTCCAGAATAGGAAAAAGCCAACGGCCCGGCGCGGGAAAGGCATGCTCCGCTGCGCGTCGCGGCTAACCCGGCCCCATCATGGAGGTTGTCATGGATTTGCTCCCCCGTCGCCAATTCTTGCGGACGGCGGCGCTAGCTCCGCTTGCAATAGCGGCCTGGCCACGCGTGCTGCGCGCCGATTCACCGCAACAGATCATGCGCATGAATTCGCCGCAGAACCTGGAGTGGAATTTTGCCACGCTCAACGGCTTTCTCACGCCAACCGATTCGTTCTATGTTCGCAATCACTTCCCGATGCCGAAAATCGATCGGGAGAAATGGCGGCTAAAGGTGGACGGCACCGTGGAGCGGCCGCTGGAATTGAGCCTCGACGATATCGTCAAAATGCAGTCGAAGACTCGACCGCTGCTGCTGGAATGTGCCGGCAATGGCCGCGTATTCCTGACGCCGGCGCCGAAGGGTGTGGCCTGGCAACTTGGGGCCGTGGGCAACGCGGAGTGGACCGGCGCAGCACTGGCGGACATTCTCGACAAAGCCGGAGTAAAAAAAGGGGCAGCGGAAGTGCTCCTCGAAGGCGCCGATAGCGGCGCCGTCGCCGATCCACCATCGCCGGGGGCAATTCCTTTCGCTCGCAGCCTGCCCCTGGAGAAAGCGAAAAGCCCGGAGGTCATCCTGGCCTACCAGATGAACGGCAACGACTTGACGACGGCCCACGGCGCACCGCTGCGGGCGATGGTCGGCGGCTGGTATGGGATGGCGTCAGTCAAATGGCTAACGCGCATTGTGGTCGTGGAAAAACGGCATCGCGGTTTCTTTCAAGCTGTCGATTACTGCTACTTCGAACGCCAGCATGGGCTAGCCAGTGTGGTTCCGATCACCGCCATGCAGGTCAAGTCGCAAATTGCGCAACCGGCACTCAGTGAAACGATACCGGCTGGCAAGCCGTACCGTGTCGCGGGGGCTGCCTGGACCGGCGAGGGCGAAATTGCCAAGGTCGAAGTCTCGGCGGATGGCGGCAAACACTGGCACGAGGCGAAACTCGATGCCGCGACCGCACCGTTCTGCTGGCGGCTTTGGCAGTGGGAATGGAAGGAGCCGAAGGCGGGGCGAGCGACGCTCATGAGCCGTGCGACCGATTCCAAGGGCCGCACGCAACCGACGGAGCGGAATCAGGACTATCGCAATTACATGATTCACCACGTGCTGCCGGTGGATGTGGAAGTGAAGTGATTTAGCGCTCCGTTACGCGTCGCAGCTGTCCATTTTGGAGATAATCATGCAACGTCTTGCCATATGTTTGCTCTTCGTCTTCCCATTGACCGCATGCGCCGACACGCCCAAGGAGTTGCTCGATAAAGCAAGGGCCGCGCTCCAGAAGA
>DATGHS010000138.1:0-16841 GCA_035307785.1 Gemmataceae bacterium
GCAAATGAGGAAGCCGGATGGTGACTTCGGCACGCAGAACATGTACGAACATGCCATTGCCACCATGGCGCTGTGTGAATTCTATGGCATGACCAAGGACAACAAGCTTTCCAGGGACAAATTGATCCCCACGGCCTGCCAGCTTGCCGTAGATTTCATTATCAAGGCCCAGCATCCTGCGGGCGGCTGGCGTTATTTGCCGGGCCAGGCCGGCGACACCTCCGTGACCGGCTGGCAGATTCAAGCGTTGCGATCGGCCCATTTGGCCGGGATTGCGGTTCCTCAGGAGACGATCTTAAAAGCCACGGCCTTCCTCGATTCGGTTCAGACTGGCCAAACCGTTCTTGGCTCGGCGTATCGTTATACCGATAGGGAGACCAGTACGCCGGCCACCACGGCCGCCGGGCTCCTGTGCCGGCAATATCTCGGCTGGGACCAGAAGGACCCGGCTCTTGTCGCAGGCATCGAAGAGTTGAACAAACGGCCTCCGCCTGCGTACGAACCGGGTGAAAATAGCAGACTGGATATCTACTCGCTCTACTACGCAACCCAAGTCATCCACAACTTCGGCGGCCCGAACTGGCACAAGTTCTGGAACCCAAAGATGCGCGACTTGCTGCTCAAAACACAAGTTGGCCTGGGCCACGCCCAAAACGGCGGCAGTTGGGACCCGAGCACCGACCCGAACGACAGCACCGCCAGGGTCGGCGGCCGGCTCGTCACCACTTGCCTTGCCCTGCTCACACTGGAGGTGTATTACCGCTATTCGCCGCTTTACAAGAATGAAAGTGTGGCGGAGCCCAAGGAAGAACCAAAAAACAAGCAGGAGGATAAAAAGCCACCCGATCCCCCGAAGCCGCCCAAGCCAGCTGTCCCGGACGAGAAGGAAGCTGCTCGTGCCCTGGATCTAGCCTTGGCCCCGCTCGCGGCGGCGGTCGAGTTCAATTCCAAGGGTCAGTACGATAAGGCAACCAAGAAGTATGATAAGGCCATTGAAGATTTGAAAAACGTCGTTGCAAAATACCCCGATAGCGAGGAGGCAAAAAAGGCGCGTGCGGAACTCAAGAATCTCACCGAACAATTTGAGAAGGTTTATAAAGAGCGCCCGAATACCGACGGCGGCAAACAAGCCGCGGAGTTGTTGAAGAAACTCGCCAAGGGGGATTGAGCGGAGACGATTTTTTTGGTCGTTATTCTATAGCGGAATTGGCAAGAATTCCGGACGCCGCCGCGTCGGAATTCTTGCCAATTCCGCTACTAACAGTCCAAGCCTTCTCACGCAAACAATTCCTTCACCACGTCGCCGCCATCGACGATCTTGATGGGCCGTTCCAGCGGGCCGATGTTTTCCTTGCGCGGATTGATTTTCAAGGCGTGGCAGAAGGAACAAAACAGGTCGGACACGGTCACTGGCCGGGATTTGATGTCGCTACCGTCGGCGGAAGAAGCACCGATGACCTGGCCGCCTTTGATGCCGCCGCCGGCCAGCGCCACGCTGAAGACGCGCGGATAATGATCGCGGCCGGTTTGGCCGTTGACGCGCGGCGTGCGGCCGAATTCGCCCATCCAGATGACCAGGGTCTTTTCCAGCAGGCCACGCTGCTTCAGGTCGGACACCAGGGCGGCAAAGCCTCTATCGGTCGGCGTGGACAGCGTCTTCGTGCGCTCGAAGTTGTCCTGATGGGTGTCCCAACCGGTTGATTCCGCTTCAATAAACGTCACGCCATGTTCCACCAGGCGTCGGGCGAGCAAACAACCCTGGCCGAAGCTACTGCGGCCATATTGATCGCGCACGGCGTCTTTCTCCTGGCTCAGGTCAAACGCCTTCAGGCTTGGGCTCGTGACAAGATTGGCCGCGTTCTGGTAGACGTTGTGATGGTCTTCCACGGCCTTCTTCGCGCCGGCCGCGGCAAAATCTTCCTCCAAGTCTTTCATCAGACCGAGTCGGCGTTCGTAACGGTCTTTGGAAACCGTTAGCTCGGCATTGTTCGGCATCTTGTTCGGATCGCCGATGACGAACGGTGCGTACTTCATGCCAAGAAACCCTGAGCCGGCAGTGTTGTTGAACCGGTTGCCAATGTTGACGAAGTAGGGAAGCTCGAAGTCCTGCAGGCCGAGTTCTTTGCCGACCACGGCGCCGAACGACGGATACTTCACGGCCCCGGAAGGCAGATAGCCGGTGTGCAGTTGATACACGGCCCGGGGGTGAGCGCCTTCCTTGTTGGTGACGGATCGAATGAGGGCGATGTCTTTCATTTCCTTCGCAGTATTTTCCCAACCTTCGGCAAGCTGCACGCCGCTGAGGGCCGTGCTGATGGCCTTGGTCGGCCCGCCGTTGGTGGTTCCGGGTTTCGGATCGAAGGTCTCAAACTGGCTCGGGCCGCCGTTCATGAAGAGAAGAATGCACGACATGCCCTTTTTGCGCAGCTCGGCGGCGTGGAGCGTGATCGCTTCTTTCCAGCCCAGAGTGCTGATAGCGGCCCCGGCAGCGACGGAGCGAAGGAAGGTGCGGCGCGAGACGACGCCGAAGGCGCTGGTTTGAACTTGCATCAGGGAATGAACGTTCATGGTAGGTCCTTTTAGTTTGTAGTGATCGCCTTTAGGCGGTCATTCTGACCCGCTAAAGCGGGTCACTACGAACAAATCACCGCTTAGTTTGAAACTCCGTGGAATTTAACAGCGCCCACAAGAGGTCTTCGTACGCATCTGAACGTTTGCCGGCCTTGTGAATGTATGCCAGGGCTTTTTCCTGCTCCCGATCCGTTGGCTTGCGCGCGAGCGTGCGCAGGTAGACCATTCGCAGTGCGTCTTCGTCTTTCGGATAAGCCGAGAGAATACGCGCCAGCAGGTTTGTGCCCTGGGCCTGGATCCTGCGCTGAATTTGCGGGTTGTTCATGAGCATGAGCGCTTGCGGAATGCTACCTTCGATTTCATCCGGCGGCAGCGATGGGTCGAACTCGAACTCCCCCTTGAACTGGTTTTCCAGGCTGAAACGGCCAGCGAATGGACCACGGCCGGCAGGGACAGGCGGCCCCATGGCGCCCAGGACCGTGACCAGCGACTGCCACAATGTCTCGGCATGCAGCCGGCTCGGATAAGGGCTGGCGAATTGCAGATGCTGATCCGACGATTCGCCCGGACGAAGTTGCCGCTGGTACGTTTCGCTGTTGCAAATGCTGCGCAAGAGACCCTTAATGTCGAACTTGTTGCCGGCAAATGAGGCTGAGACCCGGGCCAGGACATCGGGCATGATCACGTCTTTGCCCGGGCCCATATCATCAATGGGATTTCGGAAAGCCTGCCCCATCATTTCGCCCCAAATGCGATTCACGAACGCGGCGGCGAACCAGTAGTTGTCTTTGCCCGCAATCATTTCCGCCAGAGCTTTGCGGCGTTCGGTGTCGTTACTGCGCATCGGCGTGCTGTGCCCGTCAAGAAACTTGGGCGACATGACAGTGCCCTTCGTCGGATCGTCTTTATCGGGCATCTTGTGCTCGCTGAAGTTGCGCGAGGTCAGCGCTTGCGCAACTGCCATGGGTTTGTCGTTGACCCGTTCGATCACCGGCCGCTCGGTGAGCTTGCCGAAATAGCTGGCCAACTGATGGAATTGCTCGCGCCGCCAGCCGTCGAACGGATGATCGTGGCACTGGGCACATTGAATCTGGATGCCGAGGAAGATGCGCGAAGATTGGGCCGTCCAGTCGTAAATCGCGTCATTTCCCTGGTAGGCGAGCAGGAACCAGGCAGAGCCGTTCTTCACGTCCGGTTCGGTCATTTGTCCCGGCCGAAATGGCAACTGGCCGTTCGACGTAATCATTTCCTTCGCCATTTCATCCCAGGGCCGGTTCTTGCGGAACTGCTCTTCGAGCCAGGCATCGAAATGCAAAGAGAGGAATCGCTCGCGCTGGTCGGTCACCTTGGCGATGAACACGTCGTGCCAGTAGCGCGTCCAGTGCTTTACGTAATCGTCGCTTTCGAGCAGTTTGTCGATCAGCTTGGCGCGTTTGTTGGAATCCTTGTCGGCCTGGAATTCGGTCACGTCGGCCGGCAGCGGCAATCGGCCCGTAAGGTCAAGCATCACGCGGCGGATGAATTGCTCGTCGGTTGTGAGCGGCGCAGGCTTAACCTTGGCCTTTTCCTGATCGGCGGCGACCATGCGGTCGATCTCGCCAGGTTGCAAGGCCGACTTGGAGACACCCTTCCACGCATCGTTGGTAAGCGCGGGCGGCGGGTCATCGTTCTTGTTGTATTTTGGCGGCGCTGCCAGAACGGAGCTGCCGAGTATTCCGAAACCGAGAACCGCGGTCGCAATGTGCCAACGCATCGGATGCTCTCCTGTTGCAGGGGCATTTCGAGCAAATTCAGGAGATTGAACCCAATGTTGGGGAAATGGTTTCGGTCTGGGAAATGAATTTTAATGCAAAAAACTCGTCTGAGCCGCGCACGGAGCGCAGCGGAGTAAGCGGCCTAACAAACCGCTTACTCCGCTGCGCTTCGTGCGCGGCTCTGACAGCTCAACTTGCTTATTAATTACTTCGGCTGAGCGCCCGGGGCTTCGATGGCTTTGCCGCCGCCGTCGATCAGGTTATTCTGGCCCTGCATGGTGGCCAATTCCTTCTCGAGCGGGAAGTCCGGATCCGGCCGGAAGTATTGCGGCTTGTGCTGGAGATAATAGCCCGAAGGCAGGGTCATGCCGGCCACAGTGGTTTGGCAACCGGTCAGGCCGGCGAGAATGAGTCCAAAGGCGCCGATGGCCAGACATTTGCACGCGCGCGTCGTTTTCATGATTCTGCATCCCCCTCCTAATGCCGAATGCGGTCGCGCGGCCGTCCGGAGTTCGCCCCGTGGCGCGCTGGCATCGCCTTGTGTGGCGGCCATGTTCCATCCTGTTCATCGGTCATTGGCCGTACCAAGTTTACTGGATTTGCCGAAGGAAGCGGAAATTGCGCGCCGGCCACGCTTCGATCTTCACGCCGCAAATTGATACGATGGTTCTTGGGAACACAGAGCGAGGAAGCAAGATGATCCGAACGCACGAGGATTGGGAAAGCACGGTAAGCCGGCCGCCGTATTTGCTCGCCTGGGAAAGCAGCAACCATTTGCCAGAGCGGCGGCTGAAGCCGCGCGGCCGGCGGCCGCAGCTTCCCTTTTATCTTTCCGCTCCACCGCATTTTGCCACCGGCCCCGCCGATGCCGCGTTCGATTTCAGCAGTCACATGCTGCGGCTCTGCTCCGACATTGCTGCATGGTGCGAGGAGTTGCAGAAGGTCGATGTTTCCAAGGTTCTTTTTACCGTCACATCTTCGCGCACCCGCCGGGCCCACGGGCTGCAAGCTCGTGTGACCCCGATGCGCTTCCGCCACGGCCAGCTTTCCCGCCGCCATCGTGGCGAAGAATACCAGGTGCAGCGGTTTCACGTCGAAGGCCGCGAGATCCTCTACCTCATGACCTTTTGCCTGCCCCGGTTCCTGGATCAGAGTTTCGACGAAAAGTTCATCACCATTTTCCACGAATTGTTCCACATCGGACCAAACTTTGATGGCGATCTGCGCCGCCATGAAGGCCGTTATGAAATTCACACGCACAGCCAAAAAGAATACGACGCACAAATGGGTCACCTGGCCAGGGAATACCTGGCCTGCCGGCCGGACACTGATTTGCACGCATTCTTGCGACTGAATTTCATGCAACTGTGCGAAAAGCACGGCAGCGTGACGGGCATCGCGGTGCCACGGCCGAAGATATTGCCGCTGCCGCGACGGCCTTCGCCGACGGAATATTAGGGGAAATGCGAAATGCAGAATTCAAATGTAGGAGAATCGACACGCTATCATTCCGGGCGGTGAACGTGAAATCGCCGAGTAGAAATCTTGCGGTTGGCATTTGGATCGCGTGGCATCTTATGCCGGGTTTGTTGCGCTTATCGTCTTTGACAATGTTGTTGCGCTGCTGCTGATTGTTGGTGCAACGGCAATTCCGGGGGTGTTTCTATCTTTGTACCTGTTCAAGGATTATGATTTTCGAATGTTCAGCGACCGAGATTATTGGCCATTCGATAAGTGGCTCGGAAATCCAGAGCAAAAGCAATCCAACAGCGAAAAAACTGCATCACCAATGGAAGTTGATGAACCTGACAGACCGACTGATTCCTGATATTTTCAACGCAACGTCACCTAATTGCTACAGCTCGCTTGAATCCCAGCATTCCGTAACTGCCCATTCCGCATTCCGAATTCCCCATTCCGAATTCCGCTCACTCATCTCTTGACAGAATTTCATCCTCGGTTATAGTCCCGCTCCTCTTGCTGGCCGATGGGGCATGCGCTGGATCGTCGGGGGATGGTCCTGGGCATGAACGGCCGCGGAGAATCTCGGATCGAAATCTTCATGCTGGATGACACCACGACGGTGGGCTCGCTCAAGGAAGTGGTGCGCCGTTTTGCGGCGGAACGCGACTGGGAGCGGTTCCACAGCCCGAAGAACCTGGTGATGGCGCTGGCCGTCGAAACCGCGGAGCTCATGGAGAACTTCCTCTGGATAACCGAGGAGGAATCCCGAAGCCTGGTCGCGGATCCGGAGAAGCGCCTGGCCGTGGCCGATGAACTATCCGACGTGGCCTGCTTGCTCTTCAACCTGAGCTTGCACACGGGCATTGATCTGAGTGAAGCAATCAAAGACAAAATGGTCCGCAATGCGTTGCGGTATCCAGTGCCGAAATCAAGTTGAACCAGGGCCCGCCGTGGCGGCCGAGGGGGAAGGTCACACGGCGGGCCAGCGCGTCTTGCGCATGATGCAGAGGGAACCAACCGTGGCCCGGTCGCTGCTTCATCTCGTTTTGGGAATGGCCTGCAGCGTTGTCGCTGGCTTTGCCGCAGTAAACGCACAGGACTTTCGCCCAGCCATGCCGGCCGATCGGCCCAGCGGACCAATTCTCAAGACCAGTGCCAGCGAGAATCCGCCGGCCACGCCGCCGCCGGGCAAACTCCGGATGCCAGAAGACCCGGCGCCTGCTCCGCCGCTCATTGGCACCGATGCCCAGCGAATCATGAGCATACCGGGTGTGCCCGAACCGCCGCAATTTCCACCGGCCAATGCGCAAGCGGATGCCCCACGCGCCCAGGCATTGCCCAAGTCGTTGCCAGCGACACCGATCCCCGATGCGCGCATTACCAAGCCAACTGCCAGCATTCCGCCCGAAGCCAACGTGAGCCTCGAAATGGTCGGCCCCGATACGACGGCGGTCGGTGTTCCGGCAAGCTATGAAATCATCGTTCGGAATCAGAGCAAGTCGCCGGTCTTTCAGGTGCGTGTGGAAAACGAGTTGCCGTCGGGCATCCGTTTCGTCCGCGGCGAGCCCACACCGGATATTCCGGCCGATCGCCTGGTATGGAATCTCGGCATTCTGGACGGCGGAATGGAAAAACGGCTGAAATTCACCATCGTTTCTTCGACCGAAGGAGAAATACCGGCAAAAGCGACTGTCAGTTTTGCCGCAAGCTGCTCGGTGCGAACGAAATTCACCCGGCCCAAGCTGTCGCTCACCATCACGGGCCCGGAAACCGTGGCGATTGGCGAACCTGTCGTTTTTCAAATTCAATTGGCCAACATCGGCACCGGCCCGATTTCGCGCATCGTCTTACGCAACAAGGTTCCCAGCGGATTACAGCACCCGCAAGGGAGCATGATCGAAGCCGAATTGCCGGGTCTTGCGGTGGGCGAATCGAAGGTCATCACGCTGCGTACGCTTGCGATCAAGGGCGGCCCGCAATGCAACGAGATCGAAGCGCTGGCGGAAAGCAACGGCGCGCCAATTCAGTTGACCGGGGGCACTCGCAGCCCGGACCTCAGCGTGTCCGCCAAGGCCGAAGTCCGAGTCTTGCAACCGGACCTGGCTGTGAAAATCACCGGACCGAAATCGTGCCTCGTGAAATGTGACGGCATTTTCACCATCGATGTCACGAACCCGGGGAGTGGCCCGATCAACAACGTACGCATCGTGAATCGCCTGCCGGAAGGCATGGACTTCCTGGCAGCCAGCGACGAGGGCCGCTATGACCCCGTCACAAAGACGATTAGTTGGAACATTGTCCGGCTCGACCCGGCCGCGCACCGCGTGGTCACCTTCCAGTTACGCGGCACGGTGACAACGGAGAGCACCAACGTGGTGATGGCCCAGGCCGATGGGAACTTGATTGCCCGCGCGGAACTGCCGGTCCATGTCGAGGGTGTTCCGGCTATTTCGCTCGAAGTCGTCGCCTTGGACGACCCGGTCGCCGTGAACAGCGACGCCAGCTATGAAATTCGCGTCCTTAACCGCGGCAGTTGCCCGTGCACGGGAATTCAGATCATCGCCAGCTTGCCGGAAGGAATGGAATTGCGCGAAGTGCAGGCGCCGGTGCCGTATCAGACAGCCGGCCAGCAGCTTCAGTTTGCACCTTACGCCAAGCTCGCCACCAAGGCCGACATTATTTATCGTGTAAAGGTCCGTTCGCGCGTGCCGGGCGACGTTCGCTTCCGCGTGCAGTTGACGTGCGACCAGCTTCAGCAGCCGGTGTTCAAGGAAGAAAGCAGCCGCTTCTACAAGCAGTGAGGCGAGTTGCGGCGAATTCGAAAAAAATATTCGGAAATCTAATTGCTTTGAGCGCCGTTGGCCGGTAAATTGCTCAGCTAACTTCCGTTGGTTCGGGCAATTGGGGAAGGAAAGAGGCCGGCGAAACAAGCGGCCACGATGGCTGTAACGCTTGGGGGGAGGGACCCCCCCACTTTACGAGACCAGCATGCCTCGCTTACGCCTCGGGCTGGTGCAACCAGCCGGAAGCGTAAGCGAGGGACGGTCTCTGGCCCGGCTTGATCTTGAGTTGGGGCCACGGCGTTGCTAATATTCGGCACGAGCTAGCGGGAACTGCTTGACATTTGGACTCGACACCCTGGGGAATCTTTCCCCGCCAGTCACGGCCAACACGGAACGGAAGAACGGACGCGTCGCGCCACCCACGGAGGGGGCCTGGCACTCCGTGGCGAGGGGAGGTGTCGAGTGATGAGTGTCGGACATGCTCAGAAGGAACTGCTTCGCGTGCACATTCGATGGATGATTCGCCGCGACATGCCCGAAGTCTTGCAAGCCGAGCAGGAGAGCTTCGACTATTCGTGGACGGAAGAAGACTTTCTCCGCTGCTTGCGGCAGCGCAACTGCATCGGCATGGTGGCCGAACTGAACGAGAAGGTTGTCGGCTTCATGATCTACGAATTGCACAAGACAAAGCTCCACATCCTCAACTTCGCCGTCCATCCGAAATATCGCCGCCTCGGCATTGGCCGGCAAATGATTTCGAAGCTGATCGGCAAGCTCTCGAGTCACCGCCGCACCAAGATCACCTTGGCTGTGCGCGAAACCAACCTGGCCGCACAACTGTTCTTCCGCTCGATGATCTTCAAGGCCGTGAAGGTGCTGCGTGCCTACTACGAAGACAGCGGCGAAGATGCTTTCCTCATGCAATACCGCATCTCCAGCGACATCCACGAGGATGCCGAGGAAATAGTGCGCAGCATTGTGCAATACGAGGAATGACGGTGATTGCTTGCGGTTCGCGCACGCCGATGATTGCCGGCTTCGATACGAAGATAAGTTTCACCCCTTACGCGAAACGATACATACGGAAGTAGAACGGAATACATTCCGTTCGAGTGGCCCGCCTGGAACGGAATAAATTCCGTTCTACGTTCACAGCCTGAACCAAACGTGTCTGTGCGAAACGAATCTTCGCTCCCCCAAGGCCGTTTCGTATCAAAGCCCTGACAAATGGTTGGCTTTGTTACGAAGCGGCCCGGTATTACGAAGTTCACCGCGCGCGAAAGGAAGCGCGGGGCCGAGTCATCCGAAACTCATTCAGGGGTTTTGGGAGATGGTGTAATAATTATGGTGGTGCGGTTTCGCTTCGCATCATCGGCTACGTCTTCCGGTCCCCGTTCCCGAACCATGATGAGGGTGTTGCAAATCCGGCAGCGAATGACTTTTCCATATGCGTCTTCAGGCAGGCGCAATGGGTGGTCACAACCAGCGCAAGTCACGATGAACATATGACGTTCGCACGCGCCAGCTTCATGCGGGCTAAAAGAAAGTGCTGCAAGGGATTTCGTTGAACCATAGCATAATTCTCATCATTTTGACTCAGATTATCGCACGTCTTGATGAAAGTAAAACGAGCTCTGCGCTCACAAACCGTCACCATTCATCGCGTACTTCAATTCATTCCGATTTTGCCTTGAATTCCGCCTTTGCAGCTCTTAACTTATACTCCGAACAGATAAACCAGTCCTAGCGCAGACTTAACTTCTCTGGATTCGCCATCGGAACACGCATCGGGGAGAAATTCTCATGTCTCGTACTTGGATTCTCGCATCCGTTGCCGCGCTGTTGGTATGCGGCAACCAGGTATTCGCGGTCGAGCCGGCCGATGATGTGAAAAACCTTAACGCCAAGCAAGACACGATCATCAAGAAGCTCGATGAGGTCTTGAATCGCGTGATCTCGCTGGACAATCGGCTTTACAGCCTGGAACAAGCAAACACAGGCAACGATAAGGAAGTTCGTGAATTGAAGAAGCAGGTGGAAACGCTTCGCAATGAAATGAACGCGTTGCGTACGCAATTGAATACGCCGGGCACGACATCGGGATCTTCGCCGCTCAGCGGCGGGCCGAATGCGGCGGCCCCGACGATTCCCGCGGGCTTGTCGGTGCTACAAATTCGTAATGACTTCCCCACGCTCATGGAAGTAATCGTAAACGGCAAGACTATCCCGGTGCAGGCCAACCAGACCGTGGACGTGCGAGTCACGCCAGGCCAGTTTACTTACCGCGTCGTTGGCGTGGACACTGCGGACCGGCAGCGCACGGTTGCCGCAGGCAAGGTTTATTACGCTCGAATCTTTCCGGTGATGACGGAAGTTCCGGTCTTCATCCCCTGACATGATCATCACGATCGATGGCCCGGCCGGTTCCGGCAAGAGCAGCGCGGCCAAGGCGCTGGCCCAGCGCCTTGGCTTTGAAATGCTCGACACCGGCGCCACCTATCGGGCGGTCGCCCTGGCCATCATGCGGGCCGGCATCGATCTTGGCGACGAAAAACATTTGCGGCGACTGCTGAGCACTCTACACATCGAAATGCCGCCGCAACGCGTCCTTATCAATCGTGAAGATATTACCGCAGCGATTCGTACGCCGGAAGTTTCGGCTTTGGCCAGCAAGGTCGCGGCGATCGGGATCGTGCGCGAATATCTGGTCGGCTTGCAGCGAGCGATTGCCGCGGGCCGCAACATGATATGCGAAGGCCGTGATCAGGGCACCGTGGTATTCCCAGACGCGGCCTGTAAGTTCTTCATCACTGCCGACCGCGTGGAGCGGGCCCGCAGGCGTTGGAAGGAATTGCTGGCAAAAGGCAGCAGCGCCACGCTGGATTCGGTTCTGGCCGAGCAAGACGAGCGCGATCAGCGCGATGCTTCGCGCGACCATTCCCCGCTACGGCCGGCTGAGGATGCGATCGTCATCGATACCACTCTCCTCACGTTGGAACAGGTCCTCGATCTTATGGAGCGGAAAATCCGGCCATGCTTGAGCGCCTGATGGAATTCATCTACTTCGTGAGTCGCTGGACCATCGGCATGCTGGTGATCCTCTGTTTCGGTTATCGCTACAAGCGCTGGCAACGACTACGGGACCAGGGGCCGGTTTTGGTGCTCGCCAACCACCAGAGTTATCTCGATATTTTGCTCATCAGCCTCGCCTGCAATCGGCGGCTGTACTTTGTCGCCCGCGTCGGCCTAGCCCGTAATCGGCTTTTGGCCTGGATCATGCAACTCTTTCAAACCGTCCTGATCGACAACGAAGGTATTGGCAAAGCCGGCCTGCTGGCGGTTGAAAAAATGCTAACGGAAGGTCGTGCGGTGCTGATCTTCCCGGAAGGGGAGCGCACTTGGGACGGAAAGATGCAGGAACTGAAACCCGGCGTGACGCTCCTCATCCGCCGCGTGCCGAGGCTGACGGTGGTGCCGGCAGCAATGGCCGGCGCCTTCGACGCCTGGCCGCGCTTCCGCAGGCTGCCACGCTTGGCACCCCCCTTTTTGCTTCGCCAGCGCGAACGCATTGCGGTCTGCATCGGGAAGAATATCGCCGACGCACAATTGGCGGCAATCCCCAAGCGGGAAATGCTCGGGGTTCTGCATGCGGAAATTGCTAAGTGTTTGGAACAGGCGGAAGAATTACGCGGTCGATAAATAGTAACGGCCGCGCTTAACCGCCGCTTAGTCGGTGGCTGGAAGCTGCCGTTAAGCTGCCAGGACGAATTTTTCCCTACGTCGTTCGGATTACAACTAACATCGACAGCCCACCTGCCAGGGATTACGCTGGCAATATGGACGAGAGTATTTGGTGCACTGGAACCAACCTGGAAGGCATGAAACACCTGGCTTGCCTGTCGTCGGCGGAGCGGAAGTTGCGGCTTTTCGGCTGCGCCTGTTGCCGCCGCATGTGGCCGCTGCTGAACCGCAAGAAACTGCGGCACGCTATCGAAGTCGCGGAACGTTTTGCCGACGGGCTCGCTAACGAAGAAGAACGAATCGCGGCTCATCGCTCGATCGCTCGTTCCATTGAGTTTTTTGACGTCGATTCCAGCCAGGGCCAGGAAGCCCTGTACGCGGCCGAGTTTGTGCTTCACACCGCTCGTTTTGCGGCCAACGATGCACCGGCCATGGCACTGCGAGCGATCGCCGCGGCGCACCGGCATCAACCTGCCGTCGAAGAGGCGGAAGCCCGTGCGCAAATGGAACTGCTGCGCGACATCTTCGGCCCTCTGCTCTTCCGCTGGATTCCATTTGCCGACGAGTGGCATGAATGGAAGTGCGGCTGCTTGCAAAAGTTGGCCCGCACCATCTATGAAGACGAGCATTTCGAGCTGCTGCCGATTCTAGCCGATGCCTTGCAGGAAGCCGGCTGCACCGATGCCGACGTGTTGGCCCATTGCCAATCGAAGACTCGTCACGTTCGCGGGTGCTGGGTCGTGGATTGGGTGCTGGGAAGAAATTGACTGGCGAGCTCGGCCAGTATTGGCCCCGCTCGCCATTGCCGGCGCTGCGGGCTCAATTCTCTGCACTTGACAAAAACCGCCTCTCAAGCTATTTCCCTCGCTCCTTCATCGTGGGGGAAAGTCCGAATGCGGCGGATGAGGCAATTCCTGGCCGGCGTGTTCCTCCTTATCGGAGGCGGTTGCGTCAACTCACCTTTAGCCGATCATCCTTATTTCCAGCGGCCGGAGAACATTAGCCATGTTAACGAAATCGTCATCACGCCGGACCAGCCCGGGCCCGAGGCGTATGCGTATTTGTTCGACAAGGTACTCGACGTGGTCGGTGGCGAATTCGATATCGCCTTCTCTAGCCGCTACGACGGCCGCATTGAGTCGCAGCCCCGTCTTGCCCCAGGACTCGAGCAGCCCTGGAAGCCGGGCAGCCCGAACTTGTACGAACGCATCCAGGCTGTGTGTCAAACCTATCGTCATCGCTGCTTCGTGCTAATCCAGCCCGAGCGCGAGGGGGCGTATCGCATCAACGTGACTGTGTTCAAGGAATTGGAAGACTTGCCCAAGCCCTCGCGCGATCCGAGTGCGGGAGCTGCCTTCCGCAATGATCCATCCGTGGAGCGCGTAGCCGAAGTGGTGGACGAAGCGTCGGCTTCGCCCAGCTGGATTCCCAAAGGCCGCGATTATCCGCTCGAGCAGAAGTTACTGCACAAGATCGAAGACGCCTTACTCCCTCGGAAGTAATTACTCTTTTTCCACCAGGTTCGGCGCTAGCGTCAGCAAGGCGCTGCGGTCGTCGCGAATCCACTTGACCAGAATCACTGCCAGTGCCACGCCCGCCAATCCCGCTGCGCTTAGCACTGCCAGCGCCATTTTGTTTCCGGACCCTAGCACTACGATAAGGAAGATGCACAGAAACGGAATGACGCCCGCCAGAATCAGGGCAATGCCGAGCCGGAAGTTTAGAAGATTCAATTGACGCACGTCTTCTGCCGTCAACTCGGCCTGCACGAGAAAAGCTGGATAAACGGCCCGCATGACCACAAAGCTCAACAGAAAGTACGGATACGATACCGCAATTAAGCCGCACAGAGTCTGCGACACCAAAAAATGCACGTAAAACTCTGTAGGCAATTCGCGCACCGCCAGGCTCATCGAGATGGGGAATACGATGCCTGCGGTGATCCACATCGTTAGGCAAATGAGCACAATCCCCATGCCGATAAAGAGCGACCGACCGCGCAGCTCCTGCAGTTCCTCGGTGGACAGTTTGCAAGCCCGCAATCGGCGCAGACCTGTCACTACGGGCCAAATAATCATGAAGGCTGCCGCCATGCCGATGGGAAAGAACGTCCCGTTTACGATGACCTGCAGCAACTTGAACATCGCCTCGGTTCCCGGCACTTTCCGAACGATTTCGCTGTCGTTGTAAACGATGCTAAACCACGAAGCGAAAATGTTAGGGATCAAGCCGATCGCATATAGCACGATAAGTGCATGGCGTCGGACCACAGTCCGCCACCATTGCTTCGGATAGAGCAAATCGCGAGTTCGCGGTTTCAGGCACAGGTCCAGTTGCCGGGCGAGTTCGCCGGCCGTGGCAAAGCGCCGCTCGGGGTCGCCTTCCAGGCAACGGCACAACACTTCACAGAGTCCCGGCGGCAAATAAGGCGGAAGCTGAGCGAAGGCAGATTCAGGCAGACCGGCCCGGCGTTGAGCCGCCAGCGTGGAGAGCGTGAAGACCCACTCCGTTCCCACTTGCTCCTTGGGAAACGGTCGCTGGCCGGTTAGTAATTCCCAGAGCGTTAGCCCGAGCGAATAGATGTCGCAGCGGGCGTCGAGTTGTTCCGGTTGCCGTGGATGAGCCGGATTGAACGCTTCGATTTGTTCGGGTGCCATGTAACCGAGGCTGCCGCCGAAGAACGAACCGGCCCCTGCGCCTTCCAGCTTGCTCGAGCAGCCGACGTTGAAATCTGCCAGGCGCGGGGCATTGTCAGCACCCAGCAAAACATTTGCCGGCTTGATGTCGCGGTGGAGAATGCCTTGCCGGTGCGCGTAATCCAATGCTTCGGCCAGCCGCGCCCCCAGCCAGCAGACAGATTCGGGCCAGGTCAATCCGGCCAGCATTCGCCGCAATGGCGCATCCATGGGCGGCACCTCACCGCGCTTCGCCAATGCTTCATCGACTACTTGCACCAAGAGCTTTCCCGTGCGCTTTTCCAGCGGCGTCTCGCGCACTTTTTTGAGCACATCTTGTAGCGTGCCGCCCGGCAGGTACTGCATGTATAAGAGCCGCAAGCCTTCGTTCGGCAGCACACGCTGATCGAAAACGCGAACAATGTGCGGGTGATCGAGCTGAGCCAGAGTCTGCGCTTCCGCACCCCGGTCGGCCGACACTTTCAGGGCAAGCAATCGCTGCATCGAGCGCTGCCGGGCCAGGAAGACACGGGCAAACGCGCCCTCGCCCACCTGTGCCAGCAAGTCGAAATCGTCAATCGAGCCGCCAGGTTGCAGTCGTTGATAGGCCCGACTGCCCCGCGACAGTGTGGATTGGGTCAGGGCGTTCAAGCCCAGAAGCCGGCGAAGTTCATCGACCTGTTCGGGAAATCGAGCAAAGTACTCCTCGGGGTACACCGCCTCGCCAACTTGTTTGCGAATGCGAAACTCTTCGAAGATCAGGTCCGACGGTACCCCGCCACCGCTCACCAGTTCCGGAAGCTCCTTCGTATAGTCCTCGACGTAGCGCGGCATGTGCCGCGTCCAGCGGTAGTCCAGATCCACTTTGATCAGTTCTACGAGCACCAGTCGCCGCAAGGTCGCGGAGCCGTTGGGGATAAACTCCGCCAGGGCCGGGGGCTCGGTGGCGCTGTCCCAGCGTTGGATGAAAGCATCGAGTTGGCTCGCCAGTATATCCCAGGTTGGTGCGCCTTGCTCGATCGGAATCCCGGCTGGTTGCGTATTGCTCACGCGCCGCCCCTTGACATTGGAATGTTTTCGGAATGTGCTTATTCTATCGGTAGAATCTCGCATATCTCGCCGATCCGAAAGGAGACGGTCATGCCCGATCTGGAACCATTGCGTCAGCGCGTTCAGTTGGGAGACCTGGAAGCACTATCAGAGTTTCTCGAGGGCTATCGTCCACAGCTGCTCGCCTACATCGAACGCCGACTGGGCGAAACGTTGCGCTCCAAGATCGAACCGCAAGACATCTTCCAGGAGATGGCCCTGGCGGCATGGAACGGTTTGCCGAAGACCGACTTGAGCGAGCGCGAACCGTTCGGCTGGTTGTGCCAGATTGCGGAGCAGCGGATTATCGATGCCGCTCGCAAATTCCGCTCGCAAAAGCGCGCTGCCGAGCGCGAGGTTGCTGCCAATGCAGTACAGAACGAATCCGAACAAGAATGGATCAACATCCTGGCGGCCAGCATGACCACGCCCAGTCACGCCGCCACGAAAGCGGAACGGCACGGCGTGCTGGCGGCAGTTATCAAGTCCTTGCCTGAGGAAACACAGAACGTACTCCGTTGGCGCTACGTGGAGAATATGCCGACCAAGGACATCGCCCAAAAGCTCGGCAAGACCGACGGCGCCATCCGCGTGCTCCTCACCCGCACGCTCCATCGCTTGCAAGAACTCATGCGCGAACAAGGAATCACCAGCATTCCCATCAAGTGATTGCACGTTATGGCGACTGCCGATCCAGGTCTCATTTTTCATTCCGAGCGGCCACCAAGAAGCAGGCCATTTCGCGACTGGTAGAACCCCGGCCA
>DATGHS010000139.1:0-17576 GCA_035307785.1 Gemmataceae bacterium
CCGAATCTGATGGTTTCAAGCTTTCGCCCGCAAGTTCAAAGCCAACCTGCGGTCGTGGTTACTCTGTTGGAAACCACGGGCTTCGCCGGCAGCGCCGAGATGCGCTGTGCGCGCAATCCGAGCCGGGCCATGATTATCGACGCGGCAGGCAACTCCACCATGGAAGCATCGATCTTCAACGACGCGGTTTCGCTCGATGTGGCCGCCAATGACTTGGTGAGATTGAAACTGGAGTGGACGTGAACGGCGTGCCTGCATGGTTCCGAAACGGGTCGATGAGTTGGCATCATCTCGAGGCCTTGGCATGGAAAACAAGAAAAAACGGAGGCGTGCCGAGCGACTGGCAAAAAAGGAAGCAAGGCTTCGCGCAAAGATTATCGGCACGCCGCCGTTGCCGGCGGGCGCGGTTTTGGTGAATAAGAACGAGCTTGCTCGAGACAATAGTTATGACGCGCCAGAGTTTGCAATGCGCGGATACTATTTGGATCAGCCATTTCAATGTCAATCATGCGGCAAGGAACAAACCTGGACAGCATTCCAACAAAAATGGTGGTACGAGGTAGCCAAAGGCGGGAGATGGACGACAGCGCGTCTTTGCCGACCGTGTCGACGCCGGGAGCGGGAGCGGCGAGAGGCGGCTCGCAAAACCCATGTAGAAGGATTGCTACGGAAGCAAATGGCGAAGGAGAGGAAATAAGCGCCACGAGTTGCTATTAGCGCCATTCTTACCGGTGCAGCGCCTTCTCGAAGATCACGAGATTATCGCACCGATCCGGATCCCAGCGGATGCCGACGATATCGTAACCTAATGCGATGGAAAGGTGCAGCATGGGCCGGTGCTGATTGTGGCACTCGAAGCGGATTGATTCGTACTCGTTCTGGCGGGCCCAGTCGTGGGCGGCATCCATGAGCTGCGAAGCGATGCCCTGCCGGCGAAATTCGGGCAGCACGCCGTAGAACCACGAGAAGAAAACCGTCGGCTTCAATTCAAAGCCAAGAAAGAACCCCACCGGACGATCCTTCACCCGCGCGATCATTTGCAGGATGTTGTAGCGACCCCGGTAACGGCGGTGAAACGACTCCTCATCGCGCGGCGGGCGAAAGATCTGGTTGTACATTTCCGCGATGGCCGGCAACTCATCCATGCCGACCACGTCGATAATTGCATCTGCCACAGGCGTTACTCATTGTAGCCGCAGGCATTCGCCTGCGGCGGCGTCCGCAGGCGAATGCCTGCGGCTACAGTTTTGAAACGATTCGTAGGTATTTCGGATTTCACCGCTCCGGCCGGTAGAGCGAGCCGATTAATTCTTGCCACGAGGGCACGCTCCAATCGGCAAACGGCACGGATTCCACTTCCTCTTCGTCTTCTTCGTCGCCGGCACCTTCGTCGCCTTGTTCTTCTTCCGCCGCTGGCTCTTCCGGTGACTCGCGCTCCTCGGCAGTCTCTTCGCGTTGGCCGCCTTCCGAGCGCCGGCGGCGCCGGCCACGCCGGCGGCGCGGCCGCTTCTCGTCCTCGGCTTCCGGTTCGGCTTCAGCTTCCGGAATCTCCTCCGGCGCCTCGCCGACCTCGACTTCGTTTTCGGAGTCCGCCGGAGTTGGTTCGGGCTCGTCCGCCAGCGCCGTTTCCGCTTCCTCTGCGAACTCGACATTCGCGGTCATGGAACCTTCCACGAACGGCGACTCCTGCGGCAGCGGTTCGCGGCCGACCGGTAGCTCGCCAGCCCACATCGAACTTGGCGGCTCCGGTTCCGCTAGCTTTGACGCTGGTTCCTTGGCCGCCAGAGATTGCGGCTCGTTCGGGTTGGGTTCCGGCTGATCGGGAATCAACCCGAGTTCGGCCTGAAGGGCTTTCCAGTTGTTTTCTTCCTGCTGTTTCGGATCGCTCATGTGAGATTGCATTCATGTTGAGGGATATTTCGGTTCTTGCTCAACATTATAGCAATTTCGTTAGCGCACCGGCATGGCCTCGAAGCGCCAGGTGCGGGCCGCGAGCTGGCCATTCCCGGTGAGCCGCAGTTCGGTGATTTCATCACCGAATTCAGCCCCGAATGCGTCTTCGAGCACCAATTCCAGGTTTACGCCGTCGGGAATTTCTTCGCGAAAGAGAACGAAGACTTCCGCTTCTTCGTCGTATGACGATTGCAACACATCGAGCAAATCTTCCACGGTCTGGACCCGTATCGGCAAGCCCGGCAACGACACGCGCAGCGATCGCGCCATGCAGTCGGCCACGACGGAGCGCGGCGGCAACAGGTAGAAGCGAGCCATGGTGTACCTCCCGATTCGACTATCGGAAGGAAACCGGCTGCCCTCCGGCGAACCAGTCGCCACACACGCAAATCGGTCTGCCGATGCCCTTGAAACACGCGCATTCGGTGTCGCCGCTAGAAAGCGGTGCGCGGGAATGATCCGCATGACCGCGCGGGCAGTTCCATCCAGGATTTATGTGTAACATTTCTCGCCTCCCTCCGCTTCAATGTGCGGCGATGCGCCAACCCTGTCACAAACCGAAATCTCGCGGGTTTGGGTAATGGAAGTTCAAGGCTGCTAACATCTCAAAGGGGAATCACCATGAAGCGCCTGGCTCTAAACTGCATTTTGGTCATAGCACTGAACGGCCTTTCGACAGCGTCAATATCAGCCCAGGAGGCGCCGTTTGAGAAGGTCCTGTCGTCCACGGTTTGGGTCGAATACGTGCAAGGAACACAAACAAAGATCGGCACGGGCAGCTTGATCGATCGCGAGCAGCGGCTTGTGGTGACCTGCCAGCACGTGATGCACGACCAAAAGCAAGCAAATATCTACTTCCCCATGTGGAACAAATTCGGGTTGATGGTAAACGGCCTAGACTACCTTCGCAGCAAGAACGGCATCACCGGTCGCGTGGTGGCAACCGACGATGACCGCGACCTCGCTATCTTGCAGCTCGACCGGCTGCCGGCAAACGTGCAAGCACTCGATATGGCCGACAAGGCGCCGCCCGCCGGCACGCCGATTTTCCTCGTCGGCAATTCCACACCGGGCGCCAAAACGATTGCCGATGTGCGACTGTGGCAGCAATACAGCACCAAGATCAGCCGCCTCGCCTACAGCACGCAAAAGCTGGAAAACGAAGGCATGAAGCAGGTGCATACCTGGGCCATTGAGATTGAGGCCCTCGTTTCGTCCGGTGACAGCGGCGGGCCCGTGGTCGATGCCGATGGCCGGCTTGCGGGCGTGACTTTTGCGCAAAATGGCAAGCACGGCTACGCCGTCGATGTCGAGGAAGTGCGTATCATTCTCGATCGCTATCGGCATGGGAAGGATCCGGCCCCGAAGAACTCGATGACCGGCCAATGGACCGTGGAAGTACAGCCAAAAGATAAACCGGCAGGCTACTTCCGGATGAGTTTCCAGGACAACGGCAAGCTGGAGTGGATCACGAATAAGAGCTACAGCGGCAAGTACGAGTTGAAAGATAACCGCTTGACACTCAATATTCCCGCGCTCAAGGTAAACGAGACACTGCCCATCAACCGCACCGGAAACAATCAGATCACATTCACCAGCAGCGGCGTGCCCTTCACGCTGACACGACGCTAAAGCGTAGGTCAGGCTTTGCAGTCTGACTGCAGCGCCAATGCAATCTGGCTGGAAAGCCTGACCTACAAAGCACTGGCACTGAAATTGCAGCGCCCTTTTTCATGCTTCCAGCAATTCCAACGGTGCAAGCATGGCCAAAACGAAAAAAAAGAAATGGGTCCAAAACGTGAAGACGGTTTCAACCTTCCCGCGCAAGGACCTGTTCACCAAAGATGCCAAAACCATTGCCCGCGAGATGGCCAGCAAGAAAGTGAGCCCCAAGGGCATTGGCTCCGGCATCAAAATGATCCAATACTTCATCAACCGGGCTGGAAAGAATCTGCCGGCCGCGCGCAAACACGAGTTGGACAAGGCGAAGAAGATTTTGCAGGAGAAGCTGCACAGAAAGAAAAACAGCGACGCTTAGCCGAAGCGTCGCTAACGAAGGATTAGCTTTTCTCTTTCGGCCGCACCACCAGGATCGGCACGTGCGAGCCGCGGATGACCTTGTCCGATACGCTGCCCAGGAATACGCGCGCCAAACCGCGGCGGCCGTGCGTGGCCAACGCCACCATATCGATGGCGGGCGGCTTCGCGCTTTGGAGGATTTCATCGGCCGGCATGTTTTCGATCACCCGTATTTGCACGGCTTTGACTCGCGCTTGAAGCTGAGCAGCGGTGCGGTCTAATTCCTGTCTTGCCGATTGCATCAATTGCTGCTGCGTTTCTTCCAGCCGTTGCAGCATGGCATCCAAGTTGGGCGGATATGCACCTGCAATGGGCGGTTCCAGCACAGGCAGCGGCGGCACCGCTCGCAGCAGTGTCAATTCCGAACCCATAACTTGTGCCATCTTCGCCGCAGGTTCAAGGATCTGGTCGGCGAACGGCGAACCATCCAGCGGCAGCAAAATATGGCGCGCTTTCATTTCGGCCGTAACATCGACTTTTTCTGAATGCGGGTGGACGATCAGCATGGGCAGCGTCATTGTGCGCAGTAATTCATCGGTGACACTTCCCAGAAAAAGCCGGCCCATTGGCCCGCGTCCCAGGCTCGACATGACCACCAAGTCGGCACCGGTTTTTTGTGCCTTCTGCCGCAGTTTCTCAGCCACATCGCCTTCGTCGAGGATGACTTCGGGCGCCTTGCCAAGCAATGGCTGTAGCCGCTGCGCCAAGTCATCCATGTAGGCCCGCTGTCGGGTTTTCAGCTTGAATTTCAGCTCCTCGTCATAGAACGGCGAGGCCTCCAGGACGACCTCTGTGGCTTGCGGATGAACGTGGCACAATCGCAGCGCCGCCTTGGCCTTGCGGGCGATGGTAACAGCCCACGGCAACGCATGTTCACCGAGCGGAGAGCCATCGAGCGGGACGAAAATCGATTGAAACATGAGTGTCTCCTCATGAGAATCGGCAAATAGGATTCATTCTCGCGCGAATATTCGAATGAGCAAATGCCGTACCGCGAGCGGTTACACCACTGGAATCTAGTTGATTGCTGATTATACTCCGAACAAAATAGAATGTCGGCAACGGTACGGAGGATTGAATCATGGCGGGCGGCTGGCATGTGCGGTTGGAGCGCGATCTTCCCGGAGTGGAAATTGCCACCGGCTCCGGTGTGACGCTGCTGTATCTCCAGCGCCAAATTGATGAGTTGGCCGAGCGGCTGGAGTTACAGCCGCTGTCGCGCTTCTTTAGCACCAATCCCGAAGCCGTCTCCACCTACCTGGCCGAGCAAGGGCTCAATCCGGCTGAGTTTGATTTGCCGGACGAGGAGTGGTACGATCCGGCAGATGCCCTGGAAACTATTCGTGGCCTGCTGACTGCCATTCGCGCGGAACCGGAGTCGATTCCGAAAGGCGACCGGATCGTTTCGGACCTGGAAGGCATAGAACAAGTGCTGGCTCTGGCGGCGCAGCAAGACGTGCGCTTTCACCTGGCGCGCGAATTGACACTGCCGGGCGAGGCGAATTAAGCCGGGAGCGCGAGCGACCGGATGTTGGTCGTCCGAGGTCCAGTCGCTTGCAGTCCTGGCTTCTGGCTCCTGGATTGGCCTCCTGGCTCAAAATGGTATGGACCCTTTGAGAACTACACATGCGCGTGTTCATGACGATTACCATGTCAGCGGTCTTGGCGGCCCCCATCTGCGCTACCGAATACCCACCGGACCGTGCCGAGCTCAACGAACTTAGCGGCACCTCGTGGGAGATGATCGAATCCGGCGGTGAAAGGATCATCTGGAACCTGGAGCCGAACGGCGTGCTCAGTTACAAATCGAACAGCGGCTTCTGGCGCAACGGCTCCTGGAAGCAAATCGGCGATCAGCTTTACCTGGAAACAAACAACAAGTATTACGAAGCCTTTGGCACGATCATGGGCGATCACGCGGAGGGTGGCCAGTTCTGGAATCGCGCCGGGCTGAAAGGAACGTGGACCGGCCGGCGCTCAGAACCGGCATACCCACCGGGGAAACAGTAATTGAGTCGGAGAGGCTAAGCCGATGCCCGTCAGCCAAAAGCGGCGCGCAGATTATTGGTTCATAGTTGCCGCGGCTTTTTTCTTGTTGCTCCTATGCCCATCATTCATGGTTTTTACGCCATGGACCACAGCGATAACGTTGGCAGAAGCGAACAAAAACTATCCGGGGCAGGTCGACCCTAACTGGCGCGGCGTATCGGACTATCACGGGCGTCCGCACGAATGGAACCTGGGCACCAAGAATGAACACCCGCTTGGCTTCGCGACGTGCTGCGGATTTCTGGCCATTGGCGCAGGCGGCTTCGTCTATTGCGCCTACAGGTGCTGGCGGGCGGAGCGTGCCTCCAAGCGGCCGACAAACGGCCAAAGCGAATCGACGACATTTGGTTGAATCTTAATCTTGATAAACTGCGAGCGGAAAGCCACCATCCCCGTGCCTCCTCCACCTCCCTGGTCTGTTGACAAGCTGCGGCAAATCATTGCCGACACCTGGGGCTTTCGTGAATTGCGGCCATTGCAGCATGAAGCGATGGCTGCGATTCTCGACCGGCGCGATTCGCTGGTCGTCCTTCCGACCGGCGGTGGAAAGTCGCTCTGCTATCAGGCGCCGGCCGTCTATCGCGGCGGCACCACTCTGGTAATCTCGCCGCTCATTGCGCTTATGAAGGACCAGGTCGATAGCCTGCGCGCAGTCGGCGTGCCGGCCGCACAGTTCGACTCGACCCTTTCACCGGAAGCGCGCTTCGTTTTTCAAAATGATCTCCGCAGCGGCAACATCCGCCTCGCGTTCCTGACGCCCGAGCGGCTGGTTGCTACCGATTTTTACCGTCTGCTCGACGGCATCGACGTCCATGCGATCGCGATCGACGAGGCCCACTGCATTAGCCACTGGGGCCACGATTTCCGGCCGGAATACCGGCAACTGGCGCGCTTGCGCGAGTTATTCCCACAAGCCGGCGTGCATGCTTACACGGCCACCGCCACAGAAAAAGTGCGGCAGGACATTGCGAAACAACTCAATTTGCGTAATCCTGCCGTGATCGTCGGCAATTTCGACCGGCCCAATCTCACCTACCGCATTCTCCCTCGGCGCGATGAATTGCGACAGGTGCTGGAAGTCATCGAGCGCCATCCCGGTGAAGGCGGCATCGTCTATTGCTTGCGCCGCAAAGACGTGGAGCAACTGGCCGCGGCGCTACAAGAAAAAGGCGTTTCGGCTTTTCCCTATCATGCCGGACTGCCGGCCGACGTGCGCAAGCTGGCGCAAGACAAATTTGTCAATGAAGAATGCGATGTGATCGTAGCCACGATTGCGTTTGGAATGGGGATCGACCGGTCGAACGTTCGATACGTCTTGCACGTGCACTTGCCCAAGTCACTGGAACATTATCAACAGGAAACAGGAAGAGCGGGCCGCGATGGGCTGGAGGCCGAGTGCGTTCTCTTCCATTCCGGCGGCGATGTCATCTCGCTGCGCCGGCTCATCGAGCGCTCCGCCGCCGAATCGGACGTTCCGGTTTCCCCTGAATTCCTCGCCTCAGCCCGGCGGCATCTGGACGAGATGGACCGCTATTGCCGCGGAGCGCGCTGCCGGCACCGTGCCCTCGTTGAATACTTCGGCCAAAAGTACGAGGCGGCTTCTTGCCAGGCTTGCGATATCTGTCTCGGCGATACAGAACCGGTGCCGGATTCCCAGGTCATTGCTCAGAAGATTCTGTCTTGCGTGGCGCGCGTCAAGGAAAGCTTTGGCATCAACCAAGTTGTCTCAGTTCTGCGCGGCGAGCAAACTG
Source organism: Gemmataceae bacterium (assembly GCA_035307785.1). GTDB lineage: Bacteria > Planctomycetota > Planctomycetia > Gemmatales > Gemmataceae > DATGHS01. The sequence goes on from DATGHS010000139.1 coordinate 7,833, forward strand.
ACGACGTGCTGCGTCGCGGCCACGACAAGCTCTCGACATACGGTTTGCTCAAGAGCGAGTCGAAAGACGACGTTCGCGACTGGATTCAACAACTTCTTGGCCATGGGGTGCTCGACCGGCAAGGCGACGAGTACCCAGTCTTGAAGCTGAACCCGGCTTCCTGGGAAGTCATGCGCGGCGAACGCAGCGTTCGCCTGGTTCGTATGGCTCGCCAGGAAAAAGGACCCCGAAAGGGCAAAGTCGATTTGCGCAGCTGGGAAGGTGTGGATACGTTGCTATTCGAGAAACTGCGGGCACTGCGGCGCAAGCTTTCGGTGGAGCGCTCGGTCCCGCCGTACGTCATTTTCAGCGACGCAGTGCTGCGAAACCTGGCCCGCGAACGGCCGCTGACGGAAATCCAGATGAGCGCTCTTTCCGGCGTCGGCGATGTGAAGCTGCGCGATTTCGGGCCGCATTTTTTGCCGCTAATCGTGCAGCATGTGAAGGAGCATCCCGAACCGGTGCTCGCGGCGCCGCCGCTGGAAGAGATTGCCCGGAATTCCAAACAAGCAGTTTACTTTGATCTGTTCGAGCAACGGTTGCCGCTGAAAGAAATCTGTCGGCGCACTGCCCTGACGCAAGGCACGATTGTCAAGCACCTGTGCGAGTATATCGAAGCCGCCCGGCCGGAGTCGATCCGCGAATGGGTGAGCGATGCGACCTATGCGAAGATCATCGACGTGCTGCCGCAAACCGGCGACGAGAAGCTGAAGCCGATCTTCGATGCACTGGGCGAGAGAGTACCGTATGATGCGATCAAGCTCGTGTTGACGCACCGTCGCTCGAAAGCCCAGGGACGGCAGTCCCTGGGCCCAAGCGAGCCTATTTCCGACTCGCCGTAACCACGCGCGGCAGCCCCGCATGATCGCGGACCGTGGGGCCGATTTCGTATTTGCCGCTCGCTTCGAGTCGCTCCCGTACACCGCTGCCTTGCGTGGCGCCGATTTCCAACAACAAATGGCCGCCCGGCTTCAAATACTCAGCCGCGGCGGGAATGAGCCGGTCGTATACCGCGAATCCATCCTTCCCCGCCAACAGCGCCTGCTTGGGCTCATGGTCGCGAATGTGAATTGGCAATTGCTCCCACTCCGCCTGCGTAACGTACGGCGGATTAGAGACGATCACGTCGAAGCGCTCGTCCTTCGCTAATGCGTGCAACAAATCGCCCTGCAGAAATCGAAGTCGCTCGGCGACTTTATGCTTCGCGGCATTGCGGCGCGCGATCTCGAGAGCTTCGGCACTAATATCGGTGGCGGTAACTTGAGCATTTTTGTTTTGGAACGCCAACGCGACGGCAATACATCCCGACCCGGTGCCGACATCGAGAATGCGCGCTTCCGGAATGTCCTTCACGCGCTTCAGCGCTTCGGTAACGAGTACTTCCGTCTCCGGCCGCGGAATCAGCACTGCCGGCGAAACTTCGAATTCCAGCGCATAGAACTCGCGCCGGCCAATAAGATACATGGCCGGGCAGCCGTCGAGCCGCCGCTTCACCAATTCGCGAAATTGCCCCCGAGGACCATCGCTGACGACGTCATCCCAGCGCGTGTACAGCTCGACGCGCCGGCAATTGAGCGCATGGGCAAGCAGCAACTGTGCTTCCAGGCGAGGCGTTTCGAGTCCTTTTTGCTGGAAGTGATTTTCGGTCCAATCCATGAGCGCGCGAATGGTCCAGTCCATAGGAAGTTCGGAATGTGGAATCAATGACTCGTTTCAGGCCCGGCCAACACCTGCCGGCCACAATGATAATAGCTTCGACTGGCCACGACCAAGTTCGGATTATCCATAATGAACCCACCGCAATGGGGGCACAATAATCGCGGATCGTGGCGAGCGCGATAGCGCCCAATGAACATTCCGCCTAGAAAGACACCAATGGCAACGAGTGGGAAGACCATCAGCAAATCTTGTGCATTAACTAGTCCCCAGCGAAGGTCTTGCAAAGGCTCGCGAAGAATGCCAGCGAAGCCGAAACACGCAAACATGCCGGCTATTGATACTACCAATGCCACGAACATTCGCCGACTTTGAGCGGACGCGGCAGCCTTGTACTCTTCGATGGTGACCATATCAGTAGCCGGCTCAACGCCTGTTTCCCGGTCGCCGCCGGTCCTTCGGGTACTTGGCCTTAGGGTACTTCTTGATCGGCTCGGGTGGATTAAGGACCTTACCTCCGGTCAGCACCACAAGCTTATTGGCGCAGCGAGAGCGAACCCTCGGCATCGTCTTTCCATTATTCTCCGCCATGGTCAGGTCCCTCTTCTAATTTCGCCGTAAACTGTTGTCTGTCGATTTCTTGACCATCCGCCAGCAATACTACATCATACACGCCGGGATGCGTCAAAAATAGCGAAGGAATTGTGATCGCAATATAATACGGTGTAAGCCGATCGCTGAATTCGATTGTGTTTTCGACCCTGAATAACACGCCGCCATCTTGCAGATCCTGCACTTCCATCAAAGTCTCATAGCTGCCAATCCCGTTCACGACTTGAAAAAAGACGGTCAAAGGCCCAATCGCACAGGGAAGGTCCGGCAGCAGAAACTCGTCCAGTATCCGAATGACGCTCACATAATTCGTGTCAACTTCAGTCATCGTTGTTTGACAAAGCAAGATCGCCTTGCACACCGGCGGCGGCCGTTGCCCCTTCTTTTTGCCGCCCTTCTTCCTGGCCATCAAAGCCCTCCGATTGCGCGGCCTCTGTCACCCCTGCCCCAGCCGTTGCTTCTTGTCAAAATCTTTCAGCGCCGCGACCACCTCGCCCATATTGCCAGCGACGATGGCGTCGAGCTTGTGCAGGGTCAGGCCGATGCGGTGGTCCGTCACCCGGTTTTGCGGGAAGTTGTAGGTGCGGATGCGGTCATTGCGGCCGCCGCTGCCGATGAGGGTTCGCCGCTGCTCGGAGCGCTCCTGGTGCAGTTTTTCCAGAGTACGTTCGTAAAGCCGGCTGCGGAGGATGCGCATGGCTCGCTCGCGGTTCTTGTGCTGGCTCCGCTCGTCCTGGCACTTGACTTCAAGTTCTTCCGAGGTGCCGCGCTTGTACCAGATGCGCACGGCGCTTTCGGTCTTGTTCACGTGCTGCCCGCCGGCGCCGCCGGCCCGCATGCGCTCCCATTCCAGATCCTCGGCTCGAATGGCAACCTGCGCTTCGTCGGGTTCCGGCATGACGGCCACGGTCGCAGCGGAGGTGTGAATGCGGCCCTGGGTTTCCGTCTTCGGCACCCGCTGTACACGGTGGCCGCCGCTCTCGAAGCGCATGGCCTGGAAGGCGCCGTCCCCGGTGATGCTAAAAACCACTTCCTTGAAGCCGCCCTGTTCGCCGGGGCTGGCGGCAATGTCTTCCACCTGCCAGCCCTGGTCGCGGGCATAGCGCGTATACATGTTGTAAAGGTCGCCGGCAAAGAGCGCCGCCTCATCGCCGCCGGTGCCGGCTCTAATTTCGACGATCACGCTGTCGTAGTTTTCATCCGAGCTTTCGAGTAGCATGTCCTCAAGTTGCTGCTTGAGCGAATCGCGCTTTTGCTTGAGGCCAGCCAATTCCTCTTCGGCCATGTGCCGCAGTTCGCCGTCGGACTCCGTGGCCAGCATCGACTCGGCTTGCGCGATTTCCTGTTCGAGCTTTTGAAAGGTCTGGTACGGCTTCACGATCTTGGCGAGCCGGCCATGTTCCTTCACCGCGCGGGTGAAGCGCGGAGGCTCAGCAATCACGGTCGGATCGGCCATTTGCTGCTCGAGCTCGTTGTAGCGTTCCAAGTTTTGATCTAATGAAGCCCACATGGCCTACCTCATAAAAGAAAAAGGACTCAAATATCACGAAGGAACACGAAAGACACAAAGAGGAATCCCACGCTATTCTTTGTGAACTTTGTGTCTCCTTTGTGATCTTTGTGTCCTCTCTGCTATCAAAGACGTACCTTCAGCGCATCGGGTTCATCCAACCCGATTCCGCTTACATAATTGCGTAGCTACGCTTCTTTCTTCTTCCGCTTGTCCCAGTTGTACTTCTTCTGGAACTTCTCGACCCGGCCTGTCGTGTCGATGAACTTCATCTTGCCGGTGAAGAAGGGATGCGATGCGCTGGAGATGTCCAGCTTTACGACGGGATACTCCTTCCCATCGGTCCAAACCATGGTGTCATTGGTCTTGACCGTCGAGCGCGTGAGGAAGGAAAAATTGGCGGCGGTGTCGACAAACACGACCGGCCGATATTGAGGATGAATGTCTTTCTTCATGCCGCACCTGTCTGTGGCTAGATTTCTAAATTCAAGTACTACATTCTAGGGATTTTGGGTGCCACAGAGCAAGAGGGAAGCGAGCCTACGCCGCGGGTTCGGCCGGGGCCGGACCCTGTTTACGCGGCAGATTCTGCGGGAGCTGCGGTGTGGCAACAACGCCGTGGACCGGACAGCACCATTCATCGACCCACTTCTTGTACTTGCCGCTATCGACAACTTTTCCCTTGCGCACTAGCACCCCACGGCATTGGGGACAAAGTAATTCTGCTGACGGAGATTCGGAATGGTCATTCATGGCAGCCAGCCCTTTCAGGAGATTAGATCGCGACGGGGCTGAACTTGCCACGCGGATGGGATAGTCGCCGCATTTCAGGACGGCGGAGTGGTCGAGACGATGGCAGAGTATTAGATCAGTTTTATTCTAACGCGATTTGTCGGAAAATCAAGTCGCGAGCGAGGTTGCGCTCGTCAGGCCCATGCGACTGGATCGCGCTCCTGCTCGCTTGCTTTAGCCGTTGTCTCGGGCCATTGAGTCTGCAAGCGCTCGGCCAGCGCCTCAATGCCCGGCCGCTCGGTCGCATAATGGCCGGGCAGGACGAGGCCGATTTCTTGTGCTTGTGCCGCGAGGTAATCGTGAAAGCGCATTTCGCCGCTGAGGAACACGTCGGCTCGAAGCCGAACAGCATCACCCAAATACTCGCCGGCGGCGCCACAGGCCAGCGCGACCGTCGCGACAGACTTGGTTAGCTCGCCGATTACTTGCACGGGCCCGCATTTCAAAACGGAGCGTACTTTCGCTGCCCATTCGGCCAACGGAGCTGGCTGTGGCAATCGGCCGAAGCGGCCCTCACCCAGCGGTTCTTTCACCGGCCGAAGTGGATAGACATCAAAAGCCGGCTCTTCATAGGAATGAGCCTTGCGCATCGCGGCAATTACCGAATCGACAGAGGATTCCGGACAGACCGCCTCGAGCCGCCATTCACTCACTTCCTCGCGTCGGCCTTTCTGGCCCAGGGTTGGATTGGCGGCGTCGCTGCCGAAAAACGTGCCGGTGCCCGCTAGCCGAAAGCTGCACTGGCTATATTGCCCGATGACTCCAGCCCCGGCGGCAAAGATGGCATCGGAAACGCGAGTTAGATCTTTTTCGGGTACAAACACAACGAACTTGTATTCCTTTCGCCCTTCAAACGGCCGCAACGGCCGGACCTCGACCAAGCCAAGACGCTCGGCGAGCAATTCGTTAATACCGCCGCGGCAGTTGTCGAAAGCGGTATGGGGGCTGTACACGGCAATATGGTGCCGCAGCAGGGCAAGCGCCATCCGCCCTTCCGCGTTCGAGTCGGTGAGCTTTTTCACAGCCCGGAACAGCATGGGATGATGCGTGACAATCAGCTGGACGCCGGCCGCAATGGCTTCTTCCACTACTTCCGGCGTCACTGTCAAGCACGTGAGGATGCGTGAAACCGGCGTCGAGCGATCGCCCAGAATGAGGCCGACATTGTCCCACTCCGTGGCCCGGTTTGGTGGGGCAAAATCGCGAAGGTATCGTTCGATGTCAGCGACAGTCGGCATGTGCAGCCTCCAGGCATCATGCCGATTGCCTCATGAATCCAAACCAGCCCGTCTTCGGCAAACTGCGAATATGTTCCCGTTCCAAATCGCTCAGAGCCATCAGGGCGCGTTGCTTCCGCCTCAGCTCGCGCTCCCGGTACCACTTATCGAACTGGCCTTGCACGGCCACGCCCACGAGCGTGGCAATCACGATGCCGATGTTCATACCCACGTAGTTGGTTTTCGCCCAGCCCGCGGCATCGAACTTTGTCTGGGCACATTTTTCGATCAACAACAGAGCCGAATAGCCTGCCAATAATACGCCGCCGAAGCTGAACATCAGCATGATCTGCAGGCGATAAAGATATAAGCCAACGATGCCGCCTGCCAGGAAACAGATCAGCGGCTCGTGAAAGGCCGGCACCACGGCGTGAACGGCGAACCAGGCCCCGGCGCCGGCGGTTGCAAATGCCGCCACGCGCGACACATCCATGGCCAGCAGCCCGGCGGCCACGGCGAGCAGCAAGCCAGCCGCCAACAGCCGCGGCCCCGGCTCGGCTTGTGTGTGCAAGCCGTATAAGCCTGCCGCCACGGTCGCGCCCAGCACGATCCAAAAGCGGTGGGCGCGCCAGCCGAATACCCATAAGAGAAGCCCGAGTACGATTCCGCCCACGCTGAACGGAATCGACAGTCCGCGGGCTTCTTCCAGCAGATCGCTTGCGATCAGTTGCATCCCTGCACCCCCGTAGAACACTGGACGATACCGCGACCGGGGGTTCAGTGTCAAGCGCAGGCCGTTGCTGGCGAATGGATTAGGCCATATTCTGACCGAATGTATGCCCTTTAACCCAGGAGGCTTCCATGCGTCGAACCATGCTGCCGGTGGCCGTTTGCGGGATTCTGGTCTTGAGCGCCGGGGTCCGCGCCGACGACAAGGCCAAAGAGATCATCAAACAAGGCATTGCTGCCCGCGGCGGCGAGGAGAAACTCAGCAAGGTAAAAGGCTACCGAGAAAAGACCAAAGGCACCATTTCGATCATGAACATGGACATTGACTTCTCGTCCGACAGCGTGTCGGCGCCGCCCACGAAGATGAAGACGGAATTGAAAATGGAAGTCGGCGGTATGTCGCACAGCATCGAAGTGGTCTTCAATGGCGAGACGATGCGGCGCTCGATTGACGGCATGATGTTGCCGCTGCAAGACGCCGAAAAAGAAGACGCGAAGCAGCGCATGCAGGTCGCCTACGCCATGCGCCTCACCCCGCTGCTCGACGAAAAGGCATATCAGTCCAAGGCCCTGCCCGATGCCAAAGTGGATGGCAAAGACGCTGCGGTGGTGCAAATTACCGGCAAGGACATGAAGGAGACGAAGTTTTATTTCGACAAAACCACGCATCTGCTCGCGCTCGTGGAATATGAAGGCGTCGGCCCGATGGGAACCAAGGGCAAGCAGGAGTTGCATTTGAGCGAGTACAAGGAATTCGACGGCGTGAAACAGCCGACGAAGCTCATGATCAGCAACGACGGGACGAAGTTCATGGAGCAAAGCGTCACGGAGTATAAGCCGCTCGAAAAGGTGGACGACAAGGAATTTGCCGATTGAATCGTAGGTAAGCCGCGAGACCGAGCGCAGCGCCGTCGAGCGCGGAAGTAAGCGCTCGACGGCGCGGCGCTCGGTCTCGCGGCTTACCATTTCCAAAATGTCTCATCAAATCTTCCACGTTCGCGCATCCGACAAGGGCCAAACGCTAGCGGCCGTGCTCAAACGAGAGCTGGGCGTCTCGTGGAATCAGGCCCGCCAATTGATCGCGCAACGCACAGTACGGCTTGCTGGCGCCGTTTGTACCGACGGCGTTCGCCGCGTTCAGCCAGGAATGGAAATTCAAATCGTTACCGACGAAAACCGGAAAAAGCCGAGGCAGAAACTTGCTCCGCCACGGAAAACCAAGTCTTCTAAGCCCAAGCGCGATGATCCAAAGCCCGCGCTCGTTTTTCTCGATGAACACATCGTCGTTGTTGAAAAGCCTGCCGGCCTGACGACAATGCGTCATGCAGAAGAAGCCGCCGAGTTTGGCAAACGCGCCAAGAAGTACCTGCCGCCGACGCTTGCCGATATGTTGCCCGCACTCATCGGCGAACCGGAACCAGTGCTGGCAGTACACCGGTTAGACCGCGACACCTCCGGTCTCGTCGTCTTCGCTCGCACGAAAGAATCAGAACGTGATCTCGGTCAGCAATTTCGCGCGCACACGATTAAGCGTAAATACCTCGCCATAGTCCGCGGCAAGGCCAAGCCGGCCCGAATCGAGTCGCACATTGCCCGCGACCGCGGTGACGGCCGGCGTGGCAGCACGACCAATCCCGAAGAAGGACAACGTGCGGTCACGCATGTTCGCGTTATCGAGGAACTGGACGATTACACGCTTGTCGAATGCGAGCTGGAAACCGGGCGCACTCACCAGGTGCGCATTCATTTAGCCGAGCAGGGATCGCCCCTGTGCGGCGAGACCGTGTATGACCGGCCACTGCACGGCGCGCCGCGGCCAGACAAAAGCAAGGCCCCGCATATAGCGCTGCATGCCGCGACTTTGGGGTTGCACCACCCGGCCACGGGCGAATGGCGCGAATGGCAATCGCCGCTGCCGGATGATCTGGCAGAATTGCTGCGGCGATTGCGAAAAAACTGATGATTAGCGGGCGACCCTTCGGGTCGCCCGCTAAACGAGGACGCCCCTTGTTACAACCGCAACTCCACGCTAAAATCACAGATCTCCACACTGTTACGCGGCCCACCCATTCTCTGGGCGCCGTCCCAACCACATGCTGGGAGTCCGGCCATGCGTAATGCCAACCATCACGACGAAGACGACATGTTCAAAGACAGCCGCATGTCCTTCGGCGATCACATCGAAGAACTGCGCACGCACCTATGGCGGGCCATCATGGGCCTGGTGTTATGCATGTTCATCGGCTTCGTGCTGGACCAAATCGGCGACGCGTTGGGACGGCCCTACATCGGCATCGGCAAGCCGGCCATGGCCATCATCAAGGCCCCCGTCGAATCGGCCCTGGCAGAGTTTTACGATAAGCGAATGAAACGACTGGAGAAAGAATCAAAGGGAAAGGAAGATATCCCTGAAAACCCCACGACGCCGCAGCCGATGGTAGTTCGCATACCGAAGGATCAGCTGGCAAAATTCCCCGGCGTGGATCCGGCTAAGGTTTCCGATGACATTGAGGTCACTATGATCGTGAAACCCGAAGAAGTCTACAAGATGAACGCTCGAATCCAAGACGTCATCCGCCCGCAAGAACTAAGCACGTTGACCGCCATGGAAGGGTTCATGGTCTATTTCAAGGTTACACTTGTATGCGGCCTGATTATCGCCAGCCCCTGGGTCTTTTGGCAAATTTGGTCATTCATTGCCAAGGGGCTATATCCCCATGAGAAGAAATACGTTCACATTTACCTGCCGGTGAGTTTGGGCCTGTTTCTGGCCGGCGTCGTTTTGTGTGAAGTCGTGGTGCTGCCGCGCACCGTGAGCGCCCTGCTTTGGTTCAACGATTTCCTTGGCTTTACACCGCAACTTCGTTTGAATGATTGGCTTAGCCTGGCCATCATGTTACCGCTGGTTTTCGGCGTATCGTTCCAGACACCGCTCATCATGCTGTTCCTGGAGCGCATCGGCATCATGACCATGGATAGCTACAAGTCGAAGCGGAAATATGCAGTGTTCGCTCTGGCTGTTTTCGCCATGATCATCACGCCCACGCCGGATGCGCTCACCATGTGCGCGCTCTGGATTCCCATGTGCCTGCTGTACGAGCTTGGCATCTGGATGTGCTATTTCATGCCTGGCCGGCATGAGGAAGTGCCCGAAGGCGATGCTCCGACTCTCGATGAACTGATCGAAGT
>DATGHS010000140.1:0-6401 GCA_035307785.1 Gemmataceae bacterium
CCGTCATTCTGCTCGATGTGCGGATGCCCGGGCTGAGCGGTTTTGAGACCGCCCAGGCCATTCGGAAGCAACCGCGCGCCCGCCACACGCCGATCATTTTCTTCACGGCCAACGAGATTGATGCGGCCACGCTGGAAGAAGCCTACGCGCTGGGCGCTGTCGATTTTCTCCTAAAGCCGTTCTTGCCGGTGGTCCTGCGGGCCAAGGTGCAGGGCTTTAGCCAGGTCTTTCAGGACAAGGAAAACGCCCGCCATGAAGCCGACCAGCTGCGCATGCTGGTGCACGGCACCACCGACTACGCGATCTTCATGCTGAACCCGGAAGGCTACGTAGTGACTTGGAACCCGGGCGCCCAGCGCCTCAAGGGTTATTGCGCTGACGAGATCATCGGCCAGCATTTCTCGCGCTTCTACCCGCAAGAAGCCATCGACCGCGGCTGGCCGCAGTATGAACTCAAGGTGGCCAGTGAAGTTGGCCGTTTCGAAGATGAGGGTTGGCGCATTCGCAAGGACGGCTCGCCCTTCTGGGCCAATGTCGTTATCACGGCACTGCGCGACGAGCAGGGGCGCCTGCGCGGCTTCTCTAAAGTCACGCGCGATTTGACCGAACGCAAACGCTCGGAAGAAAACGCCCGCCGCCTGGTGGAGGAAACCACGGCCCGCCGCGCGGCCGAGGAAAACGCTCGGTACATCCAGGAACAGCGCGAGCGCCTGCGCGTCACACTGGCCAGCATCGGCGACGCGGTCGTCAGCACCGACGAGCAGGGCCGCATCACCTTCCTGAACGCGGTTGCCGAGCGGCTCATGGGCTGGAACGTGGAAGAAGCCCAGCAGTGCCTGCTGGACGAAGTGTTCCGCATCGTAAATGAAGAAAGCCGCGAGCCGGTGGAAAATCCGGCCACGCGCGCGTTGCAAGACGGCGCCGTGGTCGACCTGGCGAACCACACCGTTCTCATCGCCCGGGATGGCACGGAACGGCCCATCGACGATTCTGCCGCGCCCATCCGCGATTCCGACAACAAAGTTATCGGCAGTGTGTTGGTCTTCCGCGACGTAACGGAGCGGCGCAGGGCCGAACAGCATCGCAATGCCCGGTTGGCGATAACTCCGCTTCTCAATCAGGCGAATACGATCGACGAGGCAGCTACGGGGTTGCTGCGAATCATGTGCGAAGGCCTGCACTGGGACACGGGCTTCTTTTGGACCGTGAAGCGCGAGTGCCAGGAGCTGGAGTGCCGGCGAAGCTGGCGCAGCGCCCCTGCGCTGGAAGAGTTCGAGCAAGCCAGTTGCGGCCGAACGTTTGCCATGGGACTGGGCTTGCCGGGGCGTGTTTGGGCGAGCGGCAAGCCGGCCTGGATTATCGACATCGCCGCCGATGCGAACTTCCCGCGCCTGGTGGCAGCGGCCAATACGGGCTTGCGCAGTGCCATCGCCTGCCCGATCACTACTGGGGAACAACCGCTGGGCGTGATCGAATTCTTCAGCCGGCGCCGCCGGGAAATCGACCCGGATTTGCTCGACCAGATGCAGAGCGTGGCGACTATTTTCGGCCAGTTCATGGAGCGTAAAGCGGCGGAAGAGGAAGTCCACCAAAGCGAGCAGCGCTTTCACCAGCTGGCCGATGTCATGCCGCAGATTGTCTGGACCGCGCGGCCGGACGGCAACACCGATTACATGAACAAACGTTGGTCCGAATTCACCGGGTTGTCCGACAAAGTTGGCAACGAAGGCTGGCGCACTGTACTGCATCCCGACGACGGCAAGCGGGCCGCCGAGCGCTGGGCCGTGTGCCTCGAAACCGGCGAAACCTTCGACATGGAAGTTCGGTTATTCGATCGCCACCGGCACATGTACCGTTGGCATCTCATGCGCACGGTGGCGGCGCGCGATGAGGCGGGAAAAGTGGCTCGCTGGTTCGGCACCGCGACCGACATCCACGAGCAGAAGCATGCCCAGGAATCGTCGCATTTTCTGTCCGAGGCCAGCGCCGCGCTCGCCAGCGTGGTCGATTACGAAAGTACCCTGCAAAAAGTCGTCAACATGGCGGTTCCGTACTTCGCCGACTGGGCGGCCGTGGACGTGGCCGATGACGGTGCGCTCCGCCGCCTGGCCGTCGCCCATCAGGATCCGAAAAAAATGGAACTGGCGCACGAACTCATGCGCCTGTACCCAATTGATCTTCAGGCCCAGGGCGGCATCGGCGCGGTGTTCCGCACGGGCAAACCCGAAATCCTCAGCGAGCTTACCGACGACATGCTCGTCCGCGGCGCCAAAGACGAGCGGAATCTCGCGCTCCTGCGCGCCATCGATCTGAAATCCTACATCTGCTTGCCGCTCATCATCTCCGGCACGTCGTTCGGCGTGTTGACGTTTGCCACGGCGGAGTCCGGCCGCCGTTATACCGATTCGGATCTTGCCCTGGCCATGGACCTGGCCCACCGGGCGGCAGTGGCTATTCAAAACACGCAACTCTACCAGGCACTGCGAGAAACCGATCGCCGCAAAGATGAATTCCTGGCCACGCTCGCCCATGAACTGCGCAACCCGCTCGCGCCCATTTCAAACTCGCTGGAAATCCTGAAAATGCCGCGCCTCGACCCGGAGACGGCCGAGCACTGCCGCGGCATGATGGAGCGGCAAGTTCACCATCTCGTGCGGCTCGTGGACGACCTGCTCGATGTCTCGCGCGTGATGCGCGGCAAGATCGAGCTGCGCAAAGAGCGGCTCGAGCTGGCAACGGTCATCGGCCGGGCCGTGGAGACGGTCCAACCGTTTATCGACAGCCAGGGCCATCAATTGAGGCTCCATTTGCCGGCGGAGTCGCTGCCCATCGACGCCGACCCGCTCCGGCTTGCGCAAGTCGTTGGCAATCTGCTTGCCAATGCGGCCAAGTACACCGAGGCGAATGGCCGGATTACTGTGACCGCCGCGCGCGACGGCTCAAGCGCGGTGCTCCGGGTGCGCGACAACGGCATCGGCATTGCGCCGCAAATGCTTCCCCGCATCTTTGAACTGTTCATGCAAGTGGAACCCAAGGCCATGCGTTCCCAGGGCGGGCTCGGCATTGGGCTCACCCTGGTGAAAAACCTCGTCGAGATGCACCATGGAACGGTGGAAGCGCACAGTGCGGGCCTGGGGCAGGGAAGCGAATTCGTTGTGCGGCTGCCGCTTTCCACCACGCCGGTGAAAGCGGGCGGTGAGGATCCTGATTCACTTGCCCGGCCAGCGCCGGCCCCTTCCAGCAGCCGCTTGCTGATAGTAGACGACAACCGCGACGCGGCCATTAGTCTGGCCATGCTGCTACAGTTAATGGGCCACGAAGTCCGTGTAGCCCACAGCGGTATGGCCGCACTGGAAATGACACGGTCCTTTTTGCCTGATCTCATTTTCCTGGACATCGGCATGCCGGACATGGATGGCTACGAGGTTGCCCGCCGCGTGCGCCACGACCCAGCGCTAAGGGCAACCCTGCTCGCTGCGCTCACCGGTTGGGGCCAGCAGGAAGACCGCCGCCGCTCTGCCGAGGCCGGCTTCGATTACCATCTCGTCAAACCACCGGAGCCGAAAGCCCTGGAAAACCTGCTCGCCGACCTGAAGGCGCGCAAAGCGAAGCATTGAACGCCACCGGAAAGCCGGGAGCGCGTGCGACCGGATGTTGTACGCACTCCATCCGGTGGCTCGCGCTCCCGGCTTCCGAAGGCAAAGAAATTGCCATCGGCCACGGCGATGAACTTGCAGCGCTTTCTTCATGGCGGCTTAATTGCCGGCTCGAACTCTGATTTTCAATTCCGGTTTGAGGTCCGCATAAAGTGGTTGTATGATGCCATCTTTACTTACGGTTTGAATCGCGAGCCAGTATTCGCCGTCCCGCTGCGCCACGAAATGAAACGCCGACTTGTCCGGCGGGATGGTTGCGCTCAACTGCCATTTCTTGCCTTTGTCGTCGGACACGCTAAGCCGCAGTTCTTTTAATTCTTTACGCCGATCGCTTGCAACCAGGACCGGAATCTGAATGTCGCGTGCCGAAATCTCGTGACTAGGCAGGTCGGCTTCCTTATCATCATTCAGCCTGTCGCTCATGGCCGGTTTGGGCAGCGGACGATTCCCACTCAGCGGATCATTTCCTTCCTTGGTTTGGTCGGCCTTGGGCGGCTCTTTGACCACGTTCGCTTTCAGCGTCAAAATCGCCGTGGAGGTGTATTCCTTTCCGATCGTTACGTAGATCCGGATAACTTTGGCGCCGGGAACCCGAAGGGGATCGATAGCCACATCGAGATACGTCTCTGCTCTCGGGGCCAAGATGTCGCGTGCCAAAGTCATCGTCACCCCCATTGCGGAAGCTCCCATCTTGGTAATTTCCATCGGCACGTTGTAGATATTCGTGATCTTGAAACGGTGCTGGAGGACTGCGCCTGGACCACAGTCGCCAAAGTCCTTGCTGGTCTCCGGAAAGAGCTTGTTGGCCCATGCCTCCTTGGTGAAGTCCGGGTCAACCGACCCATTTTCGGTAGTGGTTGCCTGGTTTTGATTCTTCGGGTTTTTCTTTATATCTTGGAGCAGCTTGTCCGGAGAGTCCTCGAAAAGGCCCCAGCGCAAGTCTTTCATCTCTTTGACTCGATTCGCCAGATTAATTGCTTCTTCGTATTTCCCGCGCTCCATCAACGTACGTGCTTGCCGAAGCATCACCAGCGCGTTTGCGGGAGAGGTGTCCACTGGCATTGGCGGGGTCACAAATGGCTTGGACGCGGCAACAGGCCCGGAGTTAGCGCGCTGATAAGTGAGCAGCGTGCGCCCCGATTCCGCCGGAGCACTGAATTCCGTGGGCCGGCCTTTGCTCCCCTCGCACACCGTCAATCGATCGCGGTCGAGTTGATAAATGGCAGGAACCTTCTTCGCTTCCGTTCCCGCAAACAGCGGTTCGAGATCGACGTGTTTCGTACTGGAGCGGGCATCCAGCTTGTACATGAAACCGCGATCCCGACCGCGTTCCTTCCAGATCCAGTATTCGTTGGTGACGACGAGCTGAACCGCGCCCTCTTCTACGCCCAACCGCCGGCCATCAATTTCTGCGCTGAGCAGATTCCAGAAACCCTGAATGTTTCCGCTAACGGGAATTTTGGCGTCCCGGGCATCCGGCCTGGAAAGGGCGGAACTTTTGCCCGGCGGATTGGCAGCAGGCGGATCGGCTGCCGTGGTCCAGGAAGTAAAACCATAAACGCTGGCGATTGCCAAAACCACTGTCGCCGCCGTGATTTTCTTGAGCTTGTTCACCAACATCGCTTTCAAGACTCCTTCCATGAGAGAGACAATCCCGCTCGGAACCGGGCCGCCCATTGCCGCCCTGGTAAGCATCTGGATCGTTGCCGATGCGAGCGCCGCCGGCGCCTTTGCTGCTGCCGCTTCAGCAAGCACCAACGCCAGAGTTCCGCCCGATACGAATAGCCCATGGCGTGCGAGCCGGCGAGCCAGCTTCGTTCGCGCCCGTGCCAGCCGGCTGGCCACTGTTCCTTCCGGCAAACCCAATTGGCGGGCAACTTCTTTGCGGCTTCGGCCTTCCAGGTCGCAAAGAACGATCACGAGCCGATCCTTGTCCGGCAAGCGGCTCAACTCCTCGTCCAGAAAGGGTTCGAAGGCACAACTGGACGCGACCGGTTTCGCTCCTGGTTCGGGCATATCATGTACCTGCCGCTCTCGCCTGTGCCGGAGGTTGAGCATCGAATTGGCCTTGAGGGCGGTTTGCCGCGCCACGCCATAAAGCCAGTTTGCCAGCATCTCCCGGGGCGCAATCGCGGCCGCTCTGCGCAGGAGAACCAGGAATACCGCCTGAAATGCCTCCTCCGCGTCGTGATGATTCGGGACGATTCTCCGGCACACGCTCCAGACCATAGGGGCGTGCCGCCGCACGAGAGCTTCTAATGCGCCCAAATCGCGGCAATCCAAAAAGCGCGTCAGCAATTCCGCATCGGTCAGTTGCGCCGCAGCGCCCAGTTCGGCGCTTTGGCGCAAATGTTCGATGACTCGATTCATCGGCCTGGCCGGCATCACTACTCCTTGGCTCCAACAATGGCATCGTCCACTACCCTTCTATTACCGGCTGCGCGAGATTTGAGCCATTTTTTTCGGAGCTTTTTTTCCGATGAATGGCGTCACTGGTCATGCCACGTGCGGCACGTTAAGGCCATGGAATATGGGCTGCGACGAATCAATTTGAAGCCGTTATTTCAGGGCACTGATTATGAGAGAATTTGCTCGCACTCACGCCGCGCCTATAATCGTAGGGAGCCGTGGCGGCATACACATTCTTCCGCCGATGATCGCCGGAAGGGCAACGTTGCGTCTAAAGCAGCCTGCTGAGATGTTGCCGCTTACTGTCGCTGCAACAACTCGTTTACCTTCGATCCA